>CACZRP010000041.1 GCA_902783575.1 uncultured Eubacteriales bacterium
ACTTCTTCTTTCCCATGACCTTTCCTCCTTGTGTTGTTTACATTATATCACATGTTCGTAAACTCCACTTTTAGGGGTGCGGGTCATTTTCCTGATTACTTCCTACCACGAGGTCGACCAGAAGGCGTCCGCAGACAGCCGTGGGGAGGAGAAGTGTTTAATAAGGACGTGACTGCCTCCCCTGCGGGGAGGAGAAGTGTCAAAAAACGGCCTGACTGCCTCCCCTGCGGGGAGGAGAAGTGTTGAAAAAAGGCCTGACTGCCTCCCCTGCGGGGAGGAGAAGTGTTGAAAAAAGGCCTGACTGCCTCCCCTGCGGGGAGGAGAAGTGTTAAATAAGGACGTGATCTCCTCCCCACTGGGGAGGCACTTGCCAGGAAAATGGACAGTTCTCCTTCCCTATGGGGAGGCAGATCCCAGAAAATTGAAGTGTTCTCCTCCCCCATGGGGAGGCAGATCCCAGGAAATTGACATGTTCTCCTCCCCGGCGAATGAGGGCCATCACGATATCAGATAAAAACCCTTCCTTTGTGAAACTGAGTCAGCCGAGGATCGGCTGATCGAACTTGAACAGCAGCACGTTCACTTCAAAAATATCGTAGATCTGGTGCTCGATGCAAAACTGGACGATCAGGTCGGTCTTGCTGTTGTTGGTCAGCAGCAGGCCGGCGCTGGAAAGGAGGTCCCGGGTATCGTCGAGGTTCAGCCGAAGGGCCAGGGCAAAGGCCAGAATGGTGTTCTTTTTGGGCACATAGTGTTCATTGCACCGAATTTTGGAGAACAGCTTGCGGTCAATATTGGCGCGCTTGTAGACTTCCGGGTCAGTCATGCCGCTTTCATCAATCATGCGGAGGAGCCTGGCTTGGAAGGTTTCGCCGAGATGGCTGATCAAGTCCTCCAAAGAAGGACTGCTATCTGCATCCACCATCGTAGGTGCAGCATTGGCGGCCTTTTTCTTCCGCTTGCCGGCAAACGGGAATGGCCGGGATGCTGAAGGTTGAGGCGCGGCTGGTCTGATGGCATCCGAAGGAGGCAGCGCCTGTATGGCGGCGTCCGAAGGAGGCGCGATAGGCACGGCGGCGTCCGCTGAATATGCGTCTTCCTGGGGTGCTTCCCCTTTTGGCGATGCACCTCGCGGTGCCGATGGCCGGACATTACCTCGCGGCGCCGGCCTCAGGGTATTGCCTCGTGCCTCGGGTTGCCGGGCATTGCCGTATTCGGTCTGGAACTGACGTTCCACATAGTTGTCATCAATGAAAGCCTCAATCCGGCGGGTCAAGCCGGAGGCCGTCTCGTAGGCGCTGCTGTCAAAAACAACGATGGTTACTGTCAGCTCCGAGGTTTCGAGATATTTTCGAATGGCCGTCAGGGCTGTTTCCAGCGCATGATCCTTCGGAAAGCCATAGACACCGGAAGCGATCAGAGGAAAAGCAATGCTTTCGCAGCCCAGCTGCTCCGCCAGGAGCATGGATTTACGGTAACAGGAGGCGAGAGTTTCAAACTCTCCATGGCGGCCATCAACCCAAACAGGACCGACGGTATGGATAATATACTTAGCTGGAAGCCGGAAGGCAGGGGTGACTGCGGCCTCCCCCGGGGCAATGCGGCCGATCTTTTTTCTCTCCGCCAGCAGGGCCTCTTCCCCGGCCGCATGGTAAATGGCCGCATCGGTACCGCTGGCAAAGCAGGGCTCTGGATTGGCGGTATTCACAATGGCGTCGGCCCGGACTCTGGTGATGTCATCCCGAATAATTTTAAAAGGCAATCTTGTCACCTCCGTGAAATGTCTGAATGCGAGTTCCTGAATATATCAAGTATATCATACTTTCCCTTCGCCGTGAACCGCTGTTATTCCCTGCCGGACTACCCCATCTACTACCGACTAGGCCAACCATCGCCTCCAACAACATTGCCCTTGACGCCGCCGGGGATCACCTTATATACTTAAAATCACATTATATGCTTTATATCACCTTATAACTTTTCACCACCTGAGATACTTCTGCTACCCCTGCACATCAGATACCACAGAGGAAAACCAATGGAGATCAGAACCCTACGATATTTTCTGGCTGTCGCCCGGACTGAGAACATGAGCCGGGCCGCGGAACAGCTTCATGTGACCCAGCCCACCCTGTCCAAGCAGCTGAAATCCCTGGAGGAAGAACTGGGAAAAAAGCTGTTTGTCCGTCACAGCTTCAGTATTCAGCTGACGGATGAAGGAAGGCTGCTCCGGGACCGGGCCGAAGACCTGGTTGGGATGGCTGACCGGATCGAGCAGGAATTCATTTCCCTGGACGATATCAGCGGCGGGGACCTGTATCTGGGACTGGCGGAGTCCTCCCGGATCCGGTACCTGGCCAGAGCCATCCGGGAATTCAAGAAATCATATCCCGCAGTGAAATACCATATCACCAGCGGCGATACGGAACAGACCACGGAAAAGCTGGACAAGGGCCTGCTGGACTTTCTGGTGCTGGCGGAACAGCCCGACAGCAAAAAATATGAATTTCTTCCCTTCCCCGAAAAGGATCAATGGGGTCTGATTCTTCCCGCAGCCGATCCTCTGGCGCAGAAAAAAGCCCTGAAGAGCGCAGATCTCGCGGGGCTGCCGCTCTTCTGCTCGGATCAGGGCTGGAATAATGAAATCCGCGGCTGGGCAGGCAATGATTTTCCTGACTTTATCCAGGAGGGCTCCTTCCGGCTGTCCTATAACGGAGGCATGTTTGTCAGAGAAGGCCTGGGCTATCTGCTGACCTTTGAAGATCTGATCGAAACCACAGAAAACAGCGGCCTGGTTTTCAGACCGCTGATTCCAAAACTTGAAGTTACCCTGTATCTGGCCTGGTCCCGATATCAGACCCTGTCGCCAGTGGCGGAACGATTCCTGAGTCAGTTAAAAAAATCATTTGCCGGCACAGCTCTTTGACCAACGTGAGTTCCAGCCCGCGGCTCGGCCGCAACAATGCCAGCAGCCCGTCCGAAACAACGCCCGTAGGACATGTCCTCAGGCACCAAAGATCAGATAATCCCCAGAGGAATCAATATGACGAGCAGCAGCGCGTCCAGCCCCCAGATGCCTGCCAGAAAACGCTTTCTGGTTTTGGGCGCCATATCTGGCACGTAGTTGCTGGCCAGGAAAAAGGGAATATAGGTCGTGATAAAGACCGGAAGAACGCCCCACCATTTGTATACCCAGATGAAAGAATGATTGGAAGTGCCTGCCAGGAACGATTCCACCAGCGCAAATAGCAGGGCCATGCTGATGGCACCGGCCAGCTTGCAGCTGATGCCTTTTCTGCCGTTCTTCGCGAAATACCGGACGGTTCTGTCCTTCGGCAGCATTTTGAAGGAAATAATGCCGGCCAGAGAGAACATCATGGAAAGCTCCCAGCAAACGCCTATGAGCAGTATAAATGTAGTGGACTCATTGCTGACTGCCCACAGAGGATAGCCGGCCACATGAGCAATCACTGCATTCAGGATCTCGTACAGCCAGTGAACGCCGTAGAGAGCCAGACCGGCCCAGATTACTTCGTAGTTCTTTTTATGTATTTCTGTCCAGTAGACATAGAAAACAACAGCCAGGATAAAGATGAATGTCCAGTTGAAGTTTTCCGTGCTGCGAACAATGATGCTGTTAATCAGATCTTTGGCTTCCTGCGATCCGTCGCCCCAGAATACAAACATTTTTCTTCCTCCTTTTCTGTAAAAACGTGCCATTTCTACAGATCATCATATCCTGTCTGGCGCAGGATTGCAAGAGGAAGAATACAGGAAAAACTTACGGAAGCTTAAAATACTCCTCGTCACTGACCCATTCGCACCACTCGGTGCTGTAATCCTCACCGGGGACCTCCACCGCAATGTGAACAAACTCGCTGTCCTTTGCGGCGCCGTGCCAGTGCTTCACCTCCGGGGGAATATTCACCACATCACCGGGACGAAGCTCTCTGGCTTCTTTGCCCCATTCCTGGTACCAGCCCCGGCCCTGGGTGCATAATAGGATCTGGCCGCCCCCCTTGGAGGCATGATGAATGTGCCAGAAATTCCGGCATCCGGGTTCGAAGGTCACATTGAAAATCTGCACCTGGTCCTCGCTCAAAGCGGAAAAATAACTTGTGCCGGTAAAGTATCTGCTGGCGGGATTCAGGCCGCCGCGAGGAAATACATCACTCATTTTTTCTCCTCCAAAGTATCTATGCTTCTATAATTACATCACTTCTTTTAACAGCTCGAAGACCTCTTCCCTCTCCAGCTTTCGGACATTGCCGCCGGAAAGGCCGCAGGTATCTGCCACCAGATGAAGAATCTCCTCATTGACATCCAGTCCCAGCTGGGTGAAGCTTTGATCCAGTCCAATCTCCTTGATGAAGTCCGCCAGAGCCTCCACCGCTTCTTTGGCCAGCTCCAGCTCCGTCTTGCCGGCAGGATCCAGATCAAAAACGGTTTTGCCGAACCGGGCAAACTTCTCCGGCGCATCGCTGACTATATGACGGTAGTAGCTGGGATGAATGACTGCCAGGGTCATACCGTGGTTGCATCCGGTATAGGCACACATCTGATGCTCAATGGCATGGCACTGGAAATCGCCGGGCTTGCCCATATTGAAGAGGAAGGTCTGCACCAGGGAAGAATCCCACATCAGATTGCCTAAGGTTTCGATATTCTGAGGATCCTTCAGGTAGGCGCGGATATTTTCAACGATATCATGCATCAGCGCCTCGTTCATCCGGTCCATCACGCCGGTGCCCCGGCCAAAGTAGGTCTCCATGCAGTGGCTCAGGTTGTCAAAGGCGCAGGCCATCATCTGCTTTTTGGGAACTGTCAGCAGATAGCCGGGATCCAGAATGGCAAACTCGGCGTAGGTGCCGGGAAGATTTCCCTTGCGATTCTTTTCCTCGTTGGTAATGCCGGCTCCATTGTCCATCTCTGAGCCGGTGCCGCTCAGGGTAACGATGGCTCCATAGGGCACGCCCTCCTGCGCCATCACGTGATCATCAATCTCCATCTCCCACAGGTCCTTGGGCGCTTTGGCCGCAGCGGCGATGCATTTGACGCAGTCCATCACGGAACCGCCTCCCACTGCCAGGATGAAATCCACCTTTTCCCTTTTGACCAGCTCTGCTTCCTCCAGCACCTTGGCGTAGGTGGGATTGGATTTGATGCCGCCGAAGTCCACCACTTTCTTTCCGGCCTTCGCCAGCAGGGCTACCAGCTCATCGTAGAGGCCGCTGCGCTTCACCGAGCCGCCGCCGTAGGCCAACATGACGGTGTCTCCCGTCTTTGCCAGCTCGCCCGGCAGGTGCTTCTGCACGCCGCCCTCGCCGAAATATACCTTCACAGGACAATAATATACGAATGAATTCATTGAAAATTCCCTCCCTTTGTTTGTTGTCTCAAGCATAACACAAAGGGAGGGAAATGTGAAATATTGATTATAAATAGATTGTTATTCGTTTTCTGAATAGCCAAGATGTTCCAGAAAAGCCTCTGCCTCGGGAGTATGGGTGCCCCGGCTTCTCCAGATGAGAACGGGAGAGACCTTCCGAGCAGGCTTCGTCTATGCAGCTGAGGGCGTTCAGGATGCGGGGATATCCGATGTGCGGCATTTTCTGTCACGACCATTCCTCCTCAAACATCTGGCGGTTTTGTATCATTTTTCTCGGTATAACATATCTTATATGGAATGAGAAATATTGTTTTTCATAAATACATATTCAAAATATGAATAGCAAAGGGGTGAGGCCGGAATGTTTTTTACCACAAGCTTTACGCTTTCTTAATTCTCTATGAATATCGTCCCTACCGTGGTTTCTGCCTTGCGTTTTCCGCCCGGATGAGTATAATAGATGCACCGCGAAGATATGGCCAGGCAGGCCATGCCCCTTCATGCGGTGAAAAATACAAATCTGGAGAAAAGATCCTATGGAAATATTGAAAATAGATCATCTGTCAAAGGTATATGGCGAAGGGGAGAATCAGGTCCGGGCGCTGGACGATGTATCCTTCTCCGTGGAGAAGGGGGAATTTGTGGCCATCATCGGTCCCTCCGGTTCCGGCAAATCCACCCTGCTGCACATTCTGGGCGGCGTCGACCAGCCCACCTCGGGTACCGTGGTTATGGACGGGCAGGATGTCTATACGCAGAATGAAGAAGCGCTGGCTGTGTTCCGCCGCCGGAAAGTAGGCCTGATTTATCAGTTCTATAATCTGATTCCCGTGCTGGATGTGGTGGAAAACATGTCCCTGCCGGTGCTGATGGATTCCCGGGAGGTAGACCAGGCAAGGCTCCAGGAGCTGCTGGATACCCTGGGTTTGAAGGACCGCATCCATAACCTGCCCAATCAGCTATCCGGCGGTCAGCAGCAGCGGGTTTCCATAGGCCGGGCCCTGATGAACGCTCCGGCGGTGGTGCTGGCCGATGAGCCCACCGGCAATCTGGATTCCAAAAACTCCAGAGAAATCATGGAGCTTCTGAAATTCTACAATCAAAAATACGAGCAGACGCTGATCGTCATCACCCACGATGAATCCATTGCCCGGCAGGCGGACCGGATCCTTACCATTGAAGATGGCCGCATTGTCCGGGACGAGAAGCTGGGAGGATCGAGGGAATGAACGTATTTCAGCGATATACCCTGGCTTCCCTGAAGAAAAACCGCAGCCGGACCCTGGTGACCATCATAGGCATCGTTCTGAGCATGGCTCTGATCACGGCTGTCATCGAGGGTGCCTTCAGCGGCGTCAGCTTTCTGATCCGTTCAGAGGAAGCCCGGCTGGGAAGATTCCACGCATTCTATTACTCCCTGTCCCCGGAGGAAAGGGAGGCGGCAAGGGATCAGAAAAACATCAGAGAATCGGCTGTCTGGAAAACCATGGGTTTCGGCAAACTGCCCTTCGAAAACACCGAAAAGCCCTATCTTCTGGTCCGTTCCGTCAGCGAAAACTTTATGGACCTGATTTCCGTCCATCTGCAGAGCGGACATTGGCCCGAAAACAGCTCCGAAATTCTGGTTCCATCCCACCTGATGAGGGAGGACGCCTGGACACTCCAGATCGGTGACACCATCACCCTTCCTGTGGGCCGCCGCCTGTGGCAGGGCCAGGAGCTGAATGAGTTCAACCCCTGGGATCCTTTTGCAGAGGAAGAAATTGACGGAGAAGAGAAAACCTATACCATCGTGGGCGTGTATGAACGGTTTGATCTTCTGCTGGAGGATTATTCCTTTCCCGGCTACACGGTACTGACCGGATGGGACGAGGCGGAGGGCCTGGACAGCTGGGTCTTCTTCACTGTGAAAAATCCGGCACGGTTCTACGAAGACATGGACCGTTATGCCATCTCTGATCAGTGGTCCGAGCATCTGGATCTGCTTCGTTTCAACGGATCCATTCGTTCCCGGGGCATCGCCAACGCCATCTACGGCTTTGCCGCCGTGCTGATTTTTCTGATCGCCTTCGGCTCCGTCTCGCTGATTTATAATTCCTTCGCCATATCCGTCAGCGAAAGAACGAAACAGTTCGGTATTCTGAAGTCCATCGGGGCTTCCAACCGCCAGATCCGGCAGAGCATTTTCTTTGAAGCCTTTGTGCTGGGACTCTCCGGGGTGGCGGCGGGGGCTGTCATCGGCTGCGTGGGCATCGGCGTGACCCTGTGGGCCCTGAGAGACGCCTTCCGGATGTTCTCCTTTGACTCTCAGGTGGAAATGCGGCTGGTCATCAGCCCCCTCGGCCTCCTCATCGCGGCCCTGGTATGCATGGCCACCACCATGATTTCCGCCTGGATTCCGGAACGGAGGGCCAGCCGGATCTCCGCCATCGACGCCATACGGCAGACCGAGGATATCCGGGTCCGGAGCAGGGATGTCAGGGTTTCCCGGCTGACCGGGAAGCTTTTCGGCTTCGAAGGGCTTCTGGCCGCCAAAAACTTCAAGAGAAACCGGAAACGGTACCGGGCTACCGTGCTTTCGCTGTTCCTGAGCGTAACTCTGTTCATATCGTCAGCCAGCTTCTGCTCCTATCTCACCGATATGGTCACTGGTGTTACCTCCGATGACGCCGCCTATGACCTTTCTTACTATACCGTGGGCGCCGATCAGCCGGACCCGGACACGCTGCTGAAGACCTTCCTGGAAACCCCGGGCGTGAGTGAAGGCTGTTATGCCCTCAGCCGCAGCTCCGAGCTGTATATACCCTCGGACAGTCTGTCCTCCGATTATGCTTCCTATAACGAATCTTCGCCGCAGGATGTCCTGACCTATGGCGTGCTGGCCTTCCTGGATGATGCCGCCTTTTCCCGGTATTGCCGCGAAAACGGTTTTGATCCTGCCCTCTTTTCCGATCCTGCCGCGCCCCGGGGCCTGTTCTACAATCAGGAAACCGCCAGAGCTTCCGACGAAAACGGCAATCTCGTCTTTCGGAAATGCGAAGTCCTGAATCCGGCAAAGGTTCCCTGCGAAATCTATATGGCTCAGATTGCTGATATCCCCGGCTATGTCCAGTTCGAGGTGGACGACGGAAAATACTATTACTATCCGGAGGAGGTTATGTCGGAGGCTGCTTCCCACTGGAATCAGGGAGACGACAATTACATGCCGGACCGGTCCCTGGCCAGGGTTTTAACAGAAGAAGAAGCCGAGCAGCGTTTTACCTTTACGGTGGGTGCCGTCACCGATGCCTCTCTTCCCTTCTCCTCCCGACAGCAGACGGTGCTGATCTACCCCTGCAGTCTGAAAGACGAGGTGCTCTCCGGAAGCGAACTGACGATGGATGATACCCGCTTCTTCCTGAATGCACCGGATCATGCCGCCGCCTATAGTGCCATTGAACAGTATCTGAAGGAAAAGAACATGGATTCTTCCCGTCTCTTTGATCAGGCGGCGGAAAAAGAATCCCAGCGTATGCTGGTGACAGTGGTGCGGGTTTTCTCCTACGGCTTCATTGTGCTGATATCCCTGATTGCCATGGCCAACGTGTTCAACACCATATCCACCAGCGTGATGCTGCGAAGACGGGAATTTGCCATGCTCCGGTCCATAGGCTTCAGCGACAGAAGCTTCCGGAAAATGCTGAATTACGAATGCGTGATTTTCGGTTTCAGAGGTCTGCTGTGGGGCCTTCCTGCCGCCTTTCTGATGACCTATGTGATCTACCGCGTCACCGAAAGCGCTGTCCAGCAGAGCTTCTATATTCCCTGGTACAGCGTTGTGATTGCTGCGGGCAGCGTTTTCGCGGTGGTTTTCGCCACCATGATGTATGCCGCGGGAGTGATCCGCAAAGATAACCCCATCGATGCGCTGAAGCAGGAGAATCTGTAACGGCAGGCCCCGCGCCGTCGAAAATACTCCCGAAGAGAACCCTGGAATGGGTATTTCTTCGGGAGTTTTTCATTGTTTTTGGATCTGCCGGCCATCAATCTCAGCAGATGATTTTTGGGACAAGCTCGTCCATTGTATACATTTGAACCTGATATCGATTTTTCTCGATTTAGGTGTCAAACTCCCGAGCATGATCTTGATGTCAGAAAAATCCGGGGAATTGTTAAAGAAAACAGCTGACTGTTCTGCGACATTCTGAGGTTTATGCTGGACATTTGTTGATAAAGTCTGTATAATGACTTATAATAACTAGTTACTATTATAATAAAAAAACCGAACGAAAAAGATATATATCTGTTCGTGGGATAAAGAGAAGCAGAGGAGGATAATAAAATGCCGAAATTTACAACGCATCAGATGGATGTCATCATGAATATCTATGATATGTTCAAAGATGATCCCTATATCAAAAGTTCTCATAAGAAGGACATCGATCATCTGAAGATGGTCGTCGAGTATATGTTGAACCATGAAGATGATGACGGAAAAGACATGCAGCAGCTTCTGCAACATGGATCCCCCAAGATCTTTATCGGTTCGGAGGGAATACAGCGCTTTTTGAATTTCGACATGCCGGGATTCGGGATCCTGAAACAATACTTCATCGACTGCGAGGATGACGTCCGGCAGATCGCAAATGACAGCAGGCTGAACCGGAACCCGATGATGAAGCCGTACTTAAACTATTCGAAGATGATCATGGGCCGCGGCCTGATGGAACATCCGGACAGAAACAGCTATGCCTCCGATGTTGTCTATAATTCTGTGTCTGCCATCGCCGGCATGTTTACCCGCATTCCCACGGAGGCGGAGCTGGAACATATTCGCCAGACGAATCCGCAGGTGTATGAAACCGGGCTGAAAATTATGAAGTACATCGACGCTTTTACCGAATTCAACGATCCAAAGCTTCTTCTTCAGTATGATCAGACGGATAAGATCGACCGGCAGGCACTGCAGCAGGAACGTATGAGACGGCTGGATAATCTGGAGCAGGCGGCGCATGAATTCGCCGGAATATCAAGGAATCAGCTGATGTATTTTTATGATATCATCGGCTGTGATGTTCCCGACTATACAAAAAATAGTGTTTCTGCGGACCTTTATGACAACAAAAAACATAATACAGAGGCGGGAATCCGGCAGCTTCAGGATTACAGACGGCTGATGCAGCAGGGACTGACACTGGAGGAAGCGCGTCTTCTGTCGGATACTTATCGTATCGTGAAATATATCCCGAGTGATTTTTTCCGGGATGATATGAAAATCGAGTTCCTTCCGGATGCAATCAGAACCAAATGGGAGGCCGCAGCAGAAGCCGGCAGGCTTGCGAAAGAAAAGTTCGATCATGGGTTTGCCTCCGAGCAGGAAAAACACGAGGTTTTCAAAACCATCGGCACCGCTTTTGAAGAACTGTCGAAGGCGGTTAAAGGATATGTACCGAATTATGAGGGCATGTCGCAGGAAGAAAAAGAACAGACAACCGCTGCAGTCAATGAATTTAAAGGCGTGGTCAATAATGAAATCAAAAATCCGGAGAGCATTTTCCATCGCGCCAGCAATATGAAGGAGCTGGTTATTGCCCAGGAAAAGGCCGGAAACTGGGTCAGCCGCAGCGAACTGACGCCGGCAGTGAAGATGCTGAAGGACGCCGGATCCTCTTTTCTTGGGGGAAAGGACAGTCAGGAATACAAAGATTACAAGGAGATGACGAAAGCACTGAAGAGCCTCACCCGGATGGATAAGGCGAAGAACCAGGACAGCCTGTTCCGTCTGTCCGTCGGCGAAAACGGACGGGTCGCGGTACAGAAGGGAGAATCGTATCTGAACGGAATCCTTGACAATGTGGAGGCGCTTCAGGGACAGGATCCGAGAAGAATCCTCGCGACGAAGCTACGCGTCGTCGGTACGCTGAACATGCTTCATACGCTGAGCCCTGAGAAGGCCGAGAAGATCCGCGAGAAGACGGACCGCCTGTTCGGACACAGATTAAGCTGGGAGGAACTGAAAAACTCCGCGAAGCAGAGTATGGATACCAAGCCGAATTACCATCGCTATTTCGAGCTTCATACAAGAGAGCATGTGCAGAACCTCCCGGATCGAAAGCTTCCGGAATACACGGCAAAAGCGGTGTCTGCCCTGTTCTATACGGATGAGCCGAACAAGAGCTTCTCCGTCAGCATCCCGAGAAAACACGCTGAAAGCCTGATGCAGAGCGTGGATTTCAAGGCGGCAATGAAGGCTGCCGGACCGGAAGGAATCCGAGAGGCGCTCGCTTCCGGAGATCCTACGAGGATCGTCAAGCTTGCGGCGGGCGGTCCCGAGCGCTATGCGGTGAGCGCAGATACAAAAGCAAAGTTCCGGACCATTGCCGCCGGCATGAACGCCGAAGGCCGCTCTGAGGAGTACAAGGCGCTGAAAAACGCGCTGTCGGCTCCGGACCTGAAGGACAGCAAGCAAATCTTTGACGCGGTGGAAGCGCTTGTGAAGGGCAAAAAGTCCGTTAAGAACGACCCCGAGAGAAAAGAGATCGTGAAAACCGCGCTGGATGCGCTGGCCCTGGCAGCCGAAAACGGAGACGCGGTCGCGAAGGCACGCGCACAGATGCTGGCCGACCGTTTCAACAAAGTGCGCGGGACCCATCAGGGGGATCAGCATTACGTGGACATCCGGGATTACGGACACAATATTCAGGGATTGCAGGCACCGGTACAGGAAGGACCAGACTTAGAGCAGAATCCAATAGTATGAATTTTCAGGACTTTATTTGTCAAGGGGAGTTTCTGCAATTTAGCATAAAAATGATTTCAGGGCGGCAGATATATTTCTGTCGCCCTTAGAAT
>CACZRP010000042.1 GCA_902783575.1 uncultured Eubacteriales bacterium
GCCTTGACAGGCAGAAGACTTGTGGCTTTTTATAATTAAGCCAAGCAAAGGTTATCTCTGCCGAAATCGGCTTTTATCCGGCTTCGAATATAACTGTTGTTGAGGAGATTTCCTGATACGTGTAGTTTTTTGCTACTCGACTTTGAATTTTGATAAAAATGAAAAAATCAAAGGCACTTCACCTGAAAATGCCTTTGACTTTTTCTATTTCAGCTATTTTCAAAGGCTGCTCCTTTGAATTGTCGTTAAAATGATTTTTTCAAAGGCCATTTTGGCTGATCAGCCTTTGAATTTTGAAAAAATGAAAGAATTCAAAGTTGTCCGACTTTGACTTTTTAAAAAATGAAAGAATTCAAAGTCCTGACTTTGAATTTTGATAAAAATGGAAAAATCAAAGGCACTTCACCTGAAAATGCCTTTGACTTTTTCTATTTCAGCTGCTTTCAAAGTCTGGAGATCCGGTACAACTATCTTTATCGCTTAGTGATGAGCTGCGGCGGAGCTGGCTGCGGAGGTGGCGGAAGCATTAGTGGCCATGACTACCAGCAGGGCCGTCTGAATGGCGATCGTGGTGGATACGGAGGCGGTGACAGCCGAACTGCTTACTCTGGTGACGTCTTCCTGATAGGCGGAAGCCGTGCTCAGCGAGGCAAACATGATGCGGGCTCTTTTGCCGATGGACCAGCTGCCGAAGCCTTTTCTTGAATGCAGGTAGGTTTCCGCCTCTTTGATTTCCTCCACCAGCTGTTTGGCAGGTACCTGGAGAGTGCTCAGTATGCCCAGGGACGGAAGCTCCGCATCCTTGCCGTAGCTGATTTTCTGCTCTTTCAGGGCGTCATAAATTTCCTGAACTCTGGCGCACTTCACCGACGCGCTGCCGGGCAGAGAGGCCAGAACCATGGACAGGGACAGCGCCGCATCTTTGTGGAAGGCAAACCGGTCTTTCAGCAGCTGATAGGCGGCTTCGGTCTCTTCCACCAGCTCGGTTTCTGTTTTGGGGCTCAGAGCCATCAGGCTGATATAAGCCATGTCCTCGCTGGAGGTCAGGAAAGGATGAAGTCCTTTCATTGTCTTCAGCAGGGATTGGACCTTCTGCACCGCTTCCTGCTCCATACCGGCGGGATACTGCTCGCTGAGGCTGATGGCGGACAGAACCATATATTCGGTTCCGAACAGCTTCCTTTCATGGAGCTGATCATAGAGGGAGAACAGCTGATTCAGATATGCTTCGGGGTTCTCTGACAGTGACATCTGGCTGATAACCACCATCTCGGCAACGCCTCGGAAGTTCGAAAAAATTCCCTTTCTTTCTCTTAAGAGCTTCCGGCAGGCTTTCATACGGTCCGCATCAGCCTGACGGCCTGCTTCCGTAAAGATCATGCTGGCGGCGGTGATCATCATATTATCTTCCAGGTAAAACCTTTTTTTGATGATGTCACGGTTATCAGCCAGCAGCTGGCAGCTGTTCATAATTTTAGAATTCATGATGGATTCCTTTTCTGTATCAAAGTGTTTAGTGATGGATTGTTCTCAACTGGCCAAGGACGGTCTCGACGCGGTAGATCGCTTCGTTTACCTGCCGTTTGGCGTCGGAAATTCTGGACTGCACAAACAGATCGGAGATGAGGCCGTCGAAGAAGAAATCGGCGAAGGTCAGAAAGCCGCTGATTTCAACATTCAGATAGTTCAGGTCCTGGACATCTCTCAGTTCATTCTCAAATCGGGATAAGTCCATTTTGGCCTGTTCAATGTAATGCTGTGCATCACTCATTTTCGAATGCTTGAACAGCCCGGAAATCAGACCGCCGTTTTTCCCGCTTAAAATATCCAGCAGGCCCCAGTTTCCGGCACTGTTTAATGCCGCTTCGGCCTGCCGGAGAGACCGGAGAGATCTTTCTCCGGCCTGGATTGCTTCGTTGACTTCTCTTAAATATGTCATATCATTCATGACTGCAATCTCTCTTCCCTTTTGTTACCAGGCCCGGGTTCCGGTTTTCTTCGAACCAAGAACACAGATCAGTACGATAAGGGCAATCCAGAACCAGCCGGATCCTAGCACGCTGAACAGGATGGACAGTACCAGCAGCACGGGGCAGATCAGGGCCAGGCCCAGGCGGAAGATTACCTTGAACATTCCCCAGCTCAGGCGGAATGCAAAGGAAAGAACGCCGCAGACAAAGTAGAAAACAAAAGCAGTAATAATCAGTCCTAAAATCATTTTATATACCTCCTGAAGACGGTTGACTCAAATATATGGGATTGAATAATCCCCTCCTTAAAGGATAGATCTACTATATCATAAGGAGGGGATTGTTTTGTATAAAATGTTTAATTGGATTGATTTGATGTCAATTCGGTACTTAATTACAGTTCCACTGCTTCGCCCAGAGGTTTCTCCAGCAGTTCAGGATTCTCCAGCAGCTTGCGGAGAAGCTGAATGGTCTTGGAGTAGTAGTAGCCATCCGCGATGCGCTCATCCACGGTCATGGTGATATCCACGCTGTTTTTCATGGTCATGGTGCCGTCATCGGTATAGAAGGGACGTTTTTTGCGCTCGCCGATGACAATGAAAACAGAAGTGGTGCCCCAGTTGGTGAGGTGATGATAGCCGGCATGCAGCTTGATGGAGCCCAGGTTGGAAAGAACGACAGAGGACTGGAAGGGATCGGTGGCGATCACTGACTTGGGCATCCAGCCGTGACGGTCCAGGAAGCGGGCCCCAAAGCCCAGGGGCTTTTTCAGGAACAGCGGAATTTTCTGAAGGGTATCCATGGATTCGGTGGACTGATCCTTGCCTTCTTCTCTTACATAGGAAACCTGGCGATAGATCTCGTTGTGGATGGAATCGATATTGTCCGTGGGTTTGGAATGGATAAAGGCCAGACCCTCGTCCCCATCATCCTTGAAAATCTTTTTGATGGTGAAGGCGGCAGAAACCTCGTTGCGCTGATACATGTGCTTGTTGGCAATGAAGCGGTTCATGTGGGGGCGCAGGGTCAGGGTTTTCAGCGTGGCGGTGACAATGGCCTGGAAAAGATTGTATTTGTAGGCCGGAGAGGAGGCGTTCTTCCGCTCCAGATATTCATCCAGGGCTGTCAGGTCGATGGTCTCGGAAAGAAAGGCCTCGTTGTCGCACCGGTTGGGGTACATGAGAGGCATGATGAAGTGCATGGAATCGATATCAGTCAGCAGTTTTCCATCGGGACGGTCGTAGAAGCGTTTCATAAGTGATTCCTTTCTTATACATTTGATCGGATACCGGCCGGAACCGGATCACGTGGAAGGTAAAGAACTCAGCCACAAAGCCGACGGGAACGGCAGCTATGATATCCAGGAAGGAATGCTGCTTGATAAAGGCGGTGGCCAGACAGATGGAGAGGATAAAGGGTACCAGGAATATTTTCCAGGCAGTCAGGGCTTTGGAGTTCTGCTCCGGACGGTATTTCAGCCATACCGAACCGATGCCCAGAGAGTAAGCCACATGAAGGGATGGGCAGACACCGGTGGAGGTGTCGAAGGTGTAGAGGCCCTGGATCACCCATGTAAAGAAATTCTCCCGGGGGAAGACCTCCGGCCTCAGATCCTGGCGGCTGGGATAGAGGATATAGCAGACCATCGCCACCAGCTGGGTGATCATGATATAGGTCTGAAGCCGCTTGAAGCTGTCTACATCGCAAAGGAAGAAGTAGAGCAGGGAGAAGAAGCACAGCGCATACCACAGATAGTAGGGAATGACGAAATACTCGCAGAAGGGGATGACGTCATCCAGCCAGCAGTGCATGACATGGCAGTTCTCCGCCGGAATCAGGCCTTCCGTGACGAAATACATGGCAAAATATATCAGCCAGCCTCCCAGCAGCTTGGCATGGGAGAATCTTGGATCATTCAGACGGGAGAGACGGAACTGCCGGTAGTCGTAAATGGGCCTTTTCACCGGCCGCTGGATCAAAGGCACCGGTTCCGCTATGGAAATTCGGTTCATGGGGTAGTTCTTTTTCGGAATATTGCGGTAGGGCACAACCCGGTGCTCCGGCAGAGCCTCCGCCAGACGGGTAATTTCCGTCATCAGGTACTCTTTGATCCGCTGCCGCTCGGCGGCGATGGGATTTTCCGGATTGTAGATCACAGGGGCGCCGTATACGATTTTCTTCAGTGCGGGAGCGATATAGAAGGGAACAAATTTCAGACACACGCCGGTTTGCCGGTAATAGCGGTAAGCCAGATCGATAAAATGATCCTGAAAATCGTAGAGGATATGATTGTATTTTTGGTCGTGTTCAGGATAGATCACCAGGCTGGTGCCTTCCTTCAGCTGCTCCATGGAAAGGCGGAAGGTTTCCCGGATCCGCATGTCCCGGTAGACGGGAACGGTATTGGCGTTATTGAAAATGACCACCGCCAGGGGAGCAATCAGGTAGGATAACACCCGGAAGAAGGGCTGCTGCCACCGGGGCTTCTGGGACCAGAAATCCTGGAAGGCGTAACCGGGCACCTCCTTCAGATGCATCATCTCGGCGATGCACCAGGTGCGGCGCTTAATCGGGGAGTAGAGCTCCGCCGCTATGGGACCGTTCATCTGGGAATGGTTGCCCACGTAGATGGCGGCTTCCTTTGGCAGGTTTTCCGTACCCTCCACTTTCATCTTGGGGTAGAAAAGCCAGACTAAAAATTTAACGATCCGGTACAGAATCTTTCTCAGTTTTTTCATCGTCAGTCACCCTCGCTTTCTTGGGAGGGGACGCGGGTGTCCAGGGATTTTCCGAAAACAAAGAAACGCTGATAGAAAAATTCCGTCACGAAATTCAGAATCATATTGACGGCGGTGGCCAGGTATTCATTCCAGCCCCAGCTCACGGTCATGGTGTTTTCCAGCCAGGTGGAAAGGGGAGTGAAAACCGCGTAATAGGCTGCCACCTTCAGCATGGCCACCGGTACATTGGCTGCGGATTTAAAGGTATATTTCCGGTTCAGGGTAAAGTTCCAGATCACCGACAGCACCAGGGCGATGAGATAGCTCGCCCAATAGGGCAGGTGCAGAAATTCATTCAGCACCGTAAAGGTGGCGATCTGAATCAGGCCCGCGCTGGCAGAAATCAGGGCAAATTTAATGGCTCGCAATAGCTCTTTCATACAAAGAACCCTCTTTTAGAAAAATAAGCACAACTAACCATTATAGACTTCTTTTCCCTCGCCGTCAAGCTGATCTGTCTGATCAAAATGCACTGAATGAAAAAATCAGCCGCCCCGAAGGGCGGCTGAAAAGATAACAGGTTCTGGTTTCTGAAATGCTTACTGACGGATGTCGAACATCTTAGAATATTGTTCCTGGCCAAATCTTAGATAAATGAATGGCAGCTCATCCTCGGTGACGATCCAGGCAACATGAATCGTTTTGCTCTCCCCCGGGCCAAGATAAGGGATATGGTTGCCGCCGTCAGTAGTAATATCATCGATATCAAAATATATCATGGAGTCATGATCACGGTTGATATAAGGCATCTCAAAGTATGTATCATAATCGGACGTTGTTAACCGTTCATGCCCCCAATAACCGACGATTTGAAAATATGGGAAGAAAATCATATGTTCAATAGCCTCATCGGTTGTATTCGTATAGGTAATCGTACTGTACAGCAGCTTACGAGGCACTTCAACCGTATCAACAA
>CACZRP010000043.1 GCA_902783575.1 uncultured Eubacteriales bacterium
AGTGAAGCCCTCACGGCCCTCCGTATGCTCCGGACGCTCAAACACCGGCAGCAGGGACTGGAATTCCATACCCACCAGGGCCGCGGAAACCATCTTTCCCTTGGCAGAGCCGGGATGGATGCTGATGCCGTTGATCTCCACCAGGCCAGAAGCAGCATTGAAGTTTTCATATTCCAGCTCGCCCAGCTCACCGCCGTCCATGGTGTAGGCGTAATCGGCGCCGAAGCGCTTGACATCGAAGAAATCCACGCCCCGGCCGATCTCCTCGTCGGGGGTAAAGCCCACCTGAATGGGACCATGGGGAATTTCGGGATGGCTGATCAGATACTCTGCCGCGGTCATTATTTCGGCCACACCGGCCTTGTCGTCGCCGCCCAGCAGCGTGGTGCCGTCGGTGACCACCAGCTTCTTACCGATGTTGCCCTTCAAAGACTCAAAATCAGCGGGGCGCAGCACCAGGCCATTTCCCAGCTCGATATCGGAGCCGTCATAGCAGTCGATGACCCGGGGATGAACATTCTTGCCGGGGGCGTCGGAAGCGGTGTCCATATGGGCGATGAAGCCCACCACCGGTCCCTGATAATTCTCGATGGTAGAGGGGATGGTGCCGTAAACATAGCCGTTCTCATCGCGGGTTACGTTCTGTACGCCGATGGATGTAAGCTCCCCGGCCAGCATGTCGGCAAAGGGAATCTCCGTTTCGGGAACACTGGGAAAGGTCTCTGATTCGGGATTCGAGGTGGTATCCACCACCACGTATTTTAAGAAACGTTCCAAAACTGAACTCATATGTACCTCCTTTTTTGACGGAAGGGGAAGACCCTTCAGCCATAACAAAACGATTATATCACGGCTGCCAGACAGGGTCAAACTCAAATCCCGGCGGAGAAAAAACTCAAATCCCGGAGGAGATAAGATTGGCAGGAGAACCGTAAAAATTATATTGTATAAAATATAATTTTGGAGTATAATGGTTTCTGCTGAAACTTTCCGAAGTGTGCGCGGACGATCAATTTTTGCGCAGATTTCGGACGATGCTGAAAGGATATTGTCATGGTAAAACAGATTCTGAAATGGATTCCCTTTCTGCTGCTAATACTGATTTATCTTTCCGCCCTGGAGCTGAATAAGAACAGTCTCTGGGGATGGATTCTGGCCATTCTTCTTTGTGCCGGGTATATTTTCCTTCAGACAAAGGTGCTGGGAGAGAAGCCCTTTGGGTGGAAGTTCCTTGGCTTTGCCGGGCTGCTGGCCCTGCTGGCAGGAGTCTTCTTCCTTTCCTGGCCGCCGACGCGGGCCATACCGGCCGTTACCTACCGTAATCCTGTCTGCACCGAAATCCTTCAGGTGGAGGGCGGACAGATTCAGGGTGTGCTCAGCGAAGATGGCCAGGTGGCCATCTATACCGGCGTTCCCTATGCGGCGCCGCCGGTGGGAGAGCTGAGATGGAAAGAGCCCCAGGATGTGATACCCTGGGAGGGAGTGCTTACCTGTGACCATTTCGCCCCCATGGGGATGCAGCCTGTACCTGAACATCTGGCAGCCGGCGGGAGCCACCCGGGAGGATCATCTGCCGGTGCTGGTCTATATCCACGGCGGATCCCTGCAGACCGGTCAGCCCTGGTACAGTGACTATCAGGGAGAAACCCTGGCCCGGGAAGGAATGATCGTTGTCAACATGGGATACCGGCTGGGCGTCTTCGGTTTTCTGGCCAGTGAAGAACTGGCGGCGGAATCCGGAAACGGCACCACCGGCAACTATGGTCTGCTGGATCAGATCAAGGCCCTTGAATGGGTACAGGAAAACATTGCTGCCTTCGGCGGTGATCCCGATAACGTGACTCTGTCGGGCGAATCCGCGGGCTCGGCCTGTGTCAGTGCCCTGCTTTGCTCGCCTCTGACGGAAGGCTTGTTCGAAAGAGCGGTGATGGAATCATCCACGGTTTCGGCCAGGGAGCCTGCCCATTCCTTCCGTCTCTTTGATGCGGCCCTGGAAAGTGGAAAGGAGCTTCTGGAGCGCTATGGCTGTGCCAGCATCCAGCAGCTGAGGGATATTCCCGCTGAGCAGCTGGTGAAGGAAGCCTCCACCCAGCATCACATCACCATTGACGGCTATGTGCTGTCCGAAACGCCCTATGAGGCCTATCAGGATGGCAGCGCCATGAAGGTGCCGCTGATGCACGGCTTTAATGCCCATGAGGGCGCCGCCTTTATTATTTTCAGCAACGCGAATCTCAAGAATTACGAAGAGAAAATTCAGCGCTCCTTCGGCGATCATGCGGACGAGGTGCTGGCTCTGTACCCGGCCTCCACGGATCAGGAAGCGAAGGAGAACTGGGAGCAGATCTACTCGGCCGTGCTCTTTACCTATGGCCATTACTGTCTGACCAGGCAGGGCCTCCGGGACGGCGTTCCCGTCTATGAGTATTATTTCACCCAGGAGAACGGACGGCTGGGCTCCTGGCACAGCGGCGAGGAGGTCTACCTCTACGGCAACATTCCCGCGGATTCAAAGCTCTATACCGAAGAGGACCGGCTGCTGTCCCGCAGGTGGGTGCAGTATCTGGTAAACTTTGCCTCCACCGGCGATCCCAACGGAGCAGCGGACTCGCAGCAGTACGGCAAAACCTCCGCCGGAGATGATCTGCCGGTCTGGGAGCCACAAACAGGGGCTGGGGATATCTACCGGCTGAATGCTTCGCCGGAAAAAATCGAGGAACCCTATCTCAAATTATATGAGATTCTTGATGCCATTCATGGATATTAAACGATAGAAGGAGACAAATCATTGCCCACGGCGGCTGCGTCCTGTTCACCCAGAGAGCCAAGGTGCAGCAGCTGCTGCAGTAAAGGCGGGAGCGTCATCAAGAAGACGACCGGCAGATGGATTCTGCCGGTTTTTTAATGCAGTAGAATTCTATCAGGGATTTTATCTTTCGCATTGCTCTTTCCCCAGAATCTGTGGTACAATACAGGAACTATACATTTTTGAAGGACAGACGATTGATGGAACGGAAAATATTTCTAAGCGACCTGGACGGAACTCTGCTGGATGAAAACAAACTGATTTCCCCTGCCACCAGAAAAGCTCTGGAAAAGTGGACTTCCCAGGGAAATATCTTTGCCATCGGCACCGGCCGCGCCCTCACCAACGTGCTGGCCATGCGCCAGGCCCTGGGTCTTGCCGGGATCTGCCGCTATGTGGTGGCCTACAATGGAGCCCAAATCTATGATGCGGAAAAGGGCGAAATGATTTTTGAAGCCAGCATCAGGCCACAGGTCGTGGAAAAGATTCTGGACCTGGCGGAAAGCCTGGACGTCCACTGCCATACCTATCTGGGGCCCTATATTGTGACCCGGCGGGAAACAGAGGCGCTGAACGCTTACCGTTTTCATATTCATATGCCCCTGATCGTCACCGACAGTGTCAGCCGGGAGCTGACCATGGATCCCTGTCTGCTGCTGGCCATTGAAATGGAAGAGCATTCCAAGCTGGAAAAGCTGCAGCAGGCCCTGGCTGACCGTTTTTCAGATCAGGTGATGGGACTTTTCTCCTCACCCCAGTATCTGGATATTCTTCCTGCGGGCACCAACAAGGGAAATGCGCTGAGAATTCTGGCCGAAGCCCTGGACGTTCCCATGGAGAACACCCTGGCCGCCGGGGACGAGGAAAACGACATCAGTATGATTGAAGAAGCCGGCGTAGGCATTGCCATGATCAATGGCACGGACCGGATTAAGGAACTGGCGGACATCGTCACCGAGGAAGACAACACCAGAGATGGTCTGGCGGAAGTGCTGAACCGCCTGATGGAATAACCTGCCCGTCAACAGACATCGGACCGTCACTTTAACTGCTTGGAGGCATCATGTTTTTCGGACGCTTTTATCTGGACAAAGAAAAAGATATGATCGTGGACCTTTACCGGGAGGGGGAGAGGCTTTCCTATGTGCTGCGGACGCCCAACCATCATACCGGCAATCTGATCTCCAACCTGGCAAAGCTCTGCGCATTGCCCCTGTCGGAGGATGAATCCGGGCTGAAGGTCATCCGCGGCGAGGTGCCCTGTTATATCACGGCCGACGGATCCTACCTTTATATATTCCGTTTGGGAGGCACCAAGGTGGCGAATATCTTCCCCGACGGCCGGGTGGAGATGAAAGCATCCATTCCCGCCATCTCCAAGACCCTCATGAGCCAGACCAAAAACTACAGCCTGCCCATCGAAAAAACCATCATCAAGACGTACATCCTGCGGGAACAGAAATTCCGCACGGATCTGCATACCCATATGAATGCCAATCTGCCGGCCGATGTGCTGATGGCCCTGGGGATCTGGCATCAGATTCTTTACCCTCTGTACTATATCAAAAAGCTGGGTCTTCGGATTACGTCCGGGCAGCAGGCGCTGCTGGAGCGGGAAAGAAAAATCCAGGAAGAGAAGTTTAAGAATTCAGATCTTAGCGGCAAGTATCTGCCCCGGAAGATTGATGACAATACCTTTATCAATTTCGCGGACCTGATCCTGTCCAGTCCTGAAAATGCAGAATACAACATTCCCAGAATCCGGGCCTCCCTGGCGGTGATGAAGGATGGCCAGGCAGTCTTCACCAATCTGGAAAAAGTCTATCTCTACCGATATGTTTTCACCAAGGGCCGGCCGTCGGAAAAACGTCAGTCCCTGAGAACCGCTTCCCGGATTCCCGATGAGGACATCCGCCGGAGTGTGGAGAGAATCGAACAGGACCATCAGAGCGGACCCTACCAGAGAAATACCCTGTTCCAGGATCTGCTGCTCTGGATTGCCAGAAACTATCAGACCCAGGGAATTGAATATGTGGAAATAACGGATACAACCCTGGTCAAGAAGGATCAGGCCCCCGGCATGCTCCAGCAGGTTCATGAAGTGATGCCCGCCGTCACCAGGGAAACCGGCGTGATTCTCCGTTTCCTGGCCGGTATCCGCCGCATTCCCCTGACCATTGTCAAGGACCAGATCGCGCCGGATACGGAGCTGAAGGAAAACCTTCAGGTGCTGCGGGCGGTGGCAGAGGATCCCTATGTGGCCGGTTCCGATATCATCGGCGAAGAGATCAACGATATCCGCCAGATAAGGCCGGTGATCCGGGAAATCGTTTCCATAGCGAAAAATGATCCCTCCTTTGTGGTCCGGATCCACGCCGGAGAAAATGACAGCCTCCGGGACAATGTGGCCAACTCCATCGCCTGTGTGGCCTCCAGCCTGGAGAAGGGGCAGCAGATGCCCTACATGCGGGTGGGACACGGACTGTATACCTCCAATCTTTCTTCTCCCCAGGGCCGCCAGCTGCTGCAGGAGATCCGCAGCCGGAGAGTGGTGCTGGAGTTCCAGATTACCTCCAATGTGCGGCTCAACAACCTTTCTGAAGTATCCAGGCATCCCCTGAAGCGGTATCTTCAGGCGGGATGCGACTGCGTCCAGGGTACCGACGGCGCTGCCCTTTACGGCACCACGCCCATCGATGAACAGTTGTCCCTGGAAAAGCTGCTGGAGCTGTCCGCCGAGGATATGGCGCAGATGCGTCATACGGAAGAGGTGATCATTTCCGCCTCCGTCAAGGCCTTCCGCCGGAAAATGAAGGCGCTGGAAAAACGGATTCCTGAAGGAGAAGGCATCCGCAGCTTCTTTACCGAGCGGATCCATCAGACGGAGAAAACCTCGGCGATGCTGATTATCACCAAGGATCAGAAGGACGCGGTCGAAGTGTTCCGGGATCAGATCGAAGAGATGCCGGAGAACAAGACGCCGCTGATTCTGGTGGGCGGCAGCTTCAACAATGACCAGCATCGCACTAAGGTGAAAAGTGATGGCAAGGAGCTGATTGACCGGCTGCTGGAGCAGGCGGATCCCAACAAGGTCTGCTTTGTGGTGGGACACCGGCTGGTGGGCTATGAACGCTATCTGGTGGAGAAGAACCAGGGGAAATTCGAGATCTTTGCCTTTGTTCCCGCCCGGGTGGACAAGGAAGAGCAGCGGAAAATCAAAAACGCCCCGGTGAAGGTCAGGGTGGCCATCGAACCCTCCTCCATGGGCCTTTATAAAAGTATTGCCTATGAAGTTTTCAAGAGAAGACCTTCCATCCTGCTGGCCCTGGACGGCAACGCAGCCGGTGCCAACCTGATTCAGGAGGCGAAAAACGCCAAGAAAAAATGCCGGACCTTTGTGGATCCGGCGTCGAAGTCGCTGCGGGTGAAGGCAGACACTCTGGAAGGCTACATTACCTGGCTGAACAGGGAACCCGGGATGGCCGGGACGATCCTGAGCTATGTTATCTGATGTAATCTGTCTTTGTTTCTCTGTGAATTTCTGTCGGAGAATGATGAAAGATGCTGCGGTAATCGCGGTAAAAAGATGAATAATGATTAAATCCAAGCCTGCTGGCTACTTCTGTGGGCGACTGACCCGACTGGATCAGTGTCCTGGCCAGCAGGCATTTCTGTGTCCGTACGTAGGTCATCAGGCGGGTGTTGAGCTGCTCGCCGAAAATGCGGTAGATGGTGGACCGGGACATATGAAGGGCATGGGCCAGATCCTCCACGCTGTGGATCTCCGTCAGATGGGCATCGATATAGTCCACGATTGTTTTGCATTCGGTGTTGACAAAATCCGCCTCCCGGGTCAGATTCTGGGAGCTGACCAGATAGGAAAGAATCAGGTTCATGGAGCCGATGCAGGCATTGAGGCGGAGATTTTCCTGCACCTGGTCCAGATGGGCATCCATCCTGGAAAACTCGGCGGCAATGGGGGTATTTGAAATATCGTATACCGACTGGGTCTGTTCCATCAGCCTGGTGAGGTCTCCCAGCAGCGACAGGGGACTGAAGCGGATGACATAGCGCTCATAGGGCATGGGAGAGTTGAAGATGATCTGATGATATTCGCCGGGCTTCGTGACCAGCAGAGAGCCGGGCTGAACTTTGTACCGGTTATTCTGGATCACAAAGGTGGCGTCCCCCTGAACAAAGTAGAGCAGTTCGTACAGGGTATGGTAATGCTCCTGAAACCGCGGCTGACTGAGATCGGGAACGGGAGAATAGCTGTGCTTGAAGGTGTAGGACAGGTAACGAATATCAAATTCCATGGGCATATCCTCTAAAAGCTCTGCTGAGAAAAAACTCTATTTGTTGATTTTATCAGAAAATGAGACGAATTGCAATGAATAAGTGTAGTATTTGCAATTTACAAGGCTTTTTGATTTTGCTATGATTGTGTTACTACTAAAATTTTCTCAGAAGGGAGAAAACAAATGTCCAAATTACCTTTGGAAGACCCG
The DNA here is from genome assembly GCA_902783575.1 of uncultured Eubacteriales bacterium. GTDB lineage: Bacteria > Bacillota > Clostridia > Lachnospirales > Bianqueaceae > RUG760. The sequence continues at coordinate 7,315 of CACZRP010000043.1, forward strand.
AAGACCGGTATGCACCGCGCGAGGTTATGGGAAATTGGCTTTTATGCCCTGAACAATACCTCCACGAACGCGTATCTGATTCTGGTCAGCTCTATTTCCTACTTCCTGGTAGGTATCGTTGGCGTCGGCGCCGTCTTGGCCGGCTCCATTGTTACCATCATGAGAATCTGGGATGGTGTCACGGATCCGTTCATCGGAATGGTGGTTGATAATACCAATACCAAGTTTGGTAAGAATCGTCCTTTCATTCTGATCGGTAACGCGATCCTGTTCCTCATGACATTTGTCATGTTCCGCGTCATCCCGCTGATTCCCAACGGCGGAAGATTTATTGCTTTCATCATCATCTATGCGGTTTACATCATTGGCTACACTTTCCAGTGTGTTGTTACCAAATCCGCACAGACCTGTCTGACCAACGATCCCAAGCAGCGTCCCATCTTCACCATGTTCGACGCTACCTACAACGTTGTTCTGATGAGCATTTTCTGGCCGGTATACCTGACCGGTACTCTGCTGCCCAAGTACACTCTGACCTCCGCCAATGCCGCTGATCAGATTGCCAAGCTTGTGGCTCAGAACTCTACCCTGGAAAAGGTTATCACCACCGCAGAAGATGGTGTTCAGACTCTTTCCGGTTTCTACAATCCCGCCATGTGGCAGCACGCTCAGCTGGTGATCGGTCTGATCTCCGCTATCTTCGCCTGCTGCGCCATCGCCGCTCTGTGGCGTAAGGACCGTCCCAAGTACTATGGTCTTGGTAAGGTCGAAAGAATCAAATTCAAAGACTACGCCGATGTTCTGGCTCACAACCGTGGTATCCAGATGCTGGTGCTGGCCGCTTCTTCTGATAAACTGGCCATGAGCGCCACCGGCAACTCTTCCGTGGTTATGGCTCTGTACGGCATCATCTTCGGAAGCTTCGCGCTGAATGCTTCTGTTTCCGCCATCACCGGTGTGCCGGTTGCCATCTTCGGTATTCTCGGTATCGGTTATGTCGCCCGTAAGATGGGTCAGAAGCAGTGTCTGCTGGTAGGTACCTGGGGCTCCATGATTACCGCCGGCCTGCTGACTCTGCTGATCTGCTTCGGCCATAACACCGGCATGAAGCTGCCTTCCTTCCAGCTGACCAACCTGGCCTCCTGGGGCAACCTGTTCAATGGCGCCAGCTGGAGCTTGATCGGTGTGCTCTTCATCGTCCTGTTTATTGCCATGAAGGGCTTCTCTCAGCTTTCCGGCAACATCGTTATCCCCATGACTGCCGACTGCGCCGACTATGAGGTTTACCGTACCGGCCGTTATGTCCCCGGTCTGATGGGTACCCTGTTCAGCTTTGTTGACAAGCTGATCTCCTCTCTGGCATCCACCTTTGTTGCTCTGGTATATGCTGCCATCGGCTTCAAGGATCATCTGCCCACCGAGGAAACGCCTTATTCTACGCCTATTCTGATCGCCACTCTGATCTGCTTCATCGGTATGCCCATGATCGGCTGGATTCTGAACGTCATCGCCATGAAGTTCTATCCGCTGAACAAAGAGAAGATGGAAGAGATTCAGGATGAGATTGCCAGAATCAAGGCCGAGAGCCAGGCTCAGAAGGCATAAGTTCTTCCCGGATTCGGAAGAATAATAACTGCATAAACAATAACAGTTAAACATGACGGGGTCCGTTTCGGGCCCCGTCAATTTAAAAAAGGAGTATATGGATGGCCGATAAGAAAAACACAGCCCCTGTGATGGAAGATCCTCATGGAGATGCTCTCGAAGCGAAGAAACTGATGGAGCTTGATTATGAAAAGCAGGCTGCCGAGAGAGCTGCAGGCAAAGAAGAGCAGACCTATGGCGTCTGGGGTCCCCTGTGGCGTTTTTTGAAATGGAAGGAGTCTTTGAAAGGACAACACCGTTTCAAGAAAAAAGTTTATCTCTGGCTGATGCTCTTCCTGGGTTGGGCTGGCGGCCATCGGTATTATCAGGGGAGAAAGGGCCTGGGATTGCTTTATACCCTGTTCTGCTGGACAGGGATCCCCCTGGTGCTTTGTGTCACTGATTTTATGGAAGTTGTTCCCATCAAAGCTGACGAGGAAGGGTATGTTGTTCTGTAAAGAGCATACAGCCCCGATGTATTATTGATTTGAGAAAGGAAAAGAAACATGCTTTATCCTATTTCAACGGATTCCCGCCTGGCGGAGGATCTTTCCGGAATTTGGAATTTCCGACTGGATGACGGACATGGCTTTGAAAACGGCTGGACCGGCGAACTGCTGCCCGATCCGCTGACCATGCCGGTTCCGGCTTCTTATAACGACCTGAAGGAAGGCGTAGACTTCCGTGATCACTATGGCTGGGCCTTTTACCAGCGTTATATCTCCGTGCCCGCTTTCCTCAGAAAGACCCAGCGGGTGGTGCTTCGCTGCGATGCGGTCACCCATCATGCCCGGGTTTACCTGAATGGTGAGATGATCTGCGAGCACCGGGGCGGCTTCCTGCCCTTTGAGGTGGAAATCGGGGACAGGCTTCAGGACGGAGACAACCTGCTGACCATCGCCGTGGATAACATCATCGACTACACCACGCTTCCCGTGGGCGGCGAGAGCAGCATGCTGGGCGGCACTTCCGTGGCCAGCAAGGGCTATAAGAACAAAAAGAAGCAGAACAATCCCAACTTCGACTTCTTCAACTACTGCGGCATCACCCGTCCGGTGAGAATCATCATCACCCCCAAAACCTACATCGAAGACATCACCGTGACCGCCGATGTGGCGGATCCGCTGGCTGAGAAAGTGGATGCGGAGCTTTCCTACCAGGTTAAGATGGCCGGTCCCGAGGCCGGAAATGTTCCCTGCAAGGTGGAGATCATCGACGAAGCCGGCAAAACCGTGGGTGAGGGCGAAGGTCTGGAGGGAAAAATCCGTCTCACTGATGTCACTCTGTGGCAGCCCATGAAGGCTTATCTTTACACGGTGAAGGTGACCGCCGGGGAGGATGTGTATGAGCTTCCCTACGGCATCCGCACCATTAAGATCGATGGAATTAAGTTCCTGATCAACGGCCGTCCCTTCTACTTCAAGGGCTATGGCAAGCATGAGGATACCTTCCCCGCCGGAAGAGGCATGAATGTTCCCATGTATGTGAAGGATCTGTCCATCATGCGCTGGCAGGGAGCCAACAGCTTCCGCACCAGCCACTATCCCTACAGCGAAGAGATGATGCGTCTCTGCGACCGGGAGGGCTTTGTGGTCATCGACGAGACCCCCGCCGTGGGCATCAACTTCGACTTCGGCGGCGGCGCCAACTTCAACGGTCAGCGGGTAAAGACCTTCGATCCGGAGCACGGTATCAAGACCTTTGAGCATCATAAGGACGTGATCCGCGACCTGATCTGCCGCGACAAGAACCATGCCTGCGTGGTGATGTGGTCCATCGCCAACGAGCCCGATTCCTACAGCGAGGGCGCTTACGAATACTTCGCGCCGCTGTATGAACTGGCCCGGTCCCTGGATCCCCAGAAGAGACCCTGCACCCTCATCAGCGTGCAGATGGCCGGCGGCCCCGACACGGACTGCTCCGCGAAGCTTTCCGATGTCATCTGCCTGAACCGTTACTACGGCTGGTATTACGGCGGTCCCGATCTGGAAGGCCCCGCGGAGGCCCTTCGCGCCGAGCTGAAGGCCTGGGAGAAACTGGGCAAGCCCCTGATGTTCACCGAGTACGGTGCCGACACCGTCATGGGCATTCACGACACCACTCCCATGATGTACACCGAAGAGTATCAGGTGGACTATTACAAGATGAACAATGGCGTTTTCGATGAATTCGACTTTGTGGTGGGCGAGCAGGCCTGGAACTTTGCCGACTTCATGACCAGTCAGTCCATGCTCCGGGTTCAGGGCAACAAGAAGGGCCTTTTCACCCGGGACCGCAAACCGAAGCTGGCGGCTCACTATTTCAAAGAGCGCTGGAACAGCATTCCCAACTTCGACTATAAGAAATAAAAGAGGTACAGAACATGGTAGATTTAACCAAACGCCCGTTTTATCTGAATGAAGAGCAGATCAAGTGGGTGGAAGATACCTATAACTCCATGAGCTATGACGAGAAAATCGGTCAGCTCTTTATCAACCTGACCCTGCACCGGGAGCCCGCCTATATTGAAGAGCTCTGCACCAAGTATCATATCGGCGGCGTGCGCTGGCAGGGAGGAAAGCTGGAAGAGGTCTATGAGCAGAACCGGCTTTTCCAGGAGAAGAGCCGCATTCCGGTGCTGATCGCCGCCAACTGCGAAGCCGGCGGCAACGGCGCGGTGGGTGAAGGCACCATGGTCGCCACCGGCGCAGCCTGCGCCGCTTCCACCAAGGTGGACACCATGCGGGATATGGCCCGTGTGGGCGCGGAAGAAGCCCAGGCCATCGGCTGCAACTGGACCTTCGCTCCCGTTTGCGACGTGGTCTCCAACTGGAGAAACACCATCGTCAACACCCGTGCCTATGGCAACAACCCCGATCAGATTATTGAGCTTTCCAAAGCCTACATGGAAGAAATGAAAAAGCTCGGCATCGCCTGCGCCGCCAAGCATTTCCCCGGCGACGGTTCCGAGGAGAGAGATCAGCACCTGATCATGGGCTGCAACGATCTCTCCGTGGAAGAGTGGGATGCCTCTTATGGCAAGGTTTACAAAGCCCTCATCGAGGCGGATCTTCCCTCCGTCATGGTGGGCCACATCTGCCAGCCGGCCTACACTCGCTACTTCAATCCCACCATCGAGGATAAGGATATCAAACCCGGTACCCTTCAGAAGGAGCTGCTGCAGGATCTTCTGCGCGGCAAGCTGGGCTTCAACGGCCTGATTGTTACCGATGCCTCCCATATGGCAGGCCTCACCGCCGGCGCCTCCAGAAAGGATGCCGTTCCCGGTGTCATCGCCGCGGGCTGCGACATGGTGCTGTTCTTCAACGATCCGGAAGAGGACATCGCCTACATGAAGGCCGGTGTGGAAAGCGGCCTCATCAGCCAGGAGCGTCTCTCTGATGCCCTGCATCGTATTCTTGGTCTGAAGGCCATGCTGGGACTGAATCATCTTCAGTTCCCGTCCAAAGAAGGCCTGGCCACTGTGGGCAGCGCCGAGCATCACGAAGCCGCCTACAAGGCTGCCGATGAGAGCATCACTCTCGTGAAAGATACCCAGCACATCCTGCCCGTCAATCCGGCAGAGAAAAAGCGGGTGCTGCTGTACTACGTCCAGAGCGCGCCGGAATCTCTGGCTCAGGGTTCGGACAAGGGCAAGCAGATGCTCATCGACGAGCTGACCGCTGCCGGCTTTGAGGTGACGGCTCCGAAGGATTACTACGAGCTGGAGATGGAGCATCAGAGCCCCTTCAACAAGTTCCGCATGATGGAACATCACAGCATGGAGGAGTACAAGGAGAAGTTCGATCTGGTGCTGGAGGTCTTCTCCATGAAGGGCTACGCCCAGACCAACAATGTGCGTCTGACCTATTCTGTGGGCCATTCCTCCGAGATTCCGTGGTCCGTCCATGAGATCCCCACCATTGGCGTATCTCTTTGCTATACCAATCATCTGTACGACGCGCCCATGCTGAAGACCTTCATCAACGCCTATGCTCCCACTAAGGAGTACATCCACGCGCTGGTGGAGAAGCTCACGGGCAAAACCGAATTCAAGGGCCAGTACAATGATCTGGTCTGGTGCGGACGCTGGGAGACCAGACTATGAGCAGCGCACCTCAGGACTTTATCAAGAAGCACGACTATCTGATCTGTGTCGATTCAGACGGATGTGCTGTGGATACCATGGATATCAAACATTTCCGCTGCTTCGGCCCCTGCATGGTGGAGGAGTGGAATCTGCAGGAATGGAAGGATGCCATCCTGGAGCGCTGGAATGAGATCAATCTCTATTCCCTGACCCGGGGCATCAACCGGTTCCTGGGACTGTCCATGGCACTGTCTGAAATCAATGAAACCTATACCGCCATCGACGGCATTGAGAAGCTGAAGGCCTGGGCCGAGAATGCCAAAGAGCTTTCCAACGGCGCGCTGGAACAGGAAATCGAGTGCACCGGGGAGCCCATTCTGAAAAAAGCTCTCAGCTGGTCGAAGGCAGTCAATGCCTCCATCGCCCAGCTTCCCTGGGAGGTGAAAAAAGCCTTCCCCGGCGTGAAGGAAGGCTTTGAAGCGGTCAAGGACTTTGCGGATATCGCCATCGTTTCCGCTGCCAATCGTGACGCCGTGGAAGAGGAGTGGCAGCGCTTCGGCCTGCTGCCCCTGGTGGATGTGATGATGTGCCAGGATGTGGGCAATAAAGCTCACTGCATCGGCGTTATGCTGGAGAAGGGCTATGAGCCCGATCATGTGCTGATGTGCGGCGACGCCCCCGGAGACCGGGCCGCCGCCGAGAAAAACGGCGTATTCTTCTATCCCATTCTGGTCCGTCACGAGAAAGAAAGCTGGGAGGAATTCCCCCACGCTGCCGAGCTGCTGAAACAGGGCGCCTACGCTCCCTACGGCCAGCAGAAAGCGGAAGAATTCGTCCGCAATCTGACGAAATAATTCAATAACACAAGCATCAAGGGGACGGCCTGCCTGCTCCATCTTATCTCGGATGGTTCAGACAGCCGTCCCCTTCATTATGCTTTGGTGCTATCTATCGCTGCTTGTTGCTTCGAACACCAAAGATTGGTGCTATATCGTTGAATTGTGGTGCAATGCACCAGAAAAGCCATAGATAGCACCAATTATTGGTGCTGCGCATGATATTAGTGCTTTGGTTGCACCAATTATTGGTGCTGCGCATGGCATTATTGTGCCTCTGGCACCAATGAATTTTTTCTCAGTTTATCGAAGCAGCTGATGATCAGCATCATCAGGGCCATATAACAGGCCAGTATCGGTATGCAGGGCAGAAGATACAGGAAAGGAACGGGAATCCAGCTGTGGAAAATCTCCAGCAGAGGATTCTGCTCGGTTTCGAAGGTGAAGAAATAGTTGGCGTGGGGATGAAGACCAGTCACCCGCAGCAGGGCAGTGATGCCGAAGATGACCAGCGCCGTCAGGAGGAATGCGCCGACAGCCTTAGGCAGATCCTTAAACTTGGGCCTGTAGAGGCCGAAGGTGCCGATGGCCAGAGATTCAATAATGATCATGTAATGGGTACCGAAATATCCCAGCATCCGGGGAAGAAACAGGGATACATCCGAAAAACTCACGCCCGGCATGAAAACCGCCATGGCCGCCCCCAGGGGACCGATGAAGAAGGTAAAGCAGAGCAGCGACCGTCGCTCGGAATAGATGGCGATGGGAATCAGGATCATATTGATGTTGCACAGCTGCAGAGGCAGCTCGCCCCACCAGTTGAAGCCGCCCCGGTAAGCCGTGAGCTCGTTGAATTCCTTATCGAGGGAAAGAGCATATTTGTAAGCGAAAAATCCGGCGATGGTAATCAGACAGGCACAAAGCAGAACCCTCTTTTTGACCTGCTTGCTTTTCTTACGGAGACAAAGGGTTCCCAGAATCAGCAAGGCGGCAAAAAACAGGGTAGTCAGCCAGAAGGCCGGATTCAGAGGACGAAAGATCCAAAAATCGGAAGAGAACATGATGAACTCCTGAGAGACGGAGGGTCTCTTTATTCATTAGAATTCGGGTGAGATACTGCGGCGCTGCCGGATCGGAAATCCCTTACCCTTTCATAGAATTCCTTTAGCTGCGCCGGCTGCTTCTCGGGCGGAAGCTTTTTATAGAACTCAGGATCGCCTACCCGCTGGGCTTCTTTGAAATACCAGCATTTATAATCAATGACATCCAGCATTTCCTTCAGTTCTTCCATCTGGGCCAGAACCTTTTCCCTCTGGGCTTCGAACATGTCCTGCCGGGCCTTCAGGGTTTCCGGCCCCCTGGCATAAAGAGCCATAAAGGACTGGATCTGCTTGATGGACATGCCCGATTTTTTCAGGCAGGTAATGGTATAGAGGGATTCAAAATCCTCCTCGGAAAACAGCCGGGTGCCGCTCTGGCTTTTCTTGACAAAGGGCAGCAGTCCTTCCTTATCGTAAAAACGCAGGGTATGCTGGCTGATGCCCGTCCGCTCTGCCACATCTTTTATGGTGTACAAAGTCTTTTCACTCATGGAAAACCTCATAAGCAGATTTAAAATAATCTTTGTCTAAAACGGAAATAATAGCTTGACTTAGAGTATACTCTAAGGTCTATGATATAGCTATCATGATACTTCATCTGTACCGATTCGTCAAGCATGGCAGAAAGGGAAATTTATGGCTTACCTGGAATTTGAATTTGATTCAAAAACATTGAAAAGACAGGTCTCCTTTAAAGCGATCATTCCCTATGAAAACTTTAAGGGACCCTATCCCACCCTGTATCTGCTTCACGGCCTGGGCGGTTCCAGCTCCCGCTGGCTCCATGCCACCAACATACGCTCCCTGGCGGAAAGAATGGGCGTTGCCGTGATTCTGCCCTCCGGCGAGAACTCCTTCTATGTGGATATTCCCGTTCAGAATGGCTGCTACGGTGACTTCGGCGCTTATATCGGCGAGGAGCTGGTGCAGGTGACCCGCTAGATGTTCCCCCTTTCCACCAGACGGGAGGATACCTGGATTTCCGGCATGTCCATGGGCGGCTTCGGCGCCTACCGCAACGGCCTCAAATACTGCGATACCTTTGGAAAGGTAGCCATTTTTGCCGGTGCGGTGCATTTCTATGAATATGACCGCGAATGGGTCCGGTCCCTGGGCAATACCAGAGGCGAAGTCATGAACTTTGAACCCCTGGATGAGACCGAAAACACCGACCGCAATCCCCGCTGGCTGATTGGACAGATCGAAAAACAGAATCAGCAGGACGGCACCAATCATTTTCCTGCCTTTTATATCACCTGCGGCGTGGATGATGCTTTGCTGGGGGCCAACGAATCGCTGGCCAGGGCCCTGAAGGAAGCGGGCGCCGATGTAATTTACCAGCCTCGTCCCGGCGGACACACGGCCATCTTCTGCAATGAAAACCTGCCGGATGTTTTCGCTTTTCTGAATCCTCAGACCAAAGCAAGAGACTGAGGAAAGGAAAAGCCAAAAGGAGGAATAGCTATGAAAACAGATACATCTTCAGGGCGGATCGAGCGCTGCGGGGAAACCTTCCCCCGATTGTTTGACCATCCGCCGGTAACCAATCAGGGCAAGGATCCGGAATTTATGCGGATCATGCAGCGTTACATTTTTGGTGAGGTATGGCATGTGGGCTCCCTTTCAGACCGGATGAGGGCCCTGTGCGAGGTGGCTGCTATGACAGCCATGCATACTCTGCCTGCCCTTAAAAACCATATCCGGTCCGCTTTCAATGCCGGATGCACAGCCCTGGATATCCGGGAAGCCGTCTATCAGTGTTCCCCCTTCACCGGCTTTCCCCATGTGATGGAAGCTCAGGTGGTAATGAATGAGGTGTTTGCCGAGAAGGGAATCGAGGTTCCTCTTCCCAGCGCAGAAACCAAAAAAGAAGATGAATCCCGGCTGGAAACCGGGAAGGCTCTTCTCGCGGAATTATTCCCGGAAGAAACAAGAAAGCAGCTGTTCTCGGATTACCGCTTCCTTCCGGAGCCCTACGATGAGTGGCTGCCCTATGCCCTGACGGCCTACGGCATGGCCGACTTTGGCAGCCGCGGCGTTCTTTCGGTAAAAGAAAGAGAACTGCTGAGCGTGGTGATTCTCGCCGCGGTGGGCGACACCGGATCTTTGCTGAAGCTGCACACCAAAGCCGCCCTGGCCCTGGGCAATACGCCGGAGGAAATGGTCTGTGCCCTGGTCCAGGCTTCGCCTTATATGGGCCTGCCCCGGCTGCTGGGCGCCGTCTCGCTGATGAGAGACCAGCTGCAGGAAGCGGCAGACAACAGATAGCAGACAATAGACAACAACCAGGGACTGACGATTCAAAAACAAACTGATCGGATATAATATATAGTCACAGAAAGGAAACCGCTATGAAGTACACAAAACTTGGAAAATCAGATGTCACCGTATCCAGAATCTGCATTGGCTGCATGGGCTTCGGCGTGCCGGTACCCGGCGGACATCAGTGGACCCTGGATTATGAGAGCACGAAGGCCATCATCAGCTACGCGCTGGAAAAGGGCATCAACTTCTTTGATACCGCCATGGCCTACTCCGGCGGCACCAGTGAAGAGTTCATCGGCCGGGCTTTCAGAGAGCTGACCACCCGGGACAAGGTGGTCATCGCCACCAAGTATTCCCCCCGGCGGGAAGCCGACCCCAACGGCCCCAGCGGCGCCGAATGGATCCGTCAGTGCCTGGATAACTCCCTGAAGCGCTTGGGCACGGACTATGTGGATCTCTATATCATGCACAGCTGGGATTACGTCACCCCCATTGAGGAGAGCATGGAGGCACTGAATGAAGCTGTGAAGGCCGGCAAGGTCCGGGCCATCGGCGTTTCCAACTGCTATGCCTGGCAGCTGGCCCAGGCCAATGCCCTGGCAGAAAAGAACGGCTGGGCTCCCTTTGTTTCCATCCAGGGCCATTACAACCTCATTGCCCGGGAAGAGGAGCGGGAGATGGCTTCCTTCTGTTATGCCAACGGCATCGCCATGACTCCCTACAGCGCCCTGGCCGCCGGCCGTCTTTCCAGAAAGCCCGGCGAGACCACCAAGCGCCTGGAGATGGATGCCTACGCCAAGTTCAAATATGACAAGACCGCGGAGCAGGATGGTCTGATCATCGCCCGGGTGGCGGAGCTGGCGGAAAAGAAGGGCGTCACCATGACCGAGATCGCCCTGGCCTGGCTGCTGACCAAGGTCACTTCCCCCGTGGTGGGCGCCACCAAGCCCCATCATATTGACGGCGCCGTGGGCGGCGTGGAGCTGGAACTCTCGGCCGAGGATATCGCCTATCTGGAAGAGCTCTACGTGCCCCATGAGCTGGCCGGCGTGATGGCAGGCAGCATCGGCAAATATCCCATCAAAAACATCTTCTGAAAGGAAACAGCATGAATATCAGATTTAGCGCGAAAGGGCAGGCCATGCCCGGTCCCGTGATTCCCATCACCAAAGAAGCCTTTGAGGCCAAGGATCATACAGAAATCCGCTGGCTGGGCGGCGCGGGCATTTTTGTCAACAGTCGCGGCACCAATATCATGATCGATCCGGTAATGGAAGGCTTTGATATGGCAACGCTGTTTGACAGCCCCATTCTCCCGGAAGATGTGCCATCCCTGGATGCCCTGCTGGTCACCCACATCGATAACGATCATTTCAGTCGGCCCACCTGCAAAGATCTGAAGAAGGTCTGCAGATCCTATCACGCCCCCCAGTATGTGGCTCAGGTGATGAGGGAGGAAGAAGACATTCCCGGCACCGGCCATGACATCCACGAAACCTTTGAGGTGGGTCCGGTCAAGGTAACCCTGACCCCCGCCGACCATGACTGGCAGAACTTTGTGCCGGAATTCCAGTACAGGCACTGGGAGAAGGAAGACTACTGCGGCTTCTGGCTGGAAACCCCCGACGGCATCATCTGGACGCCCGGCGATTCCCGCCTGCTGGAGGAGCAGCTCCACATGCCCGATCCCGACGTGATTCTCTTTGACTTTGCCGACAATTCCGTTCATATTACCTTCGAAGGCGCAGTGAAGCTGGCCAATACCTATCCCAAGGCTCAGCTGGTGTGCATTCACTGGGGTACTGTCGATGCCCCTGATTTTAACACTTTCAACGGCAATCCGGAGGATCTTCTCCCCCGGGTCATTAATCCGGAACGGATTCACGCGCTGGCACCGGGAGAAGCACTTGTGTTATAATAATTATTCATATCATGATATGGATAATAACTATTTGTTATTATAGTGCAGATTTGATATAATCAGAGTGCCATCAGTGAATGAGTGACGAAAATAGCCGGAGGAAATGGATTTGTCTGAAAAACAGAGTCTTTGGAGCAGGAACTTTATCATTATCAATCTTTGCGTAATGTTTGCTTCCTTTACGAACTTTGCTTTTATTTACATCCTGCCAGTCCATATGCTGCGCATCGGAGGCACCAACTCCCAGGTGGGACTCATGGGTGCCGGACTGACCATCGTGGGACTTGTAACCAGGCTGACCATCGCCCCGAAGATTGATACCTGGGGGCGCAAACCCATGCTGGTGCTGGGCGGCATTCTCTTTGCCGTCAATGCCCTGGGTTATTTCCTGCTGAGGGATTCCATTCCCGGAATTATCGTCATGCGCTGCTTCAGCGGCTTTTCCCAGGGAATTCTGTTCCCTGTGCCGCCTACCATCGTCTCTGACATATCTCCCAAGGATAAACTGGTGGATGGCCTCGGATATTTCGGCATTGCCAGCTCCCTGCCGGCCATCTTCTCTCCTGTGCTGGGGCTGTATCTCTACGAGAATATCGGATCTTTCGCCTTTTTCACCGTCACACTGATTACTTCGGTGATTTCCATTGTCTTTGGTCTGCTGTATAAGGACGTTTATGTGCCTCAGAAGAAGGCCAAGGCCGTCAGGACCAGGTTCGGCCTGAACTCGGTGCTGGAGGTTTCCATCCTGATTCCGTGCCTGGTGTCCTTCCTGGCCATCTTCGGCTTCAGCCCCGTCAACAATTTCGTCATTCTCTGCGGAGAGAGCCGCGGCATCGCCGCCATGAGCCTGTTCTTCACGGTTCATAACATCGCCATCATCACCACGAGGCTTTTCGCCGGAAAACTTCGCCGCTTCATGAACTCCAAGGCCATTATCGTCCTGGGACTGATGATTATCGGCGGCGGCACAGTGCTGGTGGCCTTCGCTCAGAACACCGTCATGATGATGATCGCCTCGGCCATCATGGCCATCGGCGGAACCCTTTATTCCCAGTATCTGCAGGCGGATATCCTGCTCTCCGTGCCCAATGAGCGCAGAGGCGTGGCCAACTCCACCCTGATGCTGGCTCAGGATCTGGGAACCGGCGCCGGCGCCTCCACCTTCGGAGTTGTCTCCGAGAACCTGGGATATACGGTTACCTTTATCGCGGCAGGTCTCATGACCTGGCTGGCGATTCCATTTAACTTCATCCGGTCCAGGATGAAAAACGCAGCATAACAGGAGGAAAACGAATGATTTACAAACAGTTTCAGGACCTGAAGCTTTCCGCTCTCGGCATGGGCGCCATGCGCCTTCCGGTCATCGGCGGAGATGACGGAAAAATCGATGTGGAAGCTTCCAAAGCAATGGTAGCCTATGCCTACGAGCATGGCGTCAACTACTATGACACCGCCTGGGGCTATCACAACGGCAATTCCGAGCTGGTGATGGGGGAGGCGCTGAAGGCCTATCCCAGAGAGAGCTTCTATCTGGCAACCAAATTCCCGGGCTATGATCTGTCCAACATGCCCAAGGTGAAGGAGATCTTCGAGAAACAGCTGGAAAAATGCCAGGTGGAATACTTCGACTTCTACCTGTTCCACAATGTCTGCGAGATGAACATCGACTCCTACCTGGATGATGAGAAATTCGGCATCTACTCCTATCTGATGGAGCAGAAGAAAAACGGCCGGATCAAGCATCTGGGCTTTTCCTGCCACGGTGCCATGCCGGTGCTGAAGCGGTTCCTGGAGGCCTACGGCAAGGATATGGAATTCTGCCAGCTTCAGCTGAACTATGTGGACTGGACCCTGCAGGACTGCAAGGCCAAGGTGGAGCTGCTGAAGGAGTGGAACATTCCCGTGTGGGTCATGGAGCCCGTCCGGGGCGGCAAGCTGGCCAAGCTGGATCCCGCCTCCGAGGAGAAGCTGCATGCCCTGCGTCCCGAGGAGAAGACCGTGGCCTGGGCGTTCCGTTTCCTCCAGAGCATTCCTGAGGTTACCGTGACCCTGTCCGGTATGAGCAATGCTGAGCAGATGAAGGAAAATATTGCCACCTATGAGACCGAAAAACCCTTGAACGAGGAAGAGTTCAAGACACTGCTTTCCATCGCCGACGGTATGATGGCCGGCAAGCTGCCCTGCACCGCCTGCCATTACTGCACCAGCCATTGCCCCATGGAGCTGGATATTCCTCATCTCATCGAGCTGTACAACGAGCACAGCTTCACCGGCGGCGGATTTATCGCTCCCATGGCGCTGTCCGCGCTGCCTGAGGACAAGAAGCCCTCGGCCTGCATCGGCTGCCGCAGCTGTGAAGCCGTCTGCCCCCAGCAGATCAAGATCAGCGAGATGATGGCAGATTTCGCTGCCAGACTGTAAAATCAAGAGAGCACAGGGGAGCACAGGGGACGTTTCTGTGCGCTGCTGCTGACTGAAAACGATAGAACTAAAAAAGGACCTTCGGATAACAATAACAGATTATCCGGAGGTCCTTTATAATAATATTCAGACAAAACGACAAAATTGCCTTCTGAGCAAAAACAGGTAGGATAGGATCAGTTCTCACCTTTTTTTAGAAGAAAGTTGACAGGCCTACGGCAGAGAGGCTATGATAGCCATAAGAAATAAAGACGGAGGCAAGGAAGATGTTTCAGAAGAATTGTAATCTGACGGAAGCTCAGATTCAGGAAAAAGCGCAGCAGCTGCTTGGAAAAATGAAGCTGAAAGATAAGGTGATGTTCTTAAGCGGCAACTGGCAGATGATCCGCGACGCGGTTCTTTACAAACGCACCTACAATCCGGTGCCCATCGAGTCCCACGGATGCAAAAGACTGGGTATCAAGCCCGTGGCTTTTACCGATGGTCCCCGGGGCGTTGTCATGGGACACTCCACCTGCTTCCCGGTCTCCATGGCCCGGGCGGCCAGCTTTGACCGGGACCTGGAATATCAGATCGGCGAGGTCATCGGCAAGGAAGCCCGCGCCCAGAAATCCAATTATTTTGCAGGGGTCTGCATTAATCTGCTGATGCATCCGGCCGGCGGGCGCGCCCAGGAGTCTTATGGTGAGGATCCATACCTGGTGGGCGAGATGGGTGCCCAGCTTGTGAAGGGCGTACAGAAGCACAATGTCATGGCCTGCGTGAAGCATTATGCCGTCAACAATATGGAAAACCGCCGTTTCTATGTGGACGTAAACTGCTCTGAAAGAACCCTCAGGGAGGTTTACCTGCCGCACTTTAAAAAATGCGTGGATGCCGGCGCGGCTTCCCTCATGGGTTCCTACAACCGCTTCCGCGGCGATCAGGCTTCTGAATCAAAGCATCTGCTGACCGAGATCCTTCGGGATGACTGGGGATTCGAGGGCTTTACCATCACAGACTTTATCTTTGCCCTTCGCGACGGCACCAAAGCCATAGAGGCCGGCATGGATATGGAAATGCCGATTCCCGTTCACTTTGGCCTGGAGCTGAAGAAGGCGGTGGAGGATGGCAAACTGTCTGAGAAGATCATCGATCAGGCGGTTCTTCGGGTGCTGAAAACCCAGCTGACCTTTGAAAATACGCAGGATCCCATCCGTTACGATAAGGGACTGGTGGCCTGCACCGAACATGTGGCCCTGGCCCGCAAAGCGGCGGAAGAGTCCGTCGTATTGATTAAAAACCAGGATCAGGTACTGCCCTTCAGCAAGGATCTGAAGCGGGTGCTGGTCATTGGTCATCTGGCTGCCCAGGCCAATACCGGCGATCATGGCAGCTCCAATGTCTATCCGCCCAGCGTGGTGACGGCCCTGGATGGCATCCGGGAGAAGCTCGGGGATGGGGTGACGGTGACCCATGTGGAAGAAACGGAACTGGAGCGGATCCGCAACCTGGCGCCCATGGCGGAGGCAGTCATCGTGGTGGCCGGCAACGACTACAACGACGAAGGCGAATATGTAATGCCCGACAGCGATATCGATGCGGTGGGGCTGATGGCTCAGGGCTTCCTGAATAACGGCAATAAACTGATGAGCACCATCTTGTCCAAGAATAAACCAGGTGACGCCGCTTCCTATACCTCCGATGACGGAAAGGCCGTCGGCGGCGACAGGAAGAGCCTTTCCCTGAGACAGGCTGAAATAGACGCGATCCGCCTGACAGGTGAATTGAACAAAAAAACAGCCGTGGTGCTGGTCTGCGGTTCCATGATTCTCACCCGGGAGTGGGAGACGGCTGTCCCGGCGATCCTTTATGGCTGGTATTCCGGCATGCAGGGCGGCCGCGCGCTGGCTTCGGTCCTCTTCGGCGATGTGAATCCTTCCGGCAAGCTGCCCTTTGCCATTCCTGAAGACGAGAGTCAGCTGCCTCAGGTGGATTTCTTTAAAGCTAACGAAATCACCTACGATTATTATCACGGCTACCGCAAGCTTGATCATGATGGCAATAAGCCGGCCTATCCTTTCGGTTTCGGCCTGAGCTATACCTCCTTTGAATACGGGGATGCTTCTGCCGAGGCGAGCGGGGAAGAGGTTCTGATCAAGGCCAATGTGAAAAATACAGGAGAGCTGGCCGGCGATGAGATCGTGCAGGTGTACGTCTCCGTTCCGGAATCGAAGGTGGAGCGCCATGTGAAAGAGCTCAAAGGCTTCGCCCGGGTTCATCTCGCTCCCGGCGAAGAAAAAACCGTCGAAATAAGCATCCCGCTGGAGGAACTGAAATACTTCGACGAAGCCACCAATGGCTGGGTGCTGGAAAACACCGCCTACAACTTCATGGTCGGTCCCAACGCCGCTGATCTGGGAACCGTTCTCAAAGTGACAATTTAATGTTTCAACCGGTTCCAGATGGTTCCGACTGGTTTCAAACCGGGAGCAGGAGAATGCATGAGTATTCTCCTGCTTTTTTGCCATATTTACCACACAAAAACAAGACGAAATGGTAAAGTTGTTACCGTTACGTTACCGTTGCAATAAAAGGTGAAATAAAAAAAGAGACAGAGAATCTGCAGCAAAGCTGGTTCCCCTGTCTCCCTGTCCCCATGATTACTCAACTTTTTTCCGTTCCGAGAGCCTTTCCTCGAAGCGGTTTTTTCTTGTGTCGGATGGAATTCTTGTGGGATAGCACCCGTCAAAGCAAGCGCTGCAGTAGTGCGTGCTCCCTGCCAGCTCCCCGAGACTTTCCACGGGTAGAAAGCCGAGGGAGTCCGCACCGATCAGCTCCGCGATCTCCGGAACCGAATGGTGACAAGCGATCAGATGATCCCTGGAATCGATATCGGTCCCGTAAAAGCACGGATGGAGAAAAGGCGGCGCAGAGACACGCATGTGAATTTCCTTTGCTCCGGCATCACGTAAAAGAGAAACGATATGTCCGCTGGTAGTACCCCGGACGATCGAATCATCAATCAGAACGATGCGTTTTCCTTTTACGGCGTCTTCCACCGGGGTGAGCTTGATATTTACCTGACCGGCTCGGTTATCCGGCGCGATAAAAGTCCTTCCGATATATTTGTTCTTGATCAGACCGATCTCATAAGGAATTCCGGAAGCACGACTGTAACCCAGCGCAGCATCCAGACCGGAGTCGGGTACTCCAACCACAAGATCCGCCGAAACAGGATGCGTCCGGGCCAGGATCTCTCCCGCCTTCAGGCGCGAAGCATGAACTGACCGGCTGTCGATTACCGAATCCGGACGAGCGAAGTAGATATATTCAAAAACGCAGAGCTTTTTCTCTTCTTTTCCGCAATGTTCGCGGCGGGAAACGATCCCGTCCTGGCTGAAGATCAGAATCTCTCCGGGTTCTACATCCCGCACAAATTCCGCTCCGACGGCATGGAGCGCCGCACTTTCTGAAGCGACTACTGTGACAGAATCCGCTGTTTTGCCAAAGCACAGGGGGCGAAAACCATGGGGGTCCCGGGCACAGATCAACTTCTGCGGACTCATCAGGATCAGGGAATATGCACCCTCCAGCTTATTCATGGCCCGGCTGAGGGCTTCCTCAATAGAAGCTGAGGACAGCCGTTCCCTTGTGACAATGTAGGCGATGGTCTCGGTGTCACTTGATGTGTGAAAGATCGCTCCGCTTAGTTCCAACGCCGAGCGAAGCTCTGCGGCATTGGACAAATTGCCGTTGTGGGCAATAGCCATCCGGCCTTTCTGATGATTAACCTCGATCGGCTGGCAATTGGCCCGGTTTGTCTTTCCCGTCGTGCCATAGCGGGTATGGGCTACTGCCATGGTTCCAAGAGGGAGAGAGGAAAGTACGTCTGTAGAAAAAACCTCGCTTACCAGTCCCAGATCCTTGTGCGAATAGAAAAGACCGTCATCACCTACCACAATGCCGCAGCTCTCCTGTCCTCGGTGCTGCAAGGCAAAAAGTCCGTAATAGCAAAGCCCTGCCACGTTGATCGGATGGTCGGCCAGAACGCCGAAAACGCCGCATTCCTCGTGAATACTCATATAGTATGCTCCTTTACAAAACAGAGGAGACAGAGAATCTGCAGCAAAGCTGCTTCCCCTGTCTCCTCCCTCCTGCTTTACGTATAAGTTGTAATGATATCTTCCGCCACCTTCCGGCGGGAGATACTATGGTCCATGGCACGCTTTTCGATGACCCGGTGGGCTTCCGCTTCCGACAGACCTGCTTGGGAAATCAACAGCCATTTAGCCCGGTTAACGAGCCGGATTTCTTCCATCTTGTCTTCAACAGAAAGGGTTTTCTTCTCCTGCGTCCGTAAAAGCTCCCGGGCGCTTTTCATCCAGGAAAGGCCGCGGATCAGGCTTTGCTGGTGCACCGGTCTTGGCAAGGTAAAAACCCCAAAAGGAACGACCTTCTCGGTAATCTCTTCATAAAGCTCCATGCTGGTAATCAGCAGGACGGCACACCGTCCGCTTCCCGCCGCGTCTATGGCGAAGCGGATACCGGTGTCATCAGGCAGCGGAGAATTAATCAGAATCAGATCAAAGCTCCGGTCCCTGAGAAGCCGTTTGGCCAGACTGATATGGTCGGCCTCGGTAACCGGCTGGCATCCCAGACGGACCAACAACTTCTTCACAGGAGAAGTCATCTTTTCCGCCGATGAAACGAGGAGAGTCCGGTAGGTTCTCTCTTTCAGATCCATCCCATTACCTCGCTTCGATTAATGCTTCAGATAAGCTTCTAAAAGCTCGGCAGGAATATGTTCTCTGATAAAAGCACTCTCAGCTGCCAGATGACGGGCTTTCTCGAGGCTGTCAGGAAGTTTCTTTAACGAAGAGACGGCGTCCAGATCCGTCAGGTACAGATTCCGGTCTTCGCCAGCCTTCGGCGAAAGATGGTTCTGGATTCCCTCCAGCGCCGCATCAATCATCAGGGCAAACGCAAGGTAAGGATTGGCCAAGGGATCAGCGCTTCGAAGCTCCATCCGACGGTACTGTCCCTTCGCGGCAGGAATCCGGATCAGCTGGGAGCGGTTTCCATGAGACCAGGAAATATACTGAGGCGCTTTATGATCACCCAGACGCAGATAGGATTCTTTTACCGGGTTCAGAAAAGCCGTCATATCCAGAATATGCTCCAGTATGCCGCCGATCATCCCGGAAAAGGCCTCTTCGGAGTGGGGCTGAACAGACAGGTTGATATGAAATCCGCTGCCGGGCTGTCCGGGAAGCGGTTTTGGAGAAAAATCAGCTTCCAGTCCGTTTCGAAAAGCAATGGTCTTAACGACCCGCTGGAACGTTATGGCCTGGTCGGCAGCGGTCAAAGGATCGCTGTATCTGAAATCGATCTCATTCTGGCCTGGTCCCTCTTCGTGATGAGAACGCTCCGGATGAAGCCCCATCTTCTCCAGGGTCAGACAGATTTCCCGCCGGACATTCTCACCATGATCCTCCGGGGCAATGTCCATATAACCGGCCTCATCGCAGGGAATCCGGGTAGGCTTGCTGTTCTCATCCAGCAGAAACAGATAGAATTCCTGCTCAGCACCGAAGGAAAAATCGTATCCTGCCTCGTGGGCCCTGCGAGCAGATTCCTTCAGCAGATACCGGGTATCCTTCAGAAACGGCCTGCCATTTGGATCCGTAATCGAAGAAAACATCTGGACAACCTGACCGTGCTCAGGCCGCCAGGGAAGCGGCATGAGGCTCTCAGGCTCCGGATGAAGAAAGAGATCGCTGCAGGCCTCATCGGTAAAGCCGGCGATGGCGGAACCATCGAAGGAAATCCCATCCTCGAAAGCCCGCTCCAGTTCTCCCGGCATGATGGAAATATTTTTAGGCTTTCCGAATACATCACAAAATGCCAGACGGATAAATTTGACGTCCTCTTCCCGGACGAACTGCAGAACCTCTTCCTTAGAATAATTCATAATCACTCCTTGTAAACTTGAACCCTTGGGGAAGCTAAACCCCGGCTGTGTAGAGTTGTTTGTATGGGTTTTTGGAGTCCGGCGTCACCACTGTAAACGGCCCCTCCAGCACCTGAGCGAAGGAATAGCCGAACAGCATGCAAAACTCCCGCACATAAGGTTCGATCTCTTCAAGATCGGCGGGGGAGGCCGGTCTGGCGCTCACCTGCTCCGGAAAAACCACGTCATGACAATCGGAGCGAAGAAACACTTTTCCGCCATGCATCCCGGTACAGGGAAAATAGCCAACACATTTTTCAGATGGCTTTTCAAGATTCAGCACCGCGATCAGCCCGCCGGCCTGATATTCGCCCAGAAAGCTGCCGGCCCGCCCGCCGATTACCATGACCGGCTTCTTATCCTGATAGGCCTTCATATGGATGCCCGCCCGATAACCGGCATTGCCCTTTACATAGATTTTTCCGCCCCGCATGGCATAGCCGGCTGCGTCACCGATACTGCCATAGACAATGATGCTGCCATTGTTCATGGTATCGCCCACAGCATCCTGGGCATTGCCTTTCACGCTCAGATGGCTTCCATTCAGATAAGCCCCCAGTGCGTTCCCCGGAATCCCGTGAATTTCAATCGTTTTGTCACAGGTGCCGGCACCGATAAAGCGCTGCCCGAGGCAGTTTTCAATAAGCGTATCCTCCGGGGCTTCCCGGATTTTCTGGTTTAATGCCTGATGATCCAAACCGGCTGCATCAATAAACACCATATTATACCGCACCTCCAAACTTTTTTCTACGGATTTCTGCAGAATACGCCGCTGTTGTGGGCATCTTTTTCATCAATTCTTCATTCAGGGAAGAGAGCGGTACCTGATCACGGATCAAAGAAGTATAGATTCCCGCACGTTCCTGAACGCCGATCAGCATAAAGCCCTTCAGCAGATCATCCTGGATATACAGACGTTTAATGGAATGGTCGGTTTTCTCCTCATAAAGCGTCCCCTCATAGCTCCCGGCCGTCAGGGCATGTAAACCGAAAAAGCCGATGGCATTCATCGGGATCAGGTTCGTCAGGGCCTGGGAAGCACCGGTCATATTGACGCCGGCTGTAAAACCCTGCATCGAAGCGTTGGGAAGGATCGCCATGATCCGTTTCTTACCGCAGGACAGATCAAATCCCTGCGTGCAGTCTCCGGCGGCATAGATGTGCTCAATCGAGGTCGCCATCCGCTCATCCACCAGAATACCCCGGTCTGTTTTCCCTTCCAGCTCCTTGAACAAGGTCAGATTCGGCCGCACCCCCACACAAAGAACCAGCACATCGAAAGAGACTTCTTTTCCGCTGGCCATATAGGCCAGATTCTTCTCAAACCGCTTCACACTGTCGCCCAGCAGAAACTGCATGCCGTACCGCTCAAGATGCTGCTGCATCAGTGCGGCGCAGGGTTCATCCAGAATACTGGAAAGAATCCGGTCCGCCAGATCGCAGACAGTGACTGACTGCACTCGCCTGAGCAGTCCCTCCGCGCATTTAAGGCCGATCAGGCCGGCCCCGATAATCAGCACCCTGGACGAGGCCCCCACCATTTTCTCCAGACGGAGCATATCCTCCAGACTCATAAAAGCAGTCTTATTCTCCACCGTCTCAAGTCCCTCAAAAGCAGGAACAAAAGGAGAGGATCCTGTCGCCAGACAGAGCTCATCATATGGCAGTACCTCCCCGTCTGAAAGCAGCACCTCCTGCTGATCCTTCCGGATAGAGACAGCCCTCGTGCCATAGCGGATATCCGCATTGATCTTCTGATAAAAATCCCCGTCCCGGTACTTCATATGATCCAGGGAAGTTTTTCCTTCCAGATAATAAGAGATGAGAGGTCGGTAGTACAGCTCCTTTTCTTCGCTGATCACCGTTACAATCCCTCGCTGGTCCCGGGAGCGGATTCCTTCGGCGCAGCTGGCCGCGGCGATGCCGCCTCCGATGATCACATAGCGTTTCATCAGATCACCTCCCGCTCTTCATATACAATGGCCCGGTTGGGACACCCGGCGACACAGGCAGGTTCCCCAAGACCGTTAGTAAGACAAAGCTCACATTTGCTCATCAGGCCGTCTGCACCCGGTGCCAGGGCTCCGTAGGGACAGACCAGCAGGCAGGTGTAACAGCCAACGCAGCGGCTGTGATCGATCTGAACAACGCCAGCATCGCTTTTGGAAAGCGCCCCCGCGATGCAGCTTCTGACACAGATCGGATCCTCACAGTGCCGGCAGGAGACCGCATAGGTAATCTTGTCGTCTCCTTCCACATGAATATTCGGAAAAATCGACTTTCCCTTCAAGGCCACTGCCATGTTCGGTTTACCGGAATTAGCGAAGGCACAGTTGTATTCACACAGATGGCAGCCAAGGCACCACTCTTCATTCACATAAACCCTTTTCATCTCTACTCTCCTGCATGGGAGATTCCCAAAATCTCCAGCTCTTTCCCGCTTAGTCCGACACCGCGCAGCATCAGCCGGTTCCCCTTTAAAGCTTCGATGGAATTAATTCCCATACCGCCCATCAGCTCCATAATCTCGTGCCGCCAGGCATTCATCAGATTGACGAGCCGCTCGCTGCCGATATCCGGATTGAGCCTTTTGACCAGGTCCGGCCGCTGGGTCGCGATCCCCCAGTTGCATTTGCCGCTGTGACAGGTCCGGCAAAGATGACATCCCAGAGCCAAAAGAGCCGCCGTGGCGATGTAGCAGGCATCCGCCCCCAGCGCGATGGCCTTGACCACATCGGAGGCGCAGCGGATAGAACCGCCGACCACCAGGGAAACATTTCCCCGGATGCCTTCATCCCGCAGCCGTCTGTCCACGCTGGCGAGTGCCAGCTCGATCGGAATGCCCACATTGTCCCGGATCCGGGTGGGGGCCGCCCCGGTACCGCCCCGAAATCCGTCGATGGCGATGATATCCGCTCCGGACCGGGCGATGCCGCTGGCGATGGCCGCAATGTTGTGTACCGCCGCCACTTTGACAATAACCGGTTTTTCATAGTTAGTCGCTTCCTTTAAGGAATAGACCAGCTGCCTCAGATCCTCAATGGAATAAATATCATGGTGCGGGGCCGGGGAAATCGCATCGGTTCCCTCCGGGATCATCCGGGTCCGGGAAACATCGCCGACGATTTTGGCACCGGGCAGATGACCGCCGATGCCGGGCTTGGCGCCCTGGCCCATCTTGATCTCGATGGCGGCTCCGGCCTCAAGATAACCCTCATGAACACCGAACCGGCCGCTGGCCACCTGGACGATGGTGTTTGGCCCGTATCTGTAAAAATCTTCATGAAGACCGCCCTCACCGGTGTTGTACAGGATCCCCAGCTTGGTGGAAGCCCTGGCCAGGGATGCGTGGGCGTTGTAGCTGATGGAGCCATAGCTCATGGCAGAAAACATGACCGGCATGGACAAAGTGATCTGTGGCGGCAGCTTCGTGATAAGGTTCCCTTCCGGATCCCGGCTGATCTTTTCCGGCCTTTTTCCCAGAAACACCTTTGTTTCCATGGGCTCGCGCAGCGGATCAATGGACGGATTGGTGACCTGGGAAGCATTAATGAGGATTCTGTCCCAGTAAACCGGGTAAGGCTTCGGTGTGCCCATGGAAGAGAGCAGTACACCGCCGGTGGAGGCCTGACGGTAAACCTCTTTAATCAGATCCGGCTGCCAGTTGGCGTTCTCCCGGAAGCTGCAAGGATTTTTGACAATTTTCAAAGCTCTGGTGGGGCAGAGACTGACACAGCGCTGACAGTTCACACACCTGGTCTCATCGCTGAGCATCATACCGGCTTCCTCTGAGTAGCTGTGTACCTCATTCGCGCATTGACGCTCGCAGACCCGGCAGTGGATGCACCGTTGTTCATTGCGGACGACTTCAAATTCCGGAACTATATAGTCTATACCCATTTCATTGCCTCTTCCTTCACTTTTACCACCACGGCCTCGCCGCCGGAGGGGGCCCAGATATTCTCTGTATCCGGCTCCAGGGCCCGGATGGCTGCCTCTTCACTGGCAATAAAGACCTTATCCTCTTTTTCTCCCACTACCATGGAACGAAGCTTCAGCCGGTCGTTCAGTGCCATCAGTCCGCCGGTAAATCCGAAGACAATGGAAAAAGGACCGGTAATGAGCAAAGAAGGGAACATCATCCGAAGATAGGCGTGCCGTTCCTTCTCTTCGTTTTTCTCAGCTTCAATGGTGCTCCAGAAAGGCGCCGCGATAACACTGGCTGCCTCTTTTAGGGTAAGTCCCTGCCGGCGGATCAGATAGTCCATAATATAGGTTATGACTTCCGTATCGGTCTGCAGCGTGCACTGATAACCGAACATTTCTATAAAACGCCGGTTGGCGTCATAGGAAGAAATCTCCCCATTGTGAACCACGGAATAATCCAGCAGGGTAAAGGGATGAGCCCCGCCCCACCAGCCGGGTGTATTGGTAGGATAACGGCCGTGGGCGGTCCAGGAATAACCTTCATATTCCTCCAGCCGGTAAAAAAGACCTACATCCTCCGGGAAGCCCACGGCCTTGAAGGTCCCCATATTTTTCCCGCTGGAGAAAACATAGGCGCCTGACATCTCGCGGTTGATTTTCATCACACACCGGGCCACCAGTTCCTTCTCGTCCAGCTGAAGCCTTATGAGCAGAGAGGGAAGAGGCGAAACAAAATAACGCCAGATCATGGGCTCATCGGTAATCAAAGGAATCGTGCGGGTCGGGATCCGCTCCGATTGAACGATCTCAAAATATTCTTTCAGAAAAGATTCACAGTTCTTCCTTGTCGTCCTGTCATCAAAAAACAGATGCAGCGCATAAAAATCTTTATACTCCGGATAGATACCATAACCGGCAAAACCGCCGCCAAGACCGTTGGACCGCTCGTGCATTGGGATCATGGAACGGGCGATGCCTTCGCCGCTCATCAGTTTTCCTTCGGTTGAAATGACGGCCGCGATGGCGCAGCCGGAAGGAATCCGGATCTGACCTTCTTTCTCCATGGATATCGGTTCCTTTCAAGGAAAATAAAAAAAGCGCCCATCCCACACAAAAAAGAGGGATGAACGCCTTTGCTCATCTGCAGGAAGTATATACCGGATCTTTCATCTTGTCAAGAAATATTTGAAATAATATCGGCAATCTGCAGGATTTGAAAAAAATCCTGCAAAAGGTGTTGACAAATCAGGATCAGGGGAGTAGAATAGCGCTCGTAAAGGCAAAGGCGTCTTTCGTATATCCGCGAAAGGCGCCTTTGTCTTATTTTTTTGAGCTCAAAGGAAAAGGAGAATAAAACATGAAAAGCGTACCGGAATATTTTGGAAGCCAGGTTTTTGATGACCGTGTGATGAGATCCAGACTCTCAGCCGATGTCTATGCCTCTCTCAGAAAAACCATCGATGAAGGACATCAGCTGGATTTGTCCGTCGCCAATTCGGTGGCCGAGGCCATGAAAACCTGGGCTGTAGAGAAGGGCGCCACCCATTTTACCCACTGGTTCCAGCCCCTGACCGGTATCACGGCTGAAAAGCATGACAGCTTCATCTCCCCCTCGCCGGACGGCAGTGTCATCATGGAGTTTTCGGGCAAGGAGCTGATCAAGGGCGAGCCGGATGCCTCCTCCTTCCCCAGCGGCGGCCTGAGAGCTACCTTCGAAGCCAGAGGCTATACCGCCTGGGATCCCACCTCTTACGCATTTATTAAAGGAAAAACTCTGTGTATTCCGACGGCCTTCTGTTCCTATGGCGGGCACGCCCTGGACAAGAAAACCCCGCTGCTAAGGTCCATGGAAGCGCTGAACACTCAGGCTTTGCGGATTCTGCGGCTCTTTGGAAACACCACGGCCAAACGGGTTGTTTCCTCTGTGGGACCGGAGCAGGAATACTTCCTGATTACCCGGGAGATGTACGAAAAGCGCCCGGATCTGAAATATACCGGCAGAACGCTTTTCGGCGCCAAACCGCCCAAAGGCCAGGAGCTGGATGATCATTATTTCGGAGCCATCAAGCCCGGCGTGGCTGCCTTTATGGAGGATTTGAATGACGAACTCTGGAAGCTGGGCATCATGGCAAAAACCGAACATAACGAAGTTGCCCCCGCCCAGCATGAGCTGGCCCCGATTTACACCACCACGAATATCGCCACAGATCATAACCAGCTGACCATGGAGATCATGCAGAAAGTGGCTGCCCGGCACGGCCTCGTCTGCCTGCTGCATGAAAAACCCTTCGCCGGCGTCAACGGCTCCGGTAAACATAACAACTGGTCCATTGCCACCGACAGCGGTCAGAACCTGCTGTCTCCGGGAGAAACTCCCTACGAAAATGCCCAGTTCCTGCTCTTTTTGTGCGCAGTGATTAAAGCCGTTGATGACTATCAGGATCTGTTGAGGCTTTCCGTGGCCACTGCCGGCAACGATCACCGACTGGGCGCCAACGAAGCGCCGCCGGCTGTCATCTCCATGTTCCTGGGAGACGAGCTGGAAGCGGTGATGGAGGCCATCGAGAAGGATATCCCCTATGCCGGCAGCGAAAAAACCAAGATGAAGCTGGGGGTGGATGTTCTCCCGCAGTTCAACCGGGACAACACGGACCGTAACCGGACCTCGCCCTTTGCCTTTACCGGCAACAAGTTCGAATTCCGGATGCTGGGTTCCTCCAACAGTATCGCCTGCGCGAATATTATGCTGAACAGCGCAGTGGCTGAGAGCCTTCGGATTTACGCGGATCGGCTGGAAAACGTGGAGGACTTTGAAACCACGCTGCACGAAATGATCCGTAAAACCATTAAGGACCACCGCCGGATTATTTTCAACGGCAACGGATACGATGAGTCCTGGATCAAGGAAGCCACCGAGAAAAGAGGCCTTCTGAACTACCGGACCACGGCGGACTGCATGCCCCATCTGCTGGACGAAAAGAACGTGGCCATGCTCACCGGTCTGAAAGTCTTTACCGAGGCCGAGCTTTATTCCAGACGCGATATTATGCTGGAAAACTACTGCAAGAGCGTCATGATCGAGGCCGGAACCATGGTGGAAATGGCCAGAAGGATGATCGCGCCGGCCACCTTGCGCTATGCGGCCGATGTGGCCAGGGCGGCGGTCGCCAAAAAGACGATTTCTGAAGCACTTCCCTGCAGCTGCGAGGTCAGGCTTGTTGAAAAACTGTCCGAGTTGGCGGACCAGATAGCTGAAAGGACAGATGAGCTGGCCAGCAGGTTGGAAGAAGTCCAGGGCATAGACGATATTGTAGAGCAGTCAGCGGCGGTACGGGACAGACTGCTGCCTCAGATGAGCGAGCTCAGAGATCCCTGCGATCAGGCCGAGCAGCTGACAGAGAGAAGCTACTGGCCCATGCCGACTTATGGAGAAATCCTGTTCAGTGTGAAATAAAGAAAGAACGTAAGAAAGTAAGTAAGAAAACAGGAAAGGAACAGCTTGTTTTATGTCAGTTGAGTTTTGGTTTTTGATAGGAGCCGCATTGGTTTTCTGGATGCAGGCAGGCTTTGCCATGGTGGAGACAGGCTTTACCAGAGCCAAGAACGCCGGCAATATTATAATGAAGAATCTGATGGATTTCTGTATCGGTACCGTGGTCTTCTCCCTGCTGGGTTACACCCTGATGATGGGAGAGGACACCTTCTTCGGCCTGATTGGAAAACCAAATTTGAATCTGTTTACGCATTTTAAAGAGTTCATCGAATCCCCTTCCGAGGGCTTTACCGACGCCAGCTATTTCGTTTTCAATCTGGTGTTCTGCGCCACTACGGCGACCATCGTTTCCGGAGCCATGGCGGAGCGGACGAAATTTTCCGCCTACTGTGTCTACTCGGGCGTGATCTCTCTGCTGATCTATCCGATCGAAGCGCACTGGATCTGGGGCGGCGGCTGGCTCAGTCAGATGGGCTTCCATGACTATGCCGGCTCCTGTGCCATCCATATGGTGGGCGGCATCGCCGCTTTGATTGGCGCGATGTTCCTGGGGCCCCGCATCGGAAAATATGTCCGGGACAAAGAGGGAAAGATCGTCAAGGTCAACGCGATTCCCGGTCATTCCATCCCGCTCGGCGCGCTGGGTGTGTTTATCCTGTGGCTTGGCTGGTATGGCTTTAACGGTGCTGCGGCTGCGACCCCCAGCGAGCTCTCTTCGATTTTCCTGACCACCACCATCGCCCCTGCGGTGGCCACCTGCACCACCATGGTCTACACCTGGGTTAAAAACGGAAAACCGGATGTTTCCATGTGTCTGAACGCGTCTCTGGCCGGTCTGGTGGGCATTACCGCCGGATGTGACGCGCTGGATGCCATCGGCGCTTCCCTTGTCGGCATCGTTTCCGGCATTCTGGTAGTGGTTGTCGTGGAAAAGCTGGATCTGAAATATCATATCGACGATCCGGTGGGTGCGGTTGGCGTTCATTGCGCGAACGGCATCTGGGGTACCATCGCGGTGGGTCTGCTGGCCAATCCGGACGCACCGGCCGGCCTGAAGGGACTGCTTTATACCGGCAGTTTCACACAGCTGGGAATTCAGCTGCTGGGTTTTGCCGCGGTGGCAGCCTGGGCGGCGCTTACCATGACGGTATTTTTCTGGATTCTGAAAAAGGCTGACTTTCTCCGGGCTGACCGGGCCGATGAGCTGTCCGGACTTGACGCCAGCGAGCACGGACTGCCCAGCGCCTACGCTGATTTTATGCCCGCTGTGGATAAGTACGCCGCCTTCGGAACCGATGGCGTGACGGCTGTGACCGGCACCACGCCTCCGGCAGAAGCGATCCAGGTCAAGCGGGAGCCTGCCTTCGCAGCAGCGGCGAACGGGCACAAATTTACCAAGGTGGAGATTGTCTGTAAGGAAGAGCGGTTCTATGCGCTGAAGGAAGCCATGAGCCTGCTTGGTATTACCGGCATGACCGTATCCCATGTCATGGGTTATGGAATGCAGAAGGGTCATACGGAATACTACCGCGGTGTCGCCGTGGAAACGGATCTGAGACCGAAGGTGCAGGTGGATATTGTTGTATCCGCCATCCCTGTAAGGGATGTGATTGAAACCGCTAAAAAGGTCCTGTATACCGGTCATATCGGCGATGGAAAGATCTTTGTCTACGATGTGGAGAATGTGGTGAAGGTCCGTACCGGAGAAGAGGGGTATGACGCCCTTCAGGATGTGGAGTAACAGGGGGATAAAATGTGTTCCATAATGGTCTGCTGCGGCTATCCGGCCGATTGGGATGTTTTTTTGGAAGGTTTTCAACAAACGCTTTCCAGAGGACCGGATGAAAGCCGGATTATCGATACCGGCTCCGGCCTGATGGCGTTTCACCGGCTGTCGATCATGGGACTGACGCCGTCCGGTATGCAGCCTTTTGAACTGAATGGAAGCTGGGTGGTATGCAACGGTGAGCTTTATGGCTTTCATTCGATGCGTACAATGCTGGAAGAAAAGGGATATGAATTCCAGAGCGACAGCGACTGCGAAATCCTGCTTCCTCTGTACAGAGAGTTCGGAACAAACCTGTTTTCCATGCTGGATGCCGAGTTTGCCTGCGTCATTTACGACGGTGAGACGAAAGAATTTATAGCGGCCAGGGATCCCATTGGGATCCGGCCGCTGTACTATGGATACGACCGGAAGGGCAATATGCTGTTTGCCAGTGAAGCGAAGAACCTGACAGCTCTCTCGGATCAGATCAGACCCTTCCCGCCCGGCTGTTACTGGAAGAATGGAGCGTTTGTCCGTTATAGTGACATCGCTGCCGTCTCAGAGGTCTGTCATGATGATGTGGAAACGGCCTGTCAGAAGATACGCGAAAAGCTGATCCGCGGCGTTGAAAAGCGCCTGGTTTCCGATGCGAAGGTGGGTTTTCTCCTCTCCGGAGGTCTGGATTCTTCTCTGGTCTCGGCCATTGCAGCTAGAAACAGTCAGACGCCCATCAGGACCTTCGCCATCGGCATGCGGAAAGATGCCATTGATCTGAAATATGCCAGAAAAGCGGCAGCGTATATCGGGTCAGAGCACACAGAGATTTATATGACCCCGAAGGAGGTGCTTTCATCCCTGGAGGAGGTCATTTACCTGTTGGGAACCTACGATATTACCACCATCCGGGCCAGTATGGGGATGTATCTGGTCTGCCGCGCGATCCACAAAACCACCGATATCCGCGTGCTGCTGACTGGGGAAATCTCGGATGAACTTTTTGGCTATAAATACACGGATTACGCGCCGGATGCCCAGGCTTTCCAGGAAGAGGCCGAGAAGAGAATCCGTCAGCTTCATATGTACGATGTGCTCAGGGCAGACCGGTGTATTTCCGTCAACTCCCTGGAAGCGAGAGTTCCCTTCGGCGATCTGGATTTCGTCAGCTATGTCATGGCGCTGGACCCGGAGATCAAAATGAACCGATATGGTATCGGCAAATATCTGCTGCGCCATGCTTTTGAGGGAACCGGGTATCTGCCGGATTCCATCCTGTGGAGGGAAAAGGCTGCTTTTTCGGACGCGGTGGGCCATTCCATGGTGGATGATCTGAAGACTTATGCTGAAAGCTGCTACAGTGATGAGGACTTTGAAGAAAAAAGGCAGCGCTATCATTATGCGCAGCCCTTTACCAAAGAGTCACTGCTGTACCGGGAGATTTTTGAGAAATATTATCCGGGGCAGGCAGAGATGATCGATGGATTCTGGATGCCCAATCCCGACTGGGAAGGATGCAGGGTTAACGATCCTTCTGCCCGGGTTTTGGCTAATTATGGAAAAAGCGGAGAGTAGAAAAATGACCAAGTATATTTTTGTAACCGGAGGCGTGGTTTCCGGCCTGGGAAAAGGCATTACGGCAGCCTCCCTGGGACGGCTTTTAAAGGCACGGGGCCTGAAGGTGGCCGCCCAGAAGCTGGATCCCTATATCAATGTGGACCCCGGCACCATGAGCCCCTATCAGCATGGCGAGGTCTATGTAACGGAGGATGGGGCGGAAACGGACCTGGATCTGGGACATTATGAACGGTTTATTGATGAGGATCTGAACAAATACTCCAATCTCACCACTGGCAAGGTGTACTGGAACGTGCTGAACAAGGAAAGACGGGGAGAGTATCTGGGCTCCACCGTCCAGGTGATTCCCCATATTACCAACGAGATCAAGGAATTCGTGTACCGGGTGGGAAAAAAGACCGGGGCGGATGTGGTAATCACTGAGATCGGCGGCACCATCGGCGATA
Organism: uncultured Eubacteriales bacterium; assembly: GCA_902783575.1. Classification (GTDB taxonomy): domain Bacteria; phylum Bacillota; class Clostridia; order Lachnospirales; family Bianqueaceae; genus RUG760. The sequence goes on from CACZRP010000043.1 coordinate 38,769, forward strand.
TTGAATCTCAGCCCTTCATCGAAGCGGTGCGGCAGATTTCCCTGGAGGTGGGAAGGGAGAACAGTCTCTTCATCCATGTGACTCTGGTGCCCTATCTGAAGGGCTCCGAGGAGCATAAATCGAAGCCTACCCAGCATTCCGTGAAGGAGCTGCAGGGGATGGGAATCAATCCCTCCATTATTGTTCTGCGCTGCGACGAGCCTTTGGAGCCTTCCATTTTCCAGAAAATCGCCCTGTTCTGCAATGTCAAGCAGGACTGCGTCATTGAAAATATCACTCTGCCGGACCTTTATGAAGCGCCCCTGATGCTGGAGAAATCCCATTTTTCCGAGGTGGTCTGCCGGGAGCTGGGCCTTACGACACCGCCTCCGGACATGGCCGAGTGGGAAGCCATGGTTCAGAGAATCAACGACGAGAAGAACCACCATGTGAAGATTGGACTGGTGGGCAAGTACGTGGGGCTTCACGATGCCTACCTTTCGGTGGCAGAGGCCCTGCGCCACGCAGGATTCTACCATCAGGCCCATATCGATATCGAATGGATCGATTCGGAACAGATCACGGATCAGAACGCCGGGGAAAAGCTGGGCGGCCTGGATGGCATCCTGGTGCCTGGAGGCTTCGGCAGCCGGGGCATCGAGGGCATGATCGCGGCGGCCCGGTATGCCCGGGAGCAGAATCTTCCCTATTTCGGCATCTGTCTGGGCATGCAGATTGCGGTGATTGAATTTGCCCGCCATGTGTGCGGCATTGCGGATGCCGACTCCGGTGAATTCAACGAACAGTGCCGGAACAAGGTCATTGATTTTATGCCGGGACAGAGTGATTCCATTGACAAGGGCGGAACCCTGCGGCTGGGAGCCTATCCCTGCCAGATCCAGCCGGGCACGGTGATGGAGCGCTGCTATCAGAGCCTGTCCATCAGCGAACGGCACCGTCACCGTTATGAGCTGAACAATGATTTCCGCCGGGTGCTGGAGGAGAATGGCCTGGTGCTCAGCGGCCAGTCTCCCGACGGGAAGCTGGTTGAAACGGTGGAGCTTTCGCAGCGGCCCTTCTATGTGGGGGTTCAGTATCATCCAGAATTCAAGAGCCGCCCCACACGGCCCCATCCCCTCTTTGTGGGCTTTATCGGCGCCTGTCTGTAAACTCTTTTTGTCTATTGTCCTTGCTTCCGACATGGATTATAATGAATTCATCTGATGAATGATCGAAGAAGAATCCGTGCCGGAAGAAAGGACTTTGCCATGTCATCGTCAAGTGAGCCCATCGGCAGTGACCGATATAAATATTTTCAGCTCCTGAAGGAGCAGTATCCCACCGAGGAGGCGCTGTGCTCCGAGATCGGCCGCATCAGCGCCCGGAGCAGGCTAATGACGAGTACCGGCGGTCAGAAAAAACATGCATATAGGGAGGATGAAAAATGAAATCCTGGAATAAAGAAACCATTCACAGCCGGGTTGAGTCCCAGAGAAAGCTGTTTTTAACCGGGAAAACCCTGGATGTCAATTTCCGTATCCGGCAGCTGAAAAAGCTGAGAAATACCGTGGCCCATTATGAAAAGGAGCTGGAGGCGGCTCTGATGGAGGACCTGGGACGCAGCGAAGCCGAGGCCTATTTCTGCGATATCGGCACGGTGATTCTGGAGATCAATGAGATCATCAAAGGGCTGAAAAAGTGGGCCCGGCCGGAAAATCATTTTTCCGGTTTTCACTGCTTTCCCAGTCTGCTGACAAAGGTGTATAAGATGCCCTACGGCGTCACGCTGATTATCAGTCCCTTTAACTTTCCCATTCTGCTGAGCTTCGGCGTGCTGGCCGCCAGCATTGCCGGCGGCAATACCGCCATCATTAAAACCAGCTCCAAGTCCAAAGCCTGCACCTCCCTGATGCAGCGGATGATGGCGGATACCTTCCCGCCGGAATATGTGACTGTCATTGACGGCGGCCACGATGTGGCGGATCTTTGTCTGGAGGAGCGCTTTGACAAGATTTTCTATACCGGATCCCCCAAGGTGGCCAGGCATGTGATGGCCAAGGCCGCCGAGCATCTCACCCCCGTGGCACTGGAGCTGGGAGGAGAGACGGGCAACTGGTGCATTGTGCGGGCGGACGCGGATCTGAAGGACGCGGCTCGGAAAATTGCCTTCTTCAAGATCCTGAACAGCGGTCAGATCTGCATAAACATCAACCAGGTGGCCGTGGCGGAAGAGGTGGCGGAGCCCTTCCTGGAGGAGCTGAAGAAGGCCTTCGAAAAACAGATCGGCGACGCTTTGACAAACCCCGAATATCCGAAGCTGATCAGCGCCTCGGCTTACGAAAAATGCGCTGCCGATGCAGCGCGTTATCAGGACCGGATTGTCTATGGCGGGCGGGGAGATGCCTCCCTGCGGAAATTTGAGCCCACGGTGCTTTATCCGGTATCAAGGGAAGAGGAGATCGTGCAGCGGGAGCTCTTCAGCCCCCTGCTTCCGGTGGTTCCCTTTAAGGATCATCAGGTGGATGAGCTCCTCTCGCTGATTGCCTCCCGGGAACACGGCCTGGCCCTGTACCTCTTCACCAAAGATATCCGCTGGGCGAAAAAGGTCATGAGCTCCCAGCAGTATGGCGGGGGATGCGTCAATGAGGTATGCCTCCAGCTGATGGTGAAGGGCGCGCCCTTCGGCGGCACCGGCCATTCCGGCATGGGCGCCTATCACGGCGAGTGGGGCTTCAGGGAGTTCACCCATCCCTCCACGGTGCTGTTCGGTTCCAACCATTTTAACCTGCCCCTGCGGGAGCACCCCTACAGCGGCAAAGCCGCCGCCTGGAAAATGCCCCTGCTGAAACTTTTCGAGCGATAAACAGGAAAGGAGCTGCAGCTCACATTTGCTGCAGCTCCTGTCTTTCTATCTCTTTTCAAGATGAGCTAAATAATATTCCGGATTAAAGGGTTCTCCGGTGGCCTTTTGCAGAACCTCTTCGGCAAGATACAGTCCTCCGTAGCGGTGAACATGATCCTTGAGCCAGGCCATGATCTGCGGGAACTGATGGGCCTTCAACAGTGAAGGCACATCCAGATCCCGGCTGAGGACGGCATAGAACTGGGCTGCCATGGCGCTGCCCAGAGCATAGGTGGGGAAGTAACCGAAGTAAGCGTAAGGCCAGTGAAGATCCTGCAGAATGCCGTGGGTGGGCAGGTCCGGAGTAAGTCCCAGCACCGCTTTGTACTGTTCATTCCAGACTTCTTCCAGATCCTTCGCCTTCAGATCGCCGCTCAGGAACTGCTTTTCCATGTCATAACGGATCATGATGTGCAGCGGATAGGTGACCTCGTCTGCCTCGGTGCGCACCAGGGAAGGATGCACCGCGCCTGCAGCCCGGGCAAACTGTTCAGCAGTGATGCCTTCCAGCTGATCCGGGAAGACTTCCTTCAGCCACGGCAGCACGATCTCCCAGAAAGCCAGGGATCGCCCGATGTGATTCTCCACCAGACGGGACTGGGATTCATGGAGGCCGGCGCTGATGGAGTGGGCAATGATTGACCCATCATAGGCCGGATCCACCTGGTGGCCAAACCAGGCATGGCCGGACTCGTGGGTAGTGGACAAAATGGCCTGGGAAATATCGTTTTCCCGGTATTTAGTGGAAAAACGCACATCCCCCTGGCAGACACAGGTGGTCAGGGGATGGGCCGATTCGGAAAGCTGGCCCCAGTCGGAGGTGTAGCCCAGCAGCTCGCAGACCTTTGGCATCACCAGGCGCTGTTTTTCCGCCGGATAGAATTCATGAAGAAAACTCTCGTCGGGAGCCGGCGATTTCTGAATCTTCTGCAGCAGCGGAATCAGCCGGTCCCGCACCGCGTCAAAGAATGCATCATACTGACGGCTGGTCCAGCCGGGCTGATGCTGATCCAGCATCCGGTCGTAGAGGGGCAGAGGTGAATCCCAGTGGGAAACCACCTCCCGCCAGGCATCAATCAGGTTTTGCAGGGCCGGCACCAGAATCTGATAATTCTCCTGGGCCCTGGCCTCATGCCAGATGCGGGAAGAGGCCCCCTTGGCCTTTTCAAAAGCTACATAGGCTTCAATGGGCACCGAGCGCTCCCGGCGAAGGCGCTTCAGATACAGCCTCACTTCGGCATCCATGGTCTCGTCGTCGGTGCCGGTTCCTTCCAGCTCCTGCAGGATATCGAACATTTTCTCATCCTGGAGGAGTTTTCTGTATTCAGCAGTCAAAATCGCCCGCTTTTCTGTACGGTAGGCCGCGCCGGCCTTCGGCGCCGTATCCTGATCCAGCCCAATCATAGTGAGACCCAGCTGAAAGGCGCTGAGCCGGTCCGTCCATTCTCTGAAGGCCAGGATGTTATTCTCTGTTCCCATTGATCAATACCTCGTTTTCAGACTTTCGTCTATCATATCATAGCCTTCGGATGGCCGTCAACGAGACAAAGCAGGAGCGTCTCCTGTTTAGCGACTCCACCAACAGGCGAGAGGACGAGCATCCTGCGTTATTGTACTTTCAGAATCGATGCGGTATCATGAAGTCACAAAAAGAAAAACAACACTCTTAGAGGAGGAAATAATGATGGAACTGGGAAAGAAAATCAAACAGCTTCGCTTTAAAGCCGGACTGACGCAGGAGCAGCTGGCGGAAAAACTCGGAATCGGGGCACAATCCGTGTCCAAATGGGAAAACGCGGTTGCCATGCCGGACATTACAGCGCTTCCTCTTTTGGCCGAGATTTTTGGCGTATCCATTGACGATCTCTTTGACCTGACGACGGAGCAGCGGCTGAACCGCATTGAAAACCGGATGGATGCGGAGGAGGAACTGCCGGAAGATATTTTCCGGGAATACGAAGACTTCCTGAAGGCTGAACTGAATGATGAGAAGAATCAGAAGCGGGCAACAGAGCTGATTGCTTATCTCTACTGGCACCGCATGAACGCGGCTGCTCAGAAAGCAACCCGTTACGCAAAGGAAGCCATCCGACTTGCACCGAACGAGAAGGGCAGCCAATGGATCCTGAACAAAACTGACAACCATGCCATCTGGGATTGGAATCTGGCAAATCACGCCAGGGCAGTCGATTTCTACCGGGAGCTGGCGGAGGCTCATCCCGAAGACGCATTGCCTTACATGTATCTGCTGGACAACCTGATTGCGGACCACAGAGTCGATGAAGCAGAGCATTGGCTGGACCGCTTCTGTGCGTTGGAAAAAGCGAACCCTGTCATGAAGCAGGTCTATCGTGCCCACATTGCCCTTGCCCGTTTTGACGAGCGTGCCGCCGATCAGATCATGGAGAAACTGATGGCAGAGCAGCCGGACAATGAAGCTGTTCTCTTTGAAACCGCACAATACTATGCAGCCAAGGCTGACTATCAAAAAGCCATTCATATTTATGAAAAAGCCTTTGCTGAGGACACCAGCCGTCCCCGATTCACGGATGCCCTGATGGCTATCGCGGAAATCTATGAGATTATGGGAGACTATGCCAACGCGGCGAAGACCAATGACAGGATCATCGACCTGCTGGAGAACGAGTGGGGGCTGACTGAAGAAACAGACTCAGCCGTCACTGCAGCAAAGAAGGAAAAGGAAAGACTCCTTGCCATGGCTTAATGAGGCGAGGATCCTTTGTCTGGCCTGATCTATTCAAGCCAAACTCTGGCTTTGCTGATATCAGCCCCTAAAAGAAAAATGTACACAAATTTCCGAATTTCAAAAGCAAATGTGTACACGACATTCTTTCGGGGCTTCTTTTTGTACACAAAGTCATGCTTCCGGGAACATAGTTGTGTCTACTTTTCATCATCAGGACGCTCGTCAGCTTGATATTTGTACACAAACTACATCTGACAGCCATCAATTGTGTACAATCGGAGGAAGAGAATCTATGCCGTGTACACAAACCAGCCAGATAATCAGCCTTTTGTGTACACTGGGGTGCAAACGCTGATTTGGGGGCCTGGCTTCTATTTCCGAAGGTCTGGCCACATTGATCAAATCAGATTGCGCAGATGGATTTCTTGTGATAAGATACAGAGCACATAGAACCTTTGTAGCGAGGACATATATGCAGCTGACAATCAGATCCATAGACCGAAGCAGCCCTGTTCTGCCTGAGCTGCTGCGGCTGTACCGGGCAGCCTTTCCTCTGATTGAACGGGTCGATTTTAATATCTACCTGAACGATGAGACCGGTACGCTGGATATTCTTGGATTCTTTCACGAGGAAGCATTCTGCGGCTTTGCCGCGCTGATGACCTACGGCGACCTTTCTCAGATCCTGTACTTTGCCATTGAAGAAAAGCTGCGGGGGCAGGGCTATGGATCCGCTGCCCTGGGGGCCATGCGGGAATACTATGGAACAGGCCGCATCATGGCAGATCTGGAGGATCCGCTGACCCGGGATCCGGGAGGCCCGGTAAGAGCTGAAAGGGAGCGAAGAATCCGATTTTATCAGAGGAACGGCTATCAACTTACCGATGTCCGTTTTGAATGGGAAAATGAGAACTATGTTATGATGGTCAGCGGCGGAACATTAACCATGAAAGAATATGAGGCTTTCTGGAAACAGGCCGAGGCTGACCGCGGCGAGGGATATGAAAAGATGGAAAGCGAGAAATAAGAAATGAAATTCGGAATCTGCACCAGTATTGACAATCTTGAAACCGCCGCCAAACTGGGCTTTGACTATGCTGAGCTGGCCGTGACAGCTGTTCACGGCATGACTGAAGAACAGATGATAGTTCTGGAAAACAGCCCGATTCCCCTGGAGAGTTTCAATGTCCTGTTCCCGGGTGATTTTCAGCTGATTACCGGAGAGGATGAGCCCATTCAGCAATATCTCGACGAAGCTTTCTCCAGAATCCGCCGCATCGGCGGAAGGCTGGTGGTGTTCGGAAGCGGCGGCGCCCGCCGGATCCCGGAGGGTGTCACCTACAGGGAAGCTTTCCGGCGTCTGATGCATGTTGCCAGAATGATTGGAGATGCGGCGAAGGCCTATGGTCTGGAAGTGGCCATCGAGCCCCTGCGGTACGGCGAGACCAACGTCATCAATACCATGTCCGAGGGTGCTGCTCTCGCTGCCGCGGCGGATCACGAGAATGTGGGCCTGCTGGCGGACTCGTACCATGTCTGGTCCAACAAGGAGCCGGTTACCCGGATCGAGGTTATTAAAGACTTTAAGCATATTCACATATGTTCCTCGGACCGTAAGACGCTCCGGGAGGAGGAACTGCCTCTGTACCGCGAATTCATCGGTGAACTAAAAAAAGCCGGTTATTCCGGCCGGATCAGCGTTGAATGCGGCTTCAATGATTTTGAAAAGGAAGCCGCTCAGGCGCTCGGGATTCTCCATCAACTGGACGAGTAAACAAGAAAGACCGGGACTCAGATTCCCGGTCTTTTCTTTCCGCATTGAGTGCAGAAGCGGCCCTGATTGGCCGTGCCGCAAGAGGAACAGATCCATTTGCCTTTGACTGTGCCGTATTCCGGTTTGGTGTCTTCTCCCCGGAGAAAGGAAACCATATCGCTGTTAGCCTGGGGCAGCAGAGGATTTGGTCCACTGCCAGCCTGAGGCATCAGAGGATTGGGTCCATTGCCTGCCTTTGGCATCAGCGGGTTGGGACGGCTCGCGGCTGTCAGCAGACTGTCGCTGAATGCGCCCGTCAGGTGGGCAGAAGCCATGGCCGGATCCTTCAGTACGGCATACTGCTGGGCCTGACGGACCTGAGCAGCATCCAGAAGATTCAGCTCCGTGATTTCCAGAGAACTGATGGCCATGCCGTGCTGGCCAAGCCAGCCCTGATCGGCGGCCTGCCGGATGGCCCACGCCATATGCGGCCCCTCATCCGGCAGATCAGAAGGACGGGAAATCCGGGTCAGGGTCTGTCCCACGGCTGCCTGCAGGTGGGAAAGCAGCTCGGTGCTGATCTGCAGATTCAGTTTGGAACGGGTGTAAGCCCCGGAAATATTTCCCACCAGCAGCTTGTAAAAAAGCACCGGATCCACAATTTTGTAAGAATATACGCCGCTCAGCATGAGCCCCGCATCCATGTCCAGCCCCAGCTTTTCATCTCCTCCCCGGATGGGAACCGGCGCGCTGGTATGGAACAGATTCCCTGTGGATTCCATCATATTGACATAGTAGAGCCGGTGAGACAGGGGCTGAACGTCCCCTCCGCCATAGGCGACCCGGGACAGGGCATCCTTAAAGATGCCCGATATACCGCCCTTATGATTCGGATCAAAGAACTGATGGGCTCCGGGCTCGGTGCAGACATCGATGATTTTCCCGTTGGCGGTGGCGATGGCAGCCTGACCCTCATTCACGATCACCAGAGAACCGTTGGTGATCACCTGGTCATCCATTCGGGTGTTGGTACTGCGGGATCCGACACGCTTCTGTGCCCTGACCAGCAGGGTTTCCGGCCCCATGGCATCACAGGAAAAAAATTCCTTCCACTGCTCATCCGAAATATAGGAAAGGGAACTGGTAAAGGCTCTAAGTATGCCCATGCGACTGCCTCCTTCTTCTATTTGATGCATCTAATCATAACAATATTCATAGAAAAGTCAATCATCCAAAGGAGCCATTGGTTATTGATAGATTTTCATGATCGTCCCGTCGTTCCAACTTTCCTCCATGAGCCCTGCCATATGGGCGTAATCCGGATAGCTCTTAAAGAAAGTGAACATCTCATGGGCCTTGCGATCAATCTGGACGCGCTTTTCCTCGTCTGCCTCTTCGCGCCGCATCCACAGGGCGCAGATCAGCTTGTCAATGCATAGATTCTCAAGCTTTTCCACATTCGCGATCCGTTCCTTGCCCCGCCTGATAGCCGCGGCGATTTCGTAATAGAGGAAGTTCAGGCCGGGAATTTTTGCCAGGTAGTATTCAGCCATGGCCTGTTCACCCATGCTGTGGTATGTCTCCGCCAGGATGCGCAGCACATCGATTTTCATCTCATCATCCTTCGAGCAGGTCAGAATGCGTTCGCCGATCTCGATAATCTCTGCGCTGCGGGATTTGTCGGCGTTCTGCTCCTGCAAATCTTCCAAAATGCAGGTCAGTAGAAGCTCGTTGTTGGGGTATTTCTCCAGCGCCTTTCGCAAAAAGGCTTCGGAGGCCGCCGGGTCGCTTCCGCCTCTGCCGCTTTGCGCGACCAGCGCTTCCACAGCCGCATCGATCTGGCTTTGACTAAAATCCAACAGATTGTCCAGAGAAGTGCCGAAAAAGATCGCCAGTTTGGGAAGAGATTCGATATCGGGGGAGGATGCGCCCGTCTCCCATTTGCTGATGGCCTGAGAGGAAATGTGCAGATAGTCTGCCAGTTCCTCCTGCGTCACATGCTTATCTTTTCGCAGCAATCTGATTTTTTCTCCGATATTCATATGTTTTCTCCTTGCTTTTTCTTTTCAAAACCGGTTTGACTATATCATACAGGTCCGGAAGAAAGAAATCCATATGAAATCAGATGGAGAAAAATCAACCGCTGGTTGAAATCATTATGGGGACGGTTTTAATAGTGTGATGTACACGTTTAGAACCGTCCCCATAATAAACTTTGTCTCCTTCGTCTTTTCAGTGAGGCTGTTATGCCAGAGCCGCGTCCAGGGCCTTTTTCCATTGTTGCACATGGGACGGAAACTTGCTATAATAGAAACAGCTTTTTTTCAATCAACCACCTAGAGGAGGAACACAGATGAAAGTTAATATCGGTACCTATTCTTTTGGCGGCATCGAGTCTTATCTGGGACTTGGCCCCACTCTGAAAGAAAAATTCCAGCTGATCAAATCCCTCGGCTTTGACGGCGTTGAGCTGCTTCCCGTCGATCTGGACAATCCCGTAGAGGATATCAAGGCCTGGGCAGATGAAGCTGGTCTGGAAATCGTTTCCGTTCATGCCAAACCCTCTGAAGAAATCGTCAAGAAGATGGCTGCCCTGGGAGGCAAAGCGGTCATCTGGGCCAGCACGCCTTTCAACAGCACCGAGGAAGCCATCGAAGTGGCCCACGAGCTGGATGAAATGGCCGAAATGGCCGAGCCCTACGGCATCAAGGTCGGTTATCACAACCACAGCCAGGAATTCTTTGTGGACAAGGGCAAACTCCTCCTGCAGACCGTCATCGACAACAGCTCCAAGTGCTACTTCCAGCTGGATTGCGGCTGGGCTCAGAACGGCGGATGCTATCCCCCGAGCTTCATTCGTCAGAATCTGAACCGCTTCATTGCCATCCATGTGAAAGAGAACAGCAAGGTTCAGGGCCCCGGACCCCGTCCCGCCAGCCGTCACGACGAGAAACAGCAAGGCAATCCCTTCGGCAATGTGAAAGAGCTGCCGCTGGAGAAACGTCAGGAGATCCTGGCCGGCTTCAAGGCCCGCATGAACGATCCCGAGCAGGCCAAGCGCTTCTCCGTACAGTGCAAGATGGGTGCTCCCGAGAGCAACATGAACTGGCAGGAAATCAAGAATGCTCTGGACGAGCAGGATTTCGAAGCCTTCTGGGTAATCGAGCGTGAGGGCTTCTATGACGAGCATGACAAATGCATCGCCGAGGATGCCGCTTATGTTCATGAGCATGTCAAATAATTAAAACATCATCTGCGGAAGGCGCGCTCCCTCAAAGGAGCCGCCTTCTTTTGTGTGGGAAAGGAGGCAGGCTGTGGAAGAAAGAAAATCCCTGCCGGCCTACGTGGCCGTGATCGGCGGCGTGAATATCGACATCGGAGGCAAGTCACTGAAGCCGCTGGTCCCGGAGGATTCCAACCCCGGAATCGTCAGCACCTCTCTGGGAGGGGTGGGGCGCAATATTGCCCACAACCTGACCCTTCTGGGCAGCCGGGTGGTTTTTCTCACCACCTTTGGAGACGATGATTATGCCAGGCGCATTGAAGCCAGCTGCGGCATGCTGGGCATCGATATTTCCCATGCCCTGAGTCTCCCCGGAGAGCGTACCTCCACTTATCTGTACATCAGCGATCCCAACGGGGACATGCATCTGGCCGTTTCGGACATGGCCATCTGTAACCGCATCAGTCCTGAGTACATTAAAAATCATCAGGACGTGCTGGATGGCGCGGCGGCGGTTGTCATGGACGCTAACCTGCCCCGGGAAACCATTGAATATATTGCCGGAAACTGCCGGGCTCCCATCTTTGCGGATCCTGTTTCCGCCGCCAAGGCGGAACGGCTGAAGAATGTGCTGGGAGGGCTCTATGCACTGAAGCCCAACCGCATGGAAGCGGAGATTTTATCCGGCATTTCCATCCGGGATGAGGATAGCCTGAAGGCCTGCGCTGCAAAGCTTCTGGAGACCGGACTGAAAAACGTTTTCATATCCCTGGGGGAAGAGGGGGTTCTGGCGGCGGACCACAGCCGGATGCTGCGGATCCCCAGCCACCATACCGTAGTCAAAAATGCCACCGGGGCCGGAGATGCCTTTATGGCGGCCATGGTGGCGGGGTATGTGAGAGGAATGGATCTTCAGGAGAGCGCCGAGCTGGGCGTGCAGGCGGCAGCCATTGCCATTCAGGGAGAAGAGACCATCAATCCCGCCATCGCACAGCTTGTCCAAGGCCTGTAATACAGAACTGATACAAGGCCTGTGATTCCGGAACTGACCGGAGGAGAAATCTTACCATGAGCTTAATCAGCGATTCCGTCAACCTTCTGGGCCGGTTTCTCGGCATGCGGGATATCCCGGCGCTGACGAAGGAAAATCTTGAAGAAGCCTTTCATATTCCCCAGGCGGATGTGATGGTTCTGTTTGGCGGCTCCATTCTCTGTGGAGCCGAGGTGCTGGCCAAGGCGATGAAGGACCGGGTGGCCAGGACCTTTATCCTTGTGGGCGGCCATGGTCATACCACCGATACTCTGCGCCAGCAGATCGGAAGGGCCTTGCCCGAGGTCCCCGCATCGTCGCTTAAGGATCTGTCAGAGGCGGAGCTCTTCCAGGCTTATCTGGAGCACCATTTCGGTGTCCGGGCGGATTATCTGGAAACCAGATCCACCAACTGCGGCAACAACATCACAAACCTGCTGGACCTTCTGGAGGAGCACCAGATCCCCTGTGAAAGCATTATTCTCTGTCAGGATGCCACCATGCAGCGCCGCATGGACGCCGGCCTCAGGAAGCACCGGCCCGGGATGCGGATCATCAACTATGCCGCCTATCAGGCTGGCGTTACGGAGCAGCAGGGCAGGCTGGAATTCGAAGATGTCATTCCCGGAATGTGGGAGATGGACCGGTATGTCGAGCTGCTCATGGGAGAAATCCCGAGACTGCAGGACGATGCCAATGGCTATGGTCCCGCAGGAAAGGGCTTTATTGCCCATGTGGACATACCCCCAGAGGTGCTGCAGGTCTTTGAAAGCCTGAAAACCAGATATCATGTCCGCAGCGCCAATCCTGCCTTCGCTACGGAAAAACAGATTGAATTTGAGCAGGAAATCTCCCGGGATGGGATCGGGAACATGAAAGGGGAGATGGCGGCCCAGCTTCTGAAAAGCGGCATAGCTGATCCCATCATGCTTTCCGGAGCGGAAATGGACTTTCCCACAGCTCCCTGCATCCGCCAGAGGCTGGCGGAATTTGCTTCCCGGGGACTTTACGGATTTACCCTTCCGGATGAGAAATATCTGTCCGCCATCCGCTGGTGGATGAAGCAGGTCAGAAATACGGAGATAGAAAAAGACTGGATTCTTCCTGTCTTGGGGACCACCTTCGGCCTGTCCGGCGTCGTCCGGGCTTTGACCCGGCCGGGGGACGATGTGCTGATCCAGAGCCCCTCCTATTACCGTTTTGACCGGGCGGTACTGCGCAACGACCGGAAGATTCTCCATAATCCGTTAAAGGAAACGGAAGGCGGCTTTCGAATTGACTGGGAGGATCTCACGGAGAAGCTGAGCCGGCCATCCTGCCGTCTGATGATTCTCGTGAATCCCCACAACCCCACCGGAAAGGTTTTTTCTAAGGAAGATCTTGAAAAAATCAGCCAGCTGGCAGATAATAACCGGGTGACTGTTTTTTCGGATGAAATTTTTGCCGAGACAGCCCAGCCGGGGTTTGAAACGAAATGCTATACCGCCATCGATCCTAAGGGAATCAGCTGCACATCTCTGGGAAAGGCCTTCAATTTCACCGGTGTCAATCAGGCGAACCTGATCATCCCCGACCCCGAACTCAGAGAAAAGATTCAGGTCCAGCGGGATCGGGATCATTTCGGCAGCATCGATCCCTTTTTCTACCAGGCCCTCTGCGCTGCCTACACGCCGGAAGGCGCTCAGTGGATCCGGGATCTGAATCAGCACACGAAGGATATCGTCCGGCTGATGGAAGAGGCCCTCAGGCCCTTCAGTTCTAAGATCCGGCTCTGCCCGGTGGAGGGAACCTTCATCGGATGGCTGGACTGCCGCGGCCTTGGTCTCAGCGATGCTGAGCTTCAGGCCTTCTTTGAAAAAGCCGGAATCTTCGGCGATCCCGGCATTGAATACGGACCCGAGGGCAGCGGCTTTTACCGCTGGAACCTGGGGACCACGAAAGAGAAAATACAGCTTGCTCTGGACAGACTCTGTCTGTCCTTACAATAAATTTTTACAGAAAAGAGAAGAAACATGTTAAACCAATATCTGGATATCAAACCTGAAGTCGCCGAAGCGCTGGCGGCAGGCAAACCGGTGGTGGCCCTGGAGTCCACCATCATTTCCCACGGCATGCCCTATCCCCAGAATGTGGAAACCGCCCTTCGGGTGGAGCAGACGGTGAGGGAGAACGGCGCCGTTCCGGCCACCATTGCCATCATTGGCGGAAGGCTGAAGGCAGGACTGACCCCGGAAGAGATCGAGTATTTCGGCAAGAAGGGCACCGAGATTACCAAGGCATCCCGCCGGGACCTGGCGGTGCTGGTATCCAAGGGTGAGGATGGAGCCACCACGGTGACCACCACCATGATGATCGCCTATATGGCAGGCATCCGGATTTTTGCCACCGGAGGCATTGGCGGCGTGCACCGGGGAGCGGAAACCACCATGGATATTTCCGCGGATCTTCAGGAGCTGGCCAACACCCCTGTGATGGTGGTCTGCGCCGGAGCCAAGGCCATTCTGGACCTGAAGCTGACTTTGGAATATCTGGAGACCCAGGGCGTACCCGTCATCGGATACGGCACTAAGGAGCTGCCGGCCTTCTACAGCCGTCATTCGGGACTTTCCGTGGATTACCGTCTGGACACGCCGGAAGAGGTAGCCAAAGCCTTCCGGGTGCAGAACGAGCTGGGATTGAAGGGCGGCATGCTGGTGACCAACCCCATTCCCGAGGAATATGCCATGGATGATACCGTTATCAATCAGGCCATCGAGGAAGCCCTGAAGGAGATGAACCAGCTGGGCATCCACGGCAAGGAAGCCACTCCCTTCCTGCTGGCCAAGGTCAAAGATCTGACGGGCGGAGATTCTCTGGACAGCAACATTCGCCTGGTACTGAACAACGCGAAGGTGGCCTCTCAGATTGCGGCCAGCTACTGCGCCGGCTGAGAAGAAGGTACTGAAACCGCGTCAATCCGCTAAGACATGCAGTTAAAAAATGACATAGAGCGAATAATTATGCTATATTTCTGCCGAAATCTTAGCTATAATGATATCAACAAAGTCACTTAAGGAGGTACAGACATGAACGAGAAGAAAATTGTCCGAGCCGTGGTAGTGGGAGGAGGCGCCATTGCCCAGAGAAGACATCTGCCCGAGTATGCGGCAAACCCCAACGCCGAAGTGGCAGGTATTGTTGATTTCAATCAGGAACGCGCCAAAGAACTGGCAGAGCGTTTCGGAGGTAAAGCCTATGCTTCCCTTGAGGAGGCCCTCGCGGATCCGAACGTGGATGCCATCAGCGTCTGTACACCCAATGTCACCCATGCGGAAACCACCATCAAGGCCCTGAAGGCCGGCAAGCATGTGCTTTGCGAAAAGCCCATGGCCCAGACTCTGGAGGAGACACGCCAGATGCTGGAAGCCGAGAAGGAATCCGGCAAAATCCTGATGCTGGGTCATAACCAGCGGCTGATCAAGGCCCATATGAAGGCCAAAGAGCTGCTGACCCAGGGAGCCATCGGCAAGCTTCTGTTCTTCCAGTGCAACTTCAAGCATGCGGGCCCCGAAACCTGGTCCGTGGACGCCGGTGCCGGCACCTGGTTCTTCAGCAAGGCTAAGACCAACTTCGGTGTCATGGGCGATCTGGGTGCTCACAAAATCGACCTGATCCGCTACCTTACCGGCAGCGAGGTAAAGAACGTCTTCGCCAAAATGATGACCCTGGACAAGCGCTATGCCGACGGCAGCCTGATCGACCTGGAGGATAACGCGGTGTGCCTGTTCAACATGGAAAACGGTCTTCCCGGCATCATGCACTTCTCCTGGACCAACTACGGTCAGGAGGACAACAGTTCCGTCATCTACGGCACCAAGGGCGTCATGAAGATCTTTGGTGACTACGCCGATGATATTGTGCTGGAAATGCGGGACGGCGTTCAGGTGAAGTACACCGTCGGCGGCATTGCCACCAACACCAACCAGATCAAGAGCGGCGTTATCGACGAATTTGTCGCTTCCATAGTAGAAAACCGCGCACCCATCGTCACGGGTATCGACGGACACAATACCCTGGCCGTCATTGAAACCGCCATGAAGTCTTCCGAAGAGAAGCGCTGGCTGGATATCCAGTACTAATCAGAGCAGAAAGACTCAGTCAAAAAGGAGGAAGATCATCATGGAGACGAAAACCATTGGAGTGGCCGTTCTTGGATGCGGCGCTGTGGCCCAGAGAAGACACCTGCCGGAATACGCGGCCAATAAGAACGCGAAGATCGAAGGCATTTTTGATCTGAATCAGGAGCGGGCTGCCGAGCTGGCGGAACGCTATGACTGCAAGGTTTATCATAGCCTGGAGGAAGCCATCGGCGATCCGGCGGTGGACGCGGTGAGTGTCTGCGTTCCCAACGCCTATCACGCGGAATATACCATCAAAGCTCTGAACGCGGGCAAGCATGTGCTGGTGGAAAAGCCCATGGCCACCTCTCTGGAGGAATCAGCGAAGATTATGGAAGCCTGGAGAAAATCCGGCAAGGTGCTGATGCCGGACCATAACCAGCGTCTGGTTCCTGCCTACAAGAAAGCCCACGAGCTGCTGCAGGAGGGAATCATCGGAGACCTTCTGTTCTTCCAGTGCAACTTCAAGCATTCCGGTCCCGAGGGCTGGAGCATTGCCAACAGCAATGACACCTGGTTCTTCAAAGAGGATCAGGCCGGCTTCGGCGTCATGGGCGATCTGGGCGTTCACAAGGTGGACCTGATCCGCTTCCTGACCAATTCCGAAATCAAGAGTGTCTTCGCGGAGGAGCTGACCCTGGACAAGAAGTTCCCCAACGGCGAGATGATCAACATGGATGACAACGCCATCTGCATGTTCACCATGGAAAACGGGCTGCCGGGCATCATGCATTTTTCCTGGACCAACTACGGCGGCAAAGAAGACAATGGTTCCATTATCTATGGCACCAAGGGCGTCATGAAAATCTATGGCGATTATGAGGACGACATCGTCGTGGAAATGCGGGACGGCGTACAGATCAAATATTCCGTCGGCAAGATCAGCACCAATGCCAACCAGTTAAAGAGCGGCGTTATCGATGAGTTTGTTGCTGCCATCACGGAGCAGAGAAAACCCATTGTCACCGGCTTTGACGGACATCAGGCCCTGGCGGTGGTTATCGCCGCGGGCGAGTCCTCCAAAAAGGGACAATGGGTAGACATTCAGTATTAATTTTCCCCGGCCTCCAGCACCGCCAGAGCAAAGGGCGGCAGGGTCAGCTGGCTGCCGCTGAGCTTGACAGCTTCGTCAGAAACCGTCAGCACCGCTGACAGGGTCTGGTAGGGCACAGAGGATAAGTCGATCGTTTGAGATTCTTCTCCGGTATTGAACACAATCAGTACCGGAGAATTATTTTTATCTTCCGATGTCCGGGTAAAGGCGCCGATGGTATCCGACTGTAGGGCAGGCACCGGCGTGGTCACGCCCCGGGCGATCACGGGAAAAGCGTTTCGGATCAGCACCGCGTTCCTGACATAATTCCAGACGGACCAGGGGTCCTTCTTCTGACTCTCCAGAGAGCCGAATTTATGTTCCACATTTCCCATATCCGCAGGACCTTGACACAGGATGGACAGCTCTGGAGAACCGGCGTTTTCAGAAGCATCCGCCCAGTACATGGGCGCCCGCTTGTTCTCATCCTTGCCGGAACCCTTCATACCCAGCTCCTCGCCGTAGTAGACAAAGGCATTGCCGGTCTGCATGAGGTTCAGGGCCTGAGCCAGCTTGGTGCGGGAGCCGTCGTCATAGGCGTAATAGCCGGCGGAACGGGCCATATCGTGGTTGGTGTAGAAGGGGGCATTCACATAGGCGGGATTGTAGGAGGCGTAAAGGGCTTCTTCCGCCGCGCAGGCTTCCGCGTAAGCGGAGGCCTTTTTGCTGCCCTTCACCACGGAAGCGATGACGCCTTCATTGCCGGAAAACTCAAAATCAAAGAGAGAATCAATACCGCTCTCATAATATTTGGCATAGGCGCCCTGATCGGTCCAGCATTCGCCCACCAGATAGGCATCGGACCTGATTTCCCGGCAGGTATCGCAGAACCAGCGGGTAAAATCGATGCTGGCCGGAGTATTGTCGGTGTAGTAGGAGGTTAGGGCATCCAGCCGGAAGCCGTCCACGCCCTTGCTAAGCCAGAAGGAAGCGATCTGACGGATCTCCTCCCGCACGGCATCGGTGGACAGGTTCAGATCCGGCATGCCGGACCAGAAGCGGGCCTCGTAGTACCAGGGGGAGCCATCCCCCAGCACCTTATTTCCCTCTCCGGGCAGGCCTGCCGCGGCCAGGGGTTCGCATCCGCCGTAGGGCTCCCGGGTAAAATTATAGTACCAGACATAGGGACAGTCCTCATACACCGGATCCGCTCCCTCCGGCAGGGCGGCGAGATATTCCGCTGCCTGCTGGAACCAGGGATGGAGCACCGAGGTGTGGTTGACGGCCAGATCCAGGATCAGCCGGACGCCCTTATCGTGGCAGGCAGCCAGAAGAGAATTGAAGTCCTCCATGGTGCCGTACTGTGAATCAATGGCCAGGTAGTCCATGGCGTCATATTTATGATAGGTAGGAGAGGGGAAAACCGGCATCAGCCAGATTTCGGAAAAGCCCATCTCATCGGTGATATAGGGCAGCTTTTCCTGAAGCCCCTTCAGATCGCCGATGCCGTCGCCGTTGGAATCGGCGAAGGAATAGACAAATACCTCGTAGGTGGTGCGGCAGGCATCCGGTAAAGATACGGCCGTAAGAGACGAGTTGACCTTCTCCATGGAAGCGCCGGAAGAAGAGCCCCGGCAGCCCGCGAGCAGGAGACACAGGATCAGCAGGAAAAGAAATGAAAGACGAAATGAACGCTTCATAAAAGTACACCTCCCCCGGAAATTCTGCCTTCATTGTAGCAGAAAACCCCGGCAGATTCAACGGATTCCAGGCACAGAGACCGTTGATTTGGCATAAAAACGGCATAGGAATTCCCTTTACGGATCTGACGATTTTGGCTATAATGAAAAGGTCAAAACGAAAAGGAGATAAACCATGCCGAAATTCAACATAATTGATCCTGCCGAGCGCCGGAAGCTGATCCAGGAAATGGAGGAGCTGAGAAAATCCTCGGATTTTGGTAAATCAAGTACCAGATTTTACGATGCATATATTGATACCCTGCGGAAGCTGGATAGAAAAATGGCTGCATTGTCCGGCCCGGCTAACGGAAGCCTGCCGCCGGTTCTGACAGAGAAGGATGCAGAGGAACTGGCCATGGGTCTTACTATGGCGGCAACGGCCGGAGAGCGGCTTCTTCGGGCGATGCAGAAAGGCGGCAGAGTTGTCCATGCCAGCCTTCCCGGTGTTGTAAACAAGATTCAGAATATCCTATCCAAGGACTATAATGCGATCAGAAACTACGATCCCGCGGAGCCGAAAACTCTTCCGGAGATCCAGGCCCAGGCCCGCACCCTCACCATTAACATCAGGGACCGCAAGCTGGGAACCGTGGGCAACTTGACGAATACCCGTACACCCCTGACCGTGGTGAACGCGCAGGGCAAAAAACGCACCGGTGTCTTCACCAAGGCTAACACCTTTTCAATTAAGAAAGATTTTCAGGCTGCCCTTGATGAAGCCAAAGCTCAGTGCTCGCCGGAAGGCGCTGCTGAGCTGGATAAACTGCTGCCCGGAATTAAAGCCTACCTCGTGGAACGGGCAAAGAACGACGTGGGTATCAGGATTAAAGAAACTGCCAGTGATGAGGTGACCATCGGCTACCTGAGTCTGCTGCTTCATGCTGAGGCCATGAAAGGCCCCGCAGGCACCGGATTCACACTGGTGGGACCGAACAAAGGCGTTGCCCAGAGCGTCCTGAAAAGGGCGGGGGTTGATCTGAGCAAGATTTCTTCGAAGGCTCTTTCCACCATTACCAAAAACTTTCATGCGCTGGCCAACAATGTCGGAGCGCAGAATATGAGCATCGGACTGGAACTTCAGGATGGTGAAAGGATCGACACCCGCAATGCGGCCATGAGTGCTGTGGCCGGCCTGTTCGGCATCTCTTCCCTTGTAGCCAAGTCCAGCCTCATGAAGTTTGTGGATGCGGACGGTAAGACAGTGGAAGGCACCTTTATGGACTTCGCCGATGGCCTTGACCTGGCGAATGACAGGTCCCAGATGGCTTATGTTTCAGACGATCCGTTGGATGACCCCGAGACCAGAGGCCCCTTCATGAAACAGCTGGCTGATCTGCAGGTTCTGGACTATCTGTGTCAGAATGTTGACCGGCATATCGGCAACATGTTCTACAAGATCAACGAGCAGGGAAAGCTGATCGGCATCCAGGCCATTGATAACGATACCGCTTTCGGATCCGTCAAAGTTGACACCACAAGCCTGAAAAGCCTGAAGGTTGTCAGCAAAAGCATGGCCGATAAACTGGCGCAGCCGTATTATCCCGATATGATGGGCGTTGTTCTTCGGGGACACGGACTCAGCGAAAAAGAGATTGACAGAGCCAAAGAACGCATGAAGGACCTCCAGAATGAGATCAAAGCCGGAAAGATCAGAGTTGTTCCGGATAAGGATTTCGGAAAATACAACATGGTGGACTTTTATCCGGACCAGGAGGATGAGACCAACCTGTTCCGTTCCGTAAACAGAACCCTGGTGCGTTCCATTCCGGATGCCCAAGCCAGGTACGGAAGGAAAGAGTACAAACCTCAGCCGAAACCGGAGTTCTCCCTGATTGGCACCACGGATCGGAAGTATACGGTGGGCGGTCTCAGAGATATGATTGATGAAGCCGGCCGTCTTGTGGAGGATAAAGAAAAGGGGACCAGCATGAGAGAGCTGGTGGGTGTCCGCGGCCGCTCCCAGAATTTCAAGGATCTGATGGATTCGGTCCAGCGCACCGCCAACCTGAAAAACACCGTGATGGATCGTCGAATGGGCAATGGCCGCAGAACAGTGGACGATTTTGTCACCCTAAGCGAAGGTCCGGCCTCTTCCATGCGAAAAGCGGCGGACGAAGCCTTCGGCGATATGGAGGAAAAAGCCCTCACCTATCTGGAAGGCAAAATGGAGGAACGGGGCGTCCGGAATCTGGAGAACCTGAAAGGAAAGAACGCCTACGAGCAGAAGCACATTGATTTTGCCAGGAGCGTACTTCAGAGCGTCAGCAACTACAAAGAAATGACCCAGGAACCCACCAGCGAGGCGGAAAAGCGTCAGCTGATGGAAAACAGAGAAGAAGCCATCCTGAGAGAAGTGCGCGAAGCCAAAGAGGAAGCCATGAAAATCCAAAAAGCCCAGGAAGGGCTGCAGCTGGGATTGTAACAAAAAAAGGACGATTCTGATAACAGAACCGTCCTCTTTTTTGAGTGAAACGATGTTAACCTTTCACGGAACCGCCGGTGATACCTTCGACATAGTATTTCTGGAGGCACATGAAGAGGATGGTAACGGGAATGGCGACCAGGATACCGCCGGCGCAGAACCGGGTGAAGTAGCCCTGATAGTCATTGGTCCATACCCAGCGCTGCATGGCCACGGCCACGTTGTAGCTGTCGGAATAACCGAAGGCCACATAGGAGGCGAAGACATAATCACACCAGGGGGCCATGAAGGCCGTCAGAGCGGTATAAATAATAATGGGCTTGGACAGGGGAATGGTCATCTGAACCAGAATTCTGGCCCGGCTGGCGCCGTCGATGAGGGCCGCCTCGTCCAGAGATTTCGGAATGGTATCAAAATATCCCTTGCACACATAGTAGCCCATACCGGCATTGGCCACGGAGATCAGGATCAGGCCGGGAACGGCTCCTTCCTGAGTCAGCCCCATCTGCTTCAGCAGGAAGTACAGACAGATCATGGTCAGAAAGCCAGGGAACATGCCCAGCACCAGCCAGATATTCATCAGAAGCTTGCGGCCGGCGAATCGCATGCGGGACAGGGCATAGCTGACACAGATGACGATCAGAGTCTGGAGCACCGATACCACCGAAGCGATGATCAGGGTATTGCCGTACCAGCGCAGGAACTTGCATTCACCGGAAAACAGGAACTTGTAGTTATCCAGAGAAAAGTGCTTGGGAAGCAGGTAATTCACCATGCCGCCGTATTCGGTCAGGTAGCTGCGGAAGCTCTGAAGCAGCAGAAACACAAAGGGAAGCACCCAGATAATACTGATGATCACAAGAACCACATAGGCAATGCCGTTGTGGGAATGAATCTTGTGGAGTTTAGGCTCTTTGGCTTGAACGTTTGACATTACTGGAAGCCCTCCTCATCTTTGATGGAACCCATGTTGTTGTACACGATCACGGAAATGATCATGGTGACCAGGAATACCATGATACCGATTACAGCCGCCATCTTGTAGTCCGTATTGTTGATGGTCAGCTTATACAGCCAGGTAATCAGAAGGTCGGTATAGCCGGCGCCGCCGGTCAGGTTCATGGATTGGGGGTTGCCCTGGTTCAGCAGGAAGATCACGTTGAAGTTGTTCAGATTGCCCGTAAACTGCGTCAGCAGGAAGGGACCCGTGACAAAAAGCATGTAGGGCAGGGTGATTTTCCGGAAGGTCTGGAAGGCGTTGGCTCCGTCAATACGGGCGCTCTCATAAAGCTCTTCGGGAATGTTCATCAGAAGACCCGTGACGATCAGCATCGTGTAGGGAATACCGATCCACAGGTTAATGACGATAATCAGAATCTTGGCCAGGGTGGGATTGGTCCAGAAGGGAATCGCCTCCTTGATCCAGCCCCACTTGAGCAGGTAGGTGTTCACCAGACCGTCGGCCGCGAACATTTTACCTACATACAGCAGGGATACAAACTGGGGCACAGCGATGGTGATTACCAGGAAGGTACGCCACATCTTCTTGAATTTGATCCCCTTCTTGTTGATCAGGATGGCCACAGCCATACCAAGGAAGTAGGTCAGGAAGGTGGCGAAGAAGGCCCAGATCAGGGTCCAGCCCAGGACGGTGAAGAAGGTGGTGCCGAAGCTGCCGCTGCCCTGAGTGGAAAACAGGTTCTTGAAGTTTTCAAAGCCAACCCAGGAGAACAGCTTTCCGGGGGGCTGGTGGTTGAAATCATAGTTGGTAAAGGCAACGCCGATCATGAACAGAATCGGCAGTACCGTGAAGACAAAAATACCAATCACAGGAAGCGCCAGCAGCGTCTTGTCAAAGTTCCTGTTCAGAAGAGAGCTGAGATCGCTTCTGTTGCTGGGAAGCTTCTTGCCCTTAGCCAGAAGCTGGTCGGCTTCGTGATTCTGCTTCAGGTTGATGCGCCACAGAAGCAGGTAGAGCAGAATGACCACAATGGTCAGAATACCATACAGCAGAATGAAGAAGCTGTTGTCACCATAGGAGACGGTGCCATTGGGGTTGGTGATGCGGGCCCTGGTGCCCAGAGTGCCAAGCTGAACCAGATACTGGCCTCCGAAGCCGAAGATGAAGGCCAGCAGGGCAATCTGTCCCGCCAGCATGGCGATACCCCGTACGTACTGGCCGCGGAGCAGCTGTCCGAGGCCCATAATCAGATAAGAGATCCGGGTTTTAAAACCGCCTTCCCTGAAGGTGATGCCGATCTCCTTCAGATCCTTTCCCAGCCATTTGAAAAAGGTGGGAATCTTAGCGAATCCTTCTTTAATAGTCATAAAATAAATCCCCTTCTCAAATTGATAGATAGATCAAAAGCAGGGCACATGGCGTCCCTGCACAAAGTGCCCTGCTTTTGACAGTTGAAAAGTATGGATTGATTTACTGGGCGTAGCTGCGGCAGGTATCTGCGAAGGTCTTCAGAACCTCATTCAGCTGATCGTCAGTGGCATTGTCATACTCTTTGGAGATAACGGAATCGCCAAGAGAGGTTGCCAGTGTCCAGTAATTATCCGGATACTGACCCTGAGGAATGGTGTAGGCCAGCTGAGCAGCCAGAGCAGACAGGGCGGGATCGTTGGCAATGGCGGGATCCTTCTGGGCGTTCAGGTTGGAGGGACCCCAGCCTACAGCATTGAAGCGGGCCAGCTGAACTTCTTCGGAAGTCAGGTAAGCAGCCAGAGCATTGACAACCTGAAGTTTTTTAGCATCAGTCTGGGGTTTGACGCCAATCAGCTTGAAGCCGCCGAAACCGGAGAACTGATAAGTCTTTCCGTCCACGGAGAAGGTGGGAAGCTTGGCGGTGGCGTAGTTCTCACCAAACAGATCCTGAGCGGCGCCGGAATCCCAGGTGCCGGAGACCACAGCAGCAGCGTTGGCAGCTTCGGGTACAGAAGAGCCATTGTAGAAGGCAGGAGACTTGTGAAGAGCGATCATGGCCTTCAGAGCTGCCAGACCTTCGGGAGAATCATAGGTGATATTGGAACCGCTGAAGTTTCCTTCATTGTCGGTGGTGTACTCCAGCTTGCAGCCGGTGCCGAAGAAGAAGGCGGTCTGATACCAGCCGCTGTTGATCTGGAAGTACAGACCCTTGCCGGCTTTTTCACAGTCGGCCAGGATGGCTTCCAGGGTGGAAGGATCGGTAACGACAGATTTGTCGTAGTACAGGAAATAGCCGTTGTCAGAAGTCATGGGGTAAGCGTAAACAACGTCACCCATAGTGGCAGCGCCTACAGAACCGGCATCGTTGTTGGCTTTGACAGCTTCCAGGTTGGCTCCGGTCACAGGGGCCACAGCGCCGGCGGCCACCAGACGGGCCAGCTGGTCCTGAGCGAATCCGAACAGGTCAGCGCCGCCTTCAACGTCAGTGACCATATTGTTGGTAGCATCGCCTTCACCTACAGCTTCGACATTGAAGGTGAATCCGGCGTAGTTGGGATTGGCGGCTTTAAAAGCCTCAATCTGGGACTTGGTGAAGTCCACAACGGCTTCGGCCACCCAGACGGTAACAGTGCCCTTGTCTTCGGCAGTGACTTCCACAGCCGCTTCCTGAGCGCCGTCGTCCTGGGCACCAGACTTGGAGCATCCGGTCATCATAGAAACGACCATCAGCGCCGCCAGCATGAGTGCAAGCAGTTTTTTCATGATAGTTTTCCTCCTATATTTGCCTTTTCCTCCGATAATATCGGCGATTCGGCATATTTAACTATGCCTATTATAGTCTTGGTTCGCCGATTAGTCAATATGCTAAATTTCAAAGAAATAAACAATTTTTCAATGATTGTGTTTTGATTTTCTACATAATCGGTAGTTTGACACCCAGAACATAGAAAACAGCTCGCTAACCCGCATGGTTAGCGGATTTTTTTGTCAAATTTTAAAATTTTATAT
>CACZRP010000044.1 GCA_902783575.1 uncultured Eubacteriales bacterium
GCCTTCGTATTCGGACTGAATGACGAGGTCATCGAATTTTTCTTGGAAAAGTAATTGACACGGCCTGAAAAATATGATATTATAATTTCCGTTCATGCGAAACAGTGCAGTGAACGGTATGCGCGAATGGCTCAGTGGTAGAGCATCGCCTTGCCAAGGCGAGGGTCGCGAGTTCGAATCTCGTTTCGCGCTCTAAAAGAAAACCGGAGAATTGAATTCTCCGGTTTTTGTTTTGTGTCATAACGAATGCTCAGTCAACGCCCCGCTGAACCCTGTCGAGATTCTTCTTAAGGTCATTGATTTTGGACAGGGAAGCGTCGATTCCCTCGAAGGCGCTGATATCCTCCAGCAGCAGCTTTTCGCCGGCGGCTCTTGCGGCCTGCTGCCGGACATAATAGGCCCGGCCCAGGGCCTGATATTTGACGTTCAGTTCCTTTTCTTCCGCGGTAATCTTCTCCTGGATCTGGGCGCTTTCGGTCATCATTTTGCTCTGATTGGCCACATCCTGGGAAAAGTTGGCAAGCTTGGATTTAATGGATTGAAAGAATGACATGGCTTATTCCTCCGGCGGAGCGCTGTAAAGATAGATATACCAGTAATTGCTGCCTTCCTCATAGAGACCGTTGTTTTTCAGAACCGTCAGGGCATCCTCCTGCAAAGGCAGGACCTTGAGAGAAACTTCATCTCCCTTGCGCGCCGGCGGATATTCGACATCGCCAAAGAAGGCCAGCAGCTCCTCCTCGCTCTGGGAAGAGCGGAGGATAATGGCGGCAAAGGTGGTCATGACGCCGTCCTGCCTGGCCTGCTGGGCGTAGGTCTGGATGGCGCTGGAGCCTTCGGGCAGCAGATGCTCAAAAAGAGGCTTGCCGAACCGTTTGGCGTTCTGCTCCTGAATGGTCTTCGGCACCGCGCCGAAGAGAACAAAAATAAAGATCAGGATCAGAATCACCATGATCTGTCCCTGGCGGGACGACAGATATTCCTTCAAAGAAAAACGTTTTGGACTGGACATGGGATCTCCTAACAAGTTATAATCTTCAGAAAATTATATCGTCAGTTCAGGTAAATTACAAGACACGGAAGAGGAATTCATAAATAATTAAAATGAACATCACCATTCTGACAATCTTCCCCGGCCAGCTGAACGCTCTGGCGGATCATTGGGACGAAAGGCATCCCGGTTCCGGGGTGCGGCTGCGGATTCTGGATATCCGGGACATGGTTAAGGGCAGCTTCCGGGCCGTGGATGACTCGCCTTATGGGGGCGGCGCCGGCATGATTCTGCGCTGTGAACCGGTTTTCCGGACGCTGGAGGCGCTGGGCATCCTGAGCCCGGAGGGTGAGCGTCTGGCTGATCTGGATAGAGTCCGGGTGGCAGCCCTCAGCCCTGCGGGAAAAGTGTTTCATCAGCAGGACGCCCGCCGGCTCTCGGTCCTTGACCATCTGGTGCTGATCTGCGGCCACTACGAGGGCATGGATCAGCGGATTTACGATTATTGTGATGAACTGCTGTCCATCGGGGATTTTGTGCTGTCCGGCGGAGAGTTGGCGGCCTTTTCCGTTGCGGAAAGCATCGATGCGGCCGGCCGGCAGCAGCCCGGGAATGTCTGAAGATCAGTCTTCCATCTCCATGAGCACAGCGCGGCAGGGAGCGCCGTCGCAGCCGCCCAGATTGATGGGGGCAGCGTTCAGAATATAGATTCCCTCGGGAACCTCACCCAGCCGGATGCCCTCCAGAAAGACCATGCCTTCTCCCAGCAGCAGCTGGTGAACGGCGGCGGGCGCATCCTCCGGTCCCACGGTCTGGGATTCGTTTCCGAAGAGCTCCAGGTCGGTTTCTGTCAGTACTTCAGCGGCCTCATAGGAAAGGGTCGCTTTTCCTTTGATGAGCAGTTTTCGGATGGGATTGATGCCGGCTTCGCGGGCCAGCTGCTCCATGGCATCCAGAATCTGGCGGATATCCGCGGCACCGATCACGCCCTCAAAAGTCGCCACATACGCGTTGCCAATCCAGGTGGACAGCGGAATCTGGTCAATGGTGATGCCATCCCGGACAAAGTGATAGGGCGCATCCACATGGGTGCCGTTATGAGCGCACATGGAAAGAGATGTCAGATTGCATATATCGCCGTCGGCGATACGCATGAGCGCTGTCTTCTGGGGAGCGGGATCGCCCGGAAATACGACGCAGCTGAAGAGTTCCTGAGTAATATCATACAGTTTCATGGTAGACCCCTCCTGTGAAATATACTATAATTATATCATATTTGCATCTTTTGGAGAAGAATATGTCGGACATGGTGATCATCGGCCGCTTCGTGGCCCTGGGCTGGGGCATACAGGGCTTCTGGTACGGGTCCGCCATTGCCAGCTATGGATACGGCCTGGTGGTTTTCCCCTATTTCCTCAGTGGGAAATGGGAAAAACGAAGGATGAATACCGTATAAGCAACAAAATATACCGCTTGCTCTGACACGGTTGGAACTGGAAGCTTTCTGTGATATACTTGGATCATCTTATTACCAGATATCATTTGGGAGGTTGTTACGGTGGGATTATTCCCTTTTATCTTTTTAATTGTTTTCGGTAATGTTCTTCTGCGGGTTCTGCGCAATCTGAACGAGACAAACAGAACCCGGAAAATTCAGGGCCCGGTGAAGGATGTGGAGTACCGGGAGGTGACTCCCCAGCCTCAGCCCCAGCCTGCCTATGTGCGCAGCGCCAAGATCCAGTCGCTGGCTTCTGACGCGGCGGCTCAGGAAAAACGCATCCCGGTGCAGAGCAACCGACTCTATGGGATCATCCATTCCACTTTCGGAGCGGGCAGCCTCACCGGCAAGAAATATCTTTCGGTGGTTAATGCCGCCTACGAAAAGATTCATGCCGGACATACGACCCTATTAAACATGATGCAGGCCTTCGACGAAAAGGGTTATGTCCATCTGCAGCAGCTGATCAACAGCGGCGCCCATTCCTACGACAACATTGATGACAGCATCCAGACGGAGCAGCTGCAGCTTTATGAAAAGCAGCTGGACCGCATGACGGAGGTGCTGAACGCCAATGAGCGGATTTTCCTGTTTCTGGAAAAGCTGGCCCTGGAGCTGCAGGGAATGGGTTCGGCCAAAGAAAATCAGGCTACCATTGATCTTTTAAATGAGATCCAGAGCCTGATTGGAGATGTGAAATATTATAATTAACCGAATCAGTCGGACGGCTGATTTCAGGGACGGATGACCCGGGTGATGAAGCCCAGGTCATCCGTTTCCGCTTTCATGACGAAATCAAAGAGATCGTACTGCACACACATGAAATAGTCGGCCTCGGGAAAGACATCCTGCTGAGCCGGATCGAAGAACTTTCTGCCGCCATGGGTCCGGAGGTGATCGATGGCTTTTTTCATGTCCAGAGGTTCCTCCAGCAGAAGAGAGCGGATATAGCGGGCACAGAGCTCATCCTCCTCGTTGGGGACGGTTCCGTTGTCCCCCATGCATACCAGGGACACCTGGGAAGGATTCTTCTCCCGGATATAACGGGCGATGGCTCTGGCGCAGGTGAGGCTTCCCAGAAGGATTTCATCCGCCCCGGAGGCATTGACAATGCCCTGGGTGCCGGCGCTGGTGGTATGGAAAATCAGTTTACCGGGGATCAGGTCTTTGCTGCCCTGGATCTGGGAAGGAGAGTTGCCAAAATCAAAGCCCGGCAGCTGCCGCCCCAGCCGTTCGCCGATGGTGAGACTCTCGGGAAACATCTGATGAAGCTCCTTGGCCCTGTCAATGGAGCCCACGGGGCGGATGGCTCCGGCCCCCAGAGATACCAGGTAGGATTCTACGGAGAAGGCCCGGAAAACGTCAATGATGACTGTCAGGCCCCGGGCCCTTTTGGCTCCCTCGATTAAGTGATCGATCTGTATATTCCCTTGAAATGAATTCATGAATTTCAGCTCCTGAAGAGATTGCGCTGAAGCGCTTTTGGCCCAGCCTTTAGCTGTGACTGCGGCTGTGCAATAGAGTAGTTTAATCATTTGTGCGGCTGAAGTCAAGACCTAACAGGCAGGGATGCGTGATTGGGATTCTTGCGGGATTCTCTCAGATGTGATACACTAAAGCGGTAAAGTCTTTTGATAGTCCGGTGATCGGAAGGAGGATTTATGCTTAACGATATTATCACCCCTCAGGCGAGATATTTCGCCGATGGCATGCAGAGCGTGATGCGCGGGCATGAGAACAGAACCCGACGGGTCTCGCTGCTGAAAGGAAACCTGGTACAGAATATCCGCATGGAAAGCCGCGGAATCAGTGCCCGGGTAACGAAAAACGGTTATTACGGCTTTTCTTCTGTGGCTTCCTACACGGAAGAGGATGCCCGGATGGTATTAAAGGCGGCCACGGAAAACGCCCTGTTTCTGGACAGAAAAGCAGGAAAGACCAGAAAAGGCTATCCCGCGCTGCCCGGCGGAACGGTGCCTGTGAACCGCCTGATTGTGGATTTCGAACAGAAAAAGATTATTGACGCCTGCAAAGAGGTGGATGCCTATATAGCTAAAACCTATCCGGATCTTTTGAGCCGGTCCGTGACCTACACGGAGGATTCCCAGGACAAGATTATCCTGACCTCCGACGCGGCCAGCGGCCATGTGACCTATCCCCGGTGCTACATGTATATCCGCATGACAGCTCTGGCAACCCTCACGGGCTCTCCCGTGGAGGTGACGGAAATCCTCGGCGGCGCCGGCAGCTTTGAAGACAATTTCGGAGATCTTTCTCCCGTCTATCCGGCGGTGGATGCCCTGTATCTCCAGCTGATGGACAAAAAGGAAGGCGTTTATGCCGAAGCCGGAAACAAAACCGTGATCCTGGGCGGCAAGATGAGTGGCATGCTGGCTCACGAAGCCGTGGGCCATACGGTGGAGGCGGACCTGGTTATGGGCGGATCCGTGGCGGGTCCCTGCCTGCACAAGCAGGTGGCTTCGGAGCTCGTCACGCTGATTGACTATGCCCATACCGCTCTCGGAGAAACCGTTCCTCTGCCGGTCTACCTGGACGACGAGGGAACCCTGGCGAAGGACGCCGTGCTGATTCAGGACGGAATCTTAGTGGGTTATATGAACAGCCGCGAATCCGCCGAGTATTTCGGTATGGAGCCCTGCGGCAACGCCCGGGCATGGGATTTCAATGACGAGCCCCTGATCCGCATGAGAAATACCGCCATTCTTCCGGGCAAAAGCTCCCTGGAGGAGATGATTGAGTCCATTGACGACGGTTATTATCTGGTGAACACCTCCAACGGACAGGCCGATGTGACGGGTGAGTTCATGTTCGGCGTATCCATGGGCTATGAAATCAAGAAGGGCAAGCTGGGCCGGGCGATTCTGGACACCACCGTATCCGGCATCGCCTTCGACATGCTGAAAACAGCCGATATGATCTCTGATACATTGAGCTGGGAATCCAGCGGCTTCTGCGGTAAAAAACAGCGGATGCCCGTGGGACTGGCCGGCCCGGATATCCGGTGCAAAATTACGATTGGAGGCAGATGATGAGTGAATTGAGAGAAATTGCCGCCAGGGTTCGGGCGGTTCTTGAGTCGAAGGCGGTGAAGGAGTATTCCTTCGAGCTGAAAAAGACGGAGAAGAAAGAACTGAATACGGAGAATACTACCTTTTCCCTGTTCCGGACGGTATTTGATGATTCCATTTCCGTTCATGTGCTCATGGACGGACGGGTGGGTCTGTCCTCCGGTTCGGATCTGAGCGGGGAGGGCATTGAGAAGACGGTGGAAAACGCTGTTTCCGGCGCCCTGTCCGGCGTGGCCGATGCGGCCAATACCATTGCTGAAAAGCAGGAAGAGGAGACCTTTGTCAGCGGACCCCAGGAAGCGGATATGGACCGGTTTTATGACCGGCTCTCGGAGCTGCTGGAAACGGTGGAGAAGGACTTCCCGAAAATCAAGGTCCTGCAGATGATTGCGGACCATACCAGAACCCACAGCCTCTACGCCAACTCCAACGGCACCCTGTTCGAAAGCTGCGACGGCCTGTACAGCGTCATGATGGAGTATGCCGGCAACGACGGCGGGAAGACCACGGGCCTTTCCTACGGCGGAGCGTCCACCCACGACCTGGAGAAGCCCTTCATTGAGCTGGGATCCTTCTGGAAAAATCTGGAGGACGCGGTGGCCAGCCTGTCCCAGACTTCCTTTGAGGGTAAGTTTGAGGGAACGGTTATTTTCACTCCCGAATGCCTGCGGCGGTTCCTGTTTATGCTGTCCGGCAACTATCTGTCGGATGCTGTCATCATCGACGGCACCAGCCGCTGGCTGGACAAGGTGGGAGAGAAGGTGGCCTCGGAGCTGGTAACCTTCAGTCTGAAGGCTTCGGACGAGCGGCTGGTGGAAACCGAGCCCTACACCGATGATGGCCTGAAGGCGGAAAATGTCATGGTGCTGGAGAAGGGCGTGCTGAAGAATCAGCTGCTGAGTCTCTATGCCGCCAACAAAACATCCCGTCCCGTTACCAGAAACTCCAGCCGGGCCATGGTAATGGAGCCCGGTGAAACGCCCCTGAAGAATATGATCGCTTCCGTGAAGCGGGGCCTCATTGTGGGAGGCTTCTCCGGCGGACACCCCGGCGTATCCGGCGATTTCTCCGGCGTCGCCAAGAACAGCTTCTATATTGAAGATGGAAAGATTCAGGGCGCGGTATCCGAGACCATGATCAACGGCAACCTGGAAAAGGTTTTCCAGAACGTTACCGCCGTGTCCAAAGAGGTCAGCATGGACGGAGCCTCTGTCATGCCCTATCTGGCCACGGAAGGTATCGTCATTTCCGGC
The DNA here is from genome assembly GCA_902783575.1 of uncultured Eubacteriales bacterium. Taxonomy (GTDB): domain Bacteria; phylum Bacillota; class Clostridia; order Lachnospirales; family Bianqueaceae; genus RUG760. The sequence goes on from CACZRP010000044.1 coordinate 6,832, forward strand.
AAGTAAACACAGGAAAAGCGGCTTTGCCGCCCGGTTCTTTGTGTTCGGAAGGTTCTGCGTTTCAGAAAAAAAAGAATGCAGCGAGGATTCACATGAAGTTTTATAAAGATCATTATGACGTGATCGTCATCGGGGGAGCCCTGGCCGGGCTCTCCTCTGCGCTTATGCTGGCGGAGAAGGGGCTCAGCGTACTGGTGCTGGAACGGCACAATCTGCCGGGAGGCATCGCCACCAGCTTTGTCAGAAACGGCATTGAGATTGAAGCGGCACTTCATGAAATGATGAGCATCGGCTCGAAAGATCATCGCCTAAAGGTGGGAAAGTTTTTCGATGACATGGGAGTGGACATTGACTGGCTGAAGGTCCCTGAGGCCTATCATGCTTCCCTTCCCGGTCTGGAGGTCACCCTGCATCCGGGTTTCGAAACCTTTGCCCGCGAGGTGGATCAGGCGGTGCCGGGCACCTATGAAAAGGTGATGGATGTGCTGAAGCTGTGCCATACGGTTTTCGATTCAGTGAATGAGCTGTCCATTCATCCCATGAGCAAGCCCCAGATGCTGCTGAAGCATGAAGCCTTTGTAAAGACAGCAGGCTATTCCACGAAGGAGGTTCTGGAAACCTTCCATCTTCCCCAGCAGGCCCTGGATCTGCTTTCGCCCTACTGGATCTATGTCGGCTCCGGCTTTTCGGAGCTTCCTTTCACCATCTACGCGGTGCTGATGGCGGATTATGTGGGTTACGGTTCCTACATTCCTCATAAATTCAGTCATGAAATGAGCCTGAAGATGGCGGAGCGGGCCGAAGATATGGGAGTGCAGATTGAGTACCGTCAGCACGTGGATAAAATACTGGTGAAGAACGGACGGGTAACCGGAGTCCGGACAGCCCGGGGAGATGAAATTCACAGCGACTATGTGATTTCTTCCTCTTATCCCAACAATGTTTATACGCATATGATCGAGCCCCTTTCGGAGGTGCCGGAAAAGGCCATTCAAATGGTTAACGGAAGACGGCTGTCCCTGACAGCTTTCTCCGTCATTATGATTCTGGACCAGACGGCGGAGGAACTGGGAATCAGGGATTACAGCGTCTTCCGCGGTGAGACCATGGACACCGATCAATGCTTCGAAGAACTAAAGGGGCTCGGCCCTTACCGTTATATTACCTGTATCTGTCACAATCTGGCAAATCCGGATGCCACACCGGCGGGAACCTGTTCCTATTCCATTACGACCCTGCCCAGAGTGGACGGATGGAAGACAGTCAAAGCGGAGGATTATGACAGGGTTAAGCATGAGGCAGCGAAGCAGCTGATCGATGACATGAGCAGCTATCTGGGGTTCAATCTGCTGGATCATATCCTCGAAATCGTGATTGAGACTCCCATGACCGTTGCGCGGTACACGGATGCCTGGAACGGATGTATCTATGGCTATGCCCATACCATGGAGGATCATATCGTGGCCCGGCTGCAGACGGCCGAGGAGGAGAAATTCATTGAGGGCCTGGAATTTGCCGGCGCCCATCAGATTTCCGGAGACGGTATGGGGCCCGCGGTTACCAACGGCCGCAAAGCAGCGAAGAATGTGCTGGACGCAATGATCGCCCAAGGGCGTGCGCAGGGGAGATGACGAAAAAATGAAAGTGAAGAATTTTTTAAAGGATGTGACCGGCGCTTCCCGAGTGACCAAAGCCAGACTGCAGGCCTTTGAAAATGCATCGGCTGTGCCGGTGGCCAGGGATCCCATCCGGGAAGCGGTGCAGGAAAGGCATCCGGATATGACGGAGATGGTGGTAACAGAGATACGTCCCGCCAGCCCTACATCAAAAACCATCCGTTTTTCCAGAACGGATGGTAAGAAAATGCCGATTTTCTATGCTGGCCAATATGTGTCCATCGCACTGCCTATCGGGAGTCCCATAGAGAATTCCGCCGGGAGCTCCGGAAATGGCCCGGATCATGTTCCGAATGTGACTGGCAGGATTGTCTGCCGGCCTTATTCCATTTCCTCCGCACCCTATGAGGCCAGAGCTGAGGAGGAGCCTTTTATCGAGATTACCGTGCGAAATTCCGGCAAAGACGGCTTTGCAGCGGAGTATCTCTGTCACGGACTGAAGGCAGGAGACCATCTCCTGGGCTCCATTGGGCATGGACAATTTTACTATGAGCCTCTGAGAGATTCGAAAAAGATCGTGGCTCTGGCGGGAGGCGCGGGCATTACGCCTTTTGCTTCCATGGCGAAGGAGATCGCCCATGGGACGATGGATGCAGAGTTAACTCTTCTGTACGGTTCCGTTTCGGCGGATGATATTGTGCTGAAAGAAGAATTGGAGCAGATCGATTGCCCCCGAGTGAAGATCGTCCATGTTCTTTCCGGAGATAACCCCGGATGGGAAGGGGAGAAAGGCTTTCTGAATGCGGAGCTGATCCGGCGCTATGCTCCGGAAGACGCCAGCTTTTTCATCTGCGGTCCCCAGGCCATGTATCGGTTCCTGAGAGAAGAATTGAAGAAGCTGAATATTCCGGCCAGAAGGATTCGTTATGAAGTTTTTGGTCAGGCCAGGGATGTGACCGCGCTGCCGGGCTATCCTGCTGAGAAAAAGAATGATGTCTATACCCTGACCGTGCGGAGAGGAATCCACGAGGATCAGATTCCGGCCAGAGCCTGTGAATCCCTCGTTACGGCCTGTGAAAGGGCGGGAATTATCCTCTTGACGGACTGCCGGAGCGGTGAATGCGGCTTCTGCAGGACCAAGGTGATTTCCGGCGAGTATTATGTCAGTCCCGAGAATGACGGCCGGCGTGCCGCGGACAAGGATTTTAACTATATTCATGCCTGCGCTGCCTATCCCTTAAGCGATATGACCATCAAGATTCCGATTGTTTAATTCATCCAAACAGCGGGACAATATGGGCAATTTTGCTAAAAAATATTGAATATTTCTATGGGTGTGCTACAATATAACTAAGCCTGAGGGCGCGTTTTACAGGCTGAATATTCTTATGGAGGGTATCAAACATGTCAAAGAAAGTTCTTTTGCTCTGCGGTGATTTTACTGAAGATTACGAGACCATGGTTCCTTTCCAGGCACTGGGTGTGCTGGGCTATCAGGTAGACGCTGTTTGCCCTGATAAGAAGGCCGGTGAAACGGTTGCCACCGCCGTTCATGATTTCCTCGGCGAGCAGACCTACACCGAACTGAGAGGACATAATTTTGCCCTTACCGCTGATTTCGATGCTGTCAAAACAGAAGATTATGAAGGCCTGTTCATCACGGGCGGCCGCGCACCGGAGTATATCCGTCTGAATCCCAGAGTTATCGAGATTGTTCAGGAATTCTTCGCGCAGAATAAACCGGTGGCAGCCATCTGCCATGGCCCGCAGGTACTGGCGGCAGCCGGCGTACTGAAAGGCTACAAAGCAACAGCTTATCCGGCGGTGGGCCCGGATGTGACCCTGGCCGGCGGTACCTATGTACCGGTGGATGTTTCCGAAGCTGTGGTAGACCGCAATCTGGTAACAGCACCCGCATGGCCGGGAGACACCGCCATTGTGAAAGAGTTCGCCAAACTGATGGGTGCCAAGATCGAAATCTAACCCAAACCTTTCGTTACTGATACTTTCTAAAATAAAGGAGGGCTGCTGTATCTGACCGGATGCAGCAGCCCTTTTTTACCCCAAGTTTTTACGCTGAGGTGCGATTATGCAAAGTAGCTGGGAAGAGCAGAGAGCCAGGCTGTATTCCCTTTTGGGTCCCCTTCCGGAACGGCATGCTCCCTATGAGGTTGTACTGGAAAGCAGAGAGGAACGGGAAGACTGCATCCTGGAGAGACTGGAATTATCCCTGAAGGAGAATTCCGGCCTGTTTCAGGAACCGGTGCCCATGATTTTCCTGTATCCGAAACATTTGGATGGTCCGGCTCCGGCAGTTCTGTTCTGTCATTCTCATGGCGGACGATATGAGCTGGGAAAAGATGAACTGCTTCTCGGAAACTCTTACATGTTTCAGGAGCCTTATGCCGATGCGCTCATCAGAGAAGGCTGGGCAGTGCTGGCTTTTGATGCCTGGTGTTTCGGACAGCGCCGGAAAGACCTGCATCCGGAATACCGGAAAGGCAATTATCCGGTTACCCATACTTCCGTCACGGAATCCGAGGTTTTTAAAGATATGCTCTGGCAAGGGGAAATCCTCTGGGGCCATATGGTATATGACGGCCTGCGCGCCTTTGATTATCTGAAAAGCCGGCCCGAGACAGATTCGCGGCGGATTGCTTCCCTCGGCATGTCCATGGGTTCCACCCTCAGCTTCTGGCTGGCAGCCCTGGAGCCCGGAATCAAAGTGTGCGTGGATCTCTGCTGTCAGACCGATTTTGACGCCCTGGCCAAGGAGAACGGATTTGACCGGCACGGACTATTCTACTATGTGCCGGGGCTCCGGCGGCACTTTCATACCGCGGATATCGACTGCATGATTGCGCCACGGCCTCATCTGTCCACCATCGGGGAGCTGGATCCGCTGACGCCCCTGGAGGGAGTCAGGCGCATCGCGAAGCAGGTTAACGAGTGCTATCAGCATTTGAAATCAGAAGGACGGCCGGCGGACGATTATCAGGTCCTTTACTACCCCGTGGCCCATCAGGAAACTCCGGAAATGAGGGAGGATGTCCTTAGTTTTCTGAGAAACAAACTTTAAACTGATCCTAAGAAGAGGTACATTATGAAGTTTTCTTCAGCAACACAGACCGAAATTGATAAGCTCTACAAAGGCCGCAGACATGTGGAACTGACCATCGGCATCCTACGACTAAAGACACGAGAATACGACGGCTATTTTTTGGTAAATAGCCCCTTGATGAACTCAAGATCAGCCTTTCCATCGATGTAATATGTCTCCCGGGCAGGATGTTTTTCATAAAATCGAGTCACCGTGAGGGTATCTTTCTGAATGGAAAGCCCCACCAGGCCCCGGGGCGTGTCGTAGTTCAGGACGAGCTCTTCATCATTGCTCAAGGGCCCGGAAAGAGAAGGCATGTGGCTGAGAGAGAGGGAAGAAAGATACTGATTCAGCTTCCCTTCATCGGAACATATCCAGTCGCGGGAAAACAGCTCTCCGGATGGCTCCCGGTAGGTGGCGAAGGAAAGTCTTGCCCCGCCGGAGGATAGCTGCCGGTCAAAGACAGCCTCATCCAGCGTACCGTCTTTGAAAGACAGGGACACGATCCCGGTCCCCATCAGCAGCAGAAACAGCATGCCCGCAATCAGCAGGACGCCGGGTTTTTTCTTTTCGGGATGAACCACCTGCTTCATACGATAGCGGAGGGCCCGGCCGTCAGAGGAGAGACTGGTGGTAAAACCTCTGTCGTCGCCGATGTTTTCCAGCAGCAGCCTGGCATAGTGCTTCCGGTTTTCTCCATTCATGGAGTCCGTGATTTCTTCATCTACGGACAGCTCCAGATCCTCACTGCATCGCCGGAAGCAGCGGCGGAAAAAGTATTTTTCGGGGCTGAGGGCGGTGCAGAAGCAAAGGAAGAACTTGGTCTGGGCATCCTGCCTTTTGATGTGAATGGCCTCATGGGTAAGTATCAGTGTCAGATCAGAGACAGAAAATCTGGAATAGTCCGAGGGCAGCAGGACCTTGGTGCTGCGGGTGGATAGACCAATGGACAGGGGTGTTGTAATGCAGGAACAGCTGAGCAGAGGCAGAGAATACTTTTCCCGGATGCCGGCATTCTCCCGGATTTCGGACCACAGCTCCAGCAATGTTTTCTCCTCGATGGGCTTGCTATCCTTAAGAAGCCTGCGTCTGAACAGAAGATGAGTGATGCAGCAGAAGATCAGATAACTGGCCATCAGCACCGTCCAGATGATGAGAAGAATCATGGCTGCGGGGCGGGTTATGGATATCCTTAGCAGGGGGAGGGACAGATCCATAAAGGTGTACTGCGTCAGATACAGATAGTTGGGAAGAATCCAGAGAAAGCTCACTGCCCGGCTCGAAAATTGTTTTCTGAGAGTCGGCAGCAGAAGCAGCATGATCAGATAGAACAGCACCATCTCAATGAGAATCGTAACCAGCAGGGAAAGCAGTCGCTCCATGCTCCAGCTCCAGCCCTTAAACAGGACCGAAAGCGGCGCGAAGGTGCATAGAAAAATGGGCAGAAATACGGGGGAGACGATGGGCAGATTGCGTTTTTTCAGATCATCCCAGGCAGGATCCTTTTCACTTCTCAGACGACGGTCCAGAGAAAAGCGGAAGTAATAGAGCAGGGTGATGAAAGCTGCAAAGAATACTGCCACACCGGCCCGAAGCAGGAAGGCAGAAGAGACTGTCATAGCGCATCCTCCTCCAGCAGGCGCCGAAGCTCCTTCAGATCCTCCCTGCTGAGACCGGAGGAGGTAAGAGCATTGGCGAAGGCAACCATATCGCTGCCGAAAAGCTGATCCACAAAGCGCTTGCTCTGACTGGCCTGATAATCGGCCTGGCTGACCAGGGGATTATAAACGGCCGAACGTCCTTCTTTGCGGATTTCAATAAATCCTTTATCAGCCAGACGGCTCAAAAGAGTCAGCAGGGTGGTGGGAGCCAGCTGATGCGTTTGGGAAAGAATCCCATCAATGGCGCTGCGGCTCACCGGGGGCTCCAGCTGCCAGATGGCCTGCATCACCTCCAGCTCGGAATCAGGCAGACGTTTGAAAGAAAGTGCCATGATAAAAACCTCCAATAAAATACTCTACAGTTGTAGAACTATCTTGATTCTACAACTGTAGAGTATTTTTGTCAATGCCTAATTATTCCTTTATGTGAGACAGGGAACACAAAGAACCATCCTCTTGTGTTCTCAAGATCAGCCCCTCGTGGTTGTTTACCTCAGCGCCAGACCGTCGCGGAAGGCGTGGCCCACAGGCTCGCCCAGCACACGGTAGAGATTCATGGAGGGGTCGAAGGAGATGGGCTTCAGCTTGCCAAGATCCACCTTGCCATCGGTCAGAATGCTTTCGTCCGCCTGCATGGCAACGATCTTGCCAATCAGCAGCTCGGCTTCCGGATCCCATTTCTTTACCGTGCATTCCAGGGTCAGAGGGTATTCCTCGATGATGGGCGCGTTCACATGGGCGCTCTTATGAACATGGACGCCGGCCTTCTCAATCTTGTTGACCTTCTTGCCGGATTCCACGCCGAAATAGTCGGAAATCACCACGGTGTCCGCCGTGCCAAAGGCCACGGTAAAAGCACCGGTCTTTTCAAAGTTCTCGGTGGTTTTGTGATTGGAAAGCACAATCAGGATCTCATCGGGATCCTTCTGGGTTCCCCAGGCAGCGTTCATGGCATTCGGAATGCCGTTCTCATCGTAGGTGGCGATGATCAGACAGGCCTCAGGGGTGATGATGGCTTTCTTTCCTGCAAATTCCATAGTTGAGAGTCTCCTTTCAAATTGATATAATATATTGTATCTAAAAACTCATGAATTTTCAATCAGGAGGACGCCTCATGCAGCTGACTTTGCAGGGAATTCAAAACAGAAACGCGTATCAGACAGCCGGGATTTTACTTCCCGGTTATGATCCCATAAAAACCGCTGAGCAAACCAGAAAGACGCCCCGCTGGGTGCATCTGGGCATCGGCAACATCTTCCGGGGCTTCATCGGCGGGATTGCCGATGATCTGCTGGAAAAAGGACTGGCGGATACCGGAATCGTATGTGTGGAAACCTTCGACTTCGAAGTGGTGGATCAGATCTATCGTCCCTTTGATAATCTGGTGCTGAATGTCATTCTCCGGGGAGATGGCACCAGAGAAATGAAGGTGCTGGGGTCCCTTTCGGAGGCCGTGAAGGCGGATTCCTCCGTGCCGGAGTACTGGGCCAGACTGAAGGAGATCTTCGCCAATCCTTCCCTTCAGATGGTGTCCTTTACCATTACGGAGAAGGGTTATGCCCTCAAGGCGGCCGATGGCAGCTATCTTCCCTATGTGCGAAAGGACATGGAAGAGGGTCCCGAGAAGGCGAAGGGCGCCATGGCCGTCGTCACAGCCATGCTGCTCAGCCGTTTCCAGGCCGGGAAGTATCCCCTGGCCCTGGTTTCCATGGACAACTGCTCCCATAACGGCTCCCTGCTGCGCTCCTCCGTGGTGACCACGGCGGAGGAGTGGTGCCGCCGCGGCTTTGTTTCCAGAGAATTTCTGGACTATGTTTCCGATGAAAACCAGGTGGCCTTCCCCTGGACCATGATCGACAAGATCACGCCCCGGCCTTCGGAGAAAATCGCCGGCGATCTGGAAGCACTGGGTCTTGAAAACATGAAGCCCGTGATTACGGGAAAGAAAACCTATATTGCCCCTTTTGTCAACGCGGAGGGCCCTCAGTATCTGGTGATTGAGGATCACTTCCCCAACGGAAGACCGGAGCTTAGCGCCGGTAAGGGCGTTTACCTGGCGGACAGAAATACCGTCAACCTGGCGGAGCGAATGAAGGTTACCGCCTGCCTGAATCCCGTGCATTCCGCTCTGGGTCCCATCGGGGTGCTGCTGGGCATCGATCTGTTCGCTGATGTGCTGAAGGTGCCAGAGCTTTTGAAGATGGGCCGTACCCTGGCCTATCAGGAGGGCATGGCGGTCATCGAGGATCCCAAAATCCTCTCTCCGAAGGCCTTTACCGATGAGCTCTTTGAGGATCGGTTCCCCAACGAATATCTGGGAGACACCAACCTGAGACTGTGCACGGACACCTCCCAGGGACTGGGTGTGCGGTTTGGTGAAACCATCAAAACCTACCGGGCAAAGACCGGCACTGCAGAAAACCTCATGGCTCTGCCCCTGGGAATTGCCGGATATCTCCGGTATCTGATGGGAATCGATGATCAGGGTAAGGCCTATGATCTGGCGCCGGATCCTCTGGCGGACGAGCTGCATGCCCAGCTTTCCACCCTGGTGCTGGGAGATCCCTCCAGCCTGAAGGATCAGCTGAACCCCATCCTTTCCAATGAGTCTATCTTCTTCTGCAATCTCTATGAAGACGGCCTGGGAGTTAAAATAGAAAACCTGCTCCGGGAGATGATTGCCGGAACAGGCGCGGTAAAGAAAACAATTCAAAAATATATGGCATAACAGGTGAGGTTTCCATGAAAGAATTTTTTATTACCAATGATTATCGGCAGATACACGCGAAGCTGGAGATGCCCGAGGGATCACCGCCCGAACGGGCGGGGGAGAAATGTCCCCTGGCCATTATGATCCATGGCTTTACGGGTCATATGGAAGAAAAGCATCTCATTGCCATCTGCGAGAGCATCCGGAAGGTGGGCATTGCCACCCTGCGGGTGGATATGTTTGGCCACGGAAAGAGCAGCGGCTCCTTTAAGGAGCATACCCTGCTTAAGTGGATTGAGGACGGTCTGGAGATCATCCATTTTGCCAAGAAGCTGGATTTCGTGACGGACCTGTATCTGCTGGGCCATTCCCAGGGCGGCCTGCTGGCCATGCTGCTGGCCGGCATGATGCCCGATGACCTGAAGGCGCTGATTCCCCTGGCACCCGCCTGGATGATTCCTGACGCGGCCAGGGCAGGCAATCTGGCGGCCGCTGAATTTGATCCCGATCATATTCCCGATGAGCTGGTGATCTGGGGCGGAAAGATTCTGGGCGGAGATTACGCCCGGACCGCCCAGCTGATTCATCCGGAGGACATGATCGCCAAGTATCATGGTCCGGTAATGATCATCCAGGGCAGCGGCGATGCGCTGGTGCCCATGGCTTACGCCGAGAAAGCCGCGGAGCTGTACGAGAACAGCGAGCTGGTGGTGATTCCGGACGATACCCATGGATTTGATCTTCATCTGGATCAGGTGACTTCCGCGGTGGAAGATTTCCTGATGGAACTGAAATAAAGCGAGGTAAACACTTGAGCAATTATATCATGGATCTGAGGAAGATTGTGGGTCACCGCACCCTCATGCAGGCGGCGGGAAGCATCATCATCCTCAGCCCGGATGGAAAAATCCTCATGGGCAGACGCACCGACAATCATCTCTGGGGATATTCCGGCGGCGCCATCGAGATCGATGAGACCGTGGAAGAATGCGCCCGTCGGGAGCTGCTGGAGGAAATGGGCCTGGTGGCGGAGGAGCTGGAATTTTTCATGATCAACTCCGGCCCCGAGGCTCATTATATCTACCCCAACGGCGATGAGGTCTCCAACGTGGAGATCATCTATCTCTGCCGCAAGTATCACGGTGAACTTCGCCGTCAGGAAGAGGAAATGGAGGAGCTAAGGTTCTTTGCTCCGGAGGAGATCACGCTGGATATGATTTCTCCTCCCATCCGGCCCGTGGTCTTCCGGCTGCTGGAAAAGCTTCGTCAGGCAGCCAGCGCTCCGAGCCGCTGATGACGGATGGCGCCGCCATCGGCCAGAATATCCACGCCTGTAAGGTAGCCGTTGCGTTCATCCGCCGCCATGGCGATGCAGAAGCCCAGCTCTTCCGGCGTACCCATGCGGTGCTCGGCGCTGGCGGAGAGCATTTTCTCTCCTTCTTTTTCCTCCAGATGGCCCATTTCGGTGCTGATCAGTCCGGGGGACAGGGACAGCACACGGATGCCCCGGTTGCCCAGCTCAAAGGCGGAGACAGAAGCGTACCAGCAGACAAAGTTCTTGGACAGGGCATAGGCAAAGCCGCTCTTTTCATATTCACTGCGGGGCAGGGAGCTTAAGCGGAGCATCTTCTTCAGAAAGGCTTCCTCGCTGGTCAGCGCGGTCCGGTACTTCCGGACTGCCATTTTTTCTACGAAACCGGGCAGGGCATAGGCGGAATTGGAAGAGATATCCAGAATCACACTTCCGGACTCCATATATTTGGAAAACTCCTGGTTGATATACAGGGTTCCCAGGGCATTGACTCTCAGCAGGGTCTTCGGATCCGCCATGCTGGGAGAGAGGCCCGCCGCATTAATGACATTGGTGATGCGGCCCTGACGGGAGGCATAATACGCCAGCTCGTGAACGCTTGGACGGCTGGAGGTGTCGCAGACATGGGCCGCCGCCTCAAAGCCCAGGGCTTTTAATTCAGAAACTGCTTTTTCCAGCTTGCTCATCGTTCTCCCCGCGAGGATGATGAGCTTTTCTTTTGACATAAATTTCGCGGCGCTAAGTCCCATGCCGCTGCCGCCGCCCGTGATGACAGCAACTTCTCTGGACTGACTGTTCATAGATATATCCTCCCTTCTCTTACGCGGCAATCTTTCCGGTTGCTTTCAGCCACTGGATTTCGTCATGAATGGTTTCACGGTAGCTGCGGGTATGGTAGCCCAGTTCTTCTTCGGCCTTGCTGGAGTCGAAGGTGTTGTTTCTGGCCAGGTTATAGACGGAGAAGGTGGTCATGAGAGGCTTCTCGCCTTTGCGCCTGGCAGCCTTTTCCGCCAGAGAGGCCACCAGGTTTGCGGCCCAGATGGGAAGAAACATTTTGACCTTGGCGCAGCCTGCCTCTTCGGAGACCATGTTGGAGAAATCCCGGAAGGAAACAGGCTTGTTGCCCAGGATATAGCACTCGCCGGTGCGGCCCTTGTCAGCGGCGGCAATGGTGCCGGCGGCCAGGTCGCGCACATCGCAGAGATTGAAGCTGCCATCGATACCGGCAGGCATCTGGCCGCCGATGATCTTGATCAGGGTGCCGGTGGTTTCACCTACGGCGAAATCTTCCGGTCCCATGATGCCGCTGGGATGAACCACGCAGGCATTCAGGCCGCGCTCTCTCACAGCGTCCAGCACAGCCTGGGTAGCCAGGGCCTTGGACTGAGAGTAGCAGCCCAGCACCTGATGCTCGTCGAAGTATTCCACTTCCCTGATGGCGGTGCCTTTGGGAGCCTCGGGAATGGCGCCGGTGCTGGAGCAGTAAACCAGCTTCTTTACCTGGGGATGGGAAAGGCACAGATCGATGATCTTTTCGGTGCCGCCTACGTTCACATCCATGACCTTCTGATTGAAATCAGGGTTCACAGTCACGATGCTGGCAATATGAAGAACTACGGCATCCATGCCTTCGGGAATATCGAAGAAGGGCTTCAGGCTCTCCTCATTGGTGAGATCGCCTTTGACGATTTCCGCCTCTGCAGGAACAAATTTCATGGCCGGGTCATTGGGAAGAACAAAAGCCCTGACCTTGTCTCCGCGCTCGATGAGCTGACGGCAGATGGTGCCTCCAAGAAATCCTGCTGCGCCGGTAACTAAGTATAATGTATTATTCATGATAAAAAACCTCCGTTTGTTATGAGTTGTTTGCTTTGATGGTCTTATCATAACAAGCGAAGGTAAAAGAAAAGTAAACAGAAAAAAGAATTTTGAAAAAGTTTTGACTTTTTTATCTGGCCGCATCCGCGGGCCGAAGAATCACCGTAAAATCAGAGCCTTTTCCCGGGGCTGAGGAGACCTCGATATCGCCGCCGCAGAGCCTGGCCGCCCGCCGGGCGATGGGCAGGCCGAGGCCGTTGCCTGTGACCGTGAGCTTGCCGTCGTCTGACTGATAGTAGCGCTCGAAAATATGGGCAGCGGTCTTTTCGTCCATGCCCTTGCCGGAATCCTGGAAATGAATCCGGACTCTAGATCCGGATTCCTCGGAAAAGATGCGGATCAGCCCGCCCTCGGGCGTAAACTTCAGGGCATTGGTGAAGAGGTTGGTCCAGACATGGGACAAAAGGTCCGGTGAGCCCAGCACCATAGGATCAAAATCCTCGGGAATATCCAGATCGATCTGTTTTTCGTCCAGCTGTTTCTCCATTAATATAATGGTCTGCCGGATCTGCTCGCCCGCGTTGAGCTTCTCCGGCGGGGGAGCCACCTCCATGGCATTCAGCTTGGACAGAAGGAGCGTGCTCTGGGAAAGATCAGCCAGACGCCGGGACTGGTCCCGGATCACCTTCAGGTATTTCAGGCGTTCCTCGGTCTCCCCACTGAAGCCCGCCTGCTCATCGGGACCGGCGGTTTCGCAGAGATATTCGGAGAAGCCGCTGATGGAGGTGATGGGGGTCTTGAACTCATGGGCAAATTCGCCGGTGAAGGCTTCCATCTGCTCCCGGGTCTGCTTCAGCTCCCGGACCATCTGGTTGAATTCCTCGTAGAGGCGCGTATATTCCTCCGCCTCCTCCAGGGGGATTTCCACATCCAGGTTGCCGCCTGCCACCTCGTGGATGCCGTCGGCCAGCCGCCCCATCTTGCCTTGCATGTTATCCAGCATGATTTTTACAGCGCCATAGTAGACCACCAGCATGATGGGAATCATCCATATCATGGACAGGGCCTGGTCCCGCTCAAAATGCAGGAAGAGGGCGCCCAGCAGCCCGAAGGCCATCACCGCCCCTATGATAATAATCATCCCGACGAGGAAAATCCATTTCATCTGCCATATGGAGAAGAGCTTATCCTTTTTCATGGCGGCCTCCGATCACGGCTTTGTAGCCCAGGCCACGGACGGAGAGAAGCTCAAATTCCTCTGTGCCCGCCAGCTTGTTCCGGAGCCGGTTGATGTAGGTCTTGATGGTGGAATAATCGCTTTCCGTATCGTAGCCCCAGACCTCATCCATGAGCTGCTGCTTGGTGAAGAGCTGGCCGGGGTAGGAGAGCAGCTTGTGCAGCAGCTGGAATTCCTTTTCAGTCAGTTCAATGGAGGTTTCGTGGGAGAAGGCGCTGTGGGTATCCTCGGAGAGACGGAAGGAACCGATGACAATCTCCTTCTCCGAGTGGATCTGTGCCCTGCGGAGAATGGCTTCCATGCGCCAGATCAGCTCCTCGTACTGAATGGGCTTGGTGAGGTAATCATCAATGCCCAGGGAGAATCCCTTCTTTTTATAATCAAAGCCATCCATGGCGGTGAGCATCAGCACGGGGGTCAGATCCCCGCTGTCACGCACCTCCCGGACAAAGGTAAATCCGTCCATGCCGGGCATCAGAATATCCACCAGCATCAGATCCACATGCTGGTGGTCAAGAATCTCCAGCGCCTCGCTGCCGTCGGAGGCTTCCAGTATTTCGTAACGGTCCTTCAGCCGGGTTTTCGTCAGCAGCCGGATGGAGGCGTCATCTTCGACAATCAGTATTTTAACCATTTTTCCGCTCCTACAAAAAGCATGAAAAGATTATAACACAACCTGGCGGAAAAACTCAATCGCGCAAAAAAGCCGGACCCTGGGGGGATCCGGCCTTCTTGCGAGGTAAACTAACTACTTACTTGCCCGGCCAGGCCGGGCCATGAAAGGAGGGGCAATTACAACTGTTCGGGATGATCAGAGGGAGTGGTATCTTCCTCCGGAACATCGTGAATTTCGCTTTCGGGAACATCCACGACGGGACCTTCTTCACCTTCGGGGGCTTTGGCGCCGCCGGAAAGGTCATTCCAGAGGTTCTTGCCTACGTTCATTGCGGTGTTTCCGACTTCGCGGCTGAAAAGCTCAATGATTTCGCCATCGGTTTTTTCAAGCTCAACTCTGCAGTCAAAGCCCAGAGTCGCGACAGCGGATGCAACCAGGGTCCAGGGAGCAACGCTGGCTCCGAGGATGGTGCCGATGATACCGACATTCAGCGGAATATTAAGAATGGTATTATCGCCGTGTTTGAGAAGGATACGGGCGATATTGCCTTTTTTGACATATTCTTTGATTTTTTCGACGATTTCGTCGGCTTTGGGGTTTCTGTTCTCACTCATGGTTTATACCTCCTGATTAGTATCTTCTGATTAAGTTCTTCAGATCATATCTCCTGAAGACATATACATCATAACACAACCCTGAAGAAATGCAATCAGATGTTTTTATTTGGCGTGAAAATATGCTTATTCGGTTGATTTTTGCTTCTTAGGCCTTTTTTTCGGTGACGAAAGCCTGCGGAAATGACTTTGGGCGGGGACTTGTCCCTCTCCGCCCGGGGGTGTATAATGATTTCAACATACCCGCAGGGGAGGAACACTATGGATCAGATCGCCATTATATCCGATATTCACGGAAACCTGACCGCTCTTCAGAGAACCCTTGAAGACATTCGGGAAAGAGGAATTACGCATATCTATTCTCTGGGAGATATCATTGCCAAGGGCACCCATGCGGAAGAATGCGTCAGGCTGGTGCGGGACTGCTGCGAAGTGTCCATTCAGGGCAACTGCGATGATGTATTTTCCCGGGATATGGACCTGACCGGTGTTGACCAGCTGAGCGCGGACCGCTTCCGCTGGAATCAGAATAAGATTTCTCCAGAGAGCAAAGAATATCTCAGAAGCCTGCCTTTTTCCCATGAGTTTTACCTGAGCGGACGGCTGGTCCGGATGTTTCATGCCCATCCCGGCAAGAATGACCGTTACATAGGGGCCATTGATTCCTTTGATCATCTTTACAGCATGTTTCTTCCTACGGAAAAAACGCCTTCCCAGGAAAAAGCGGATATCGCCATTTACGGGCACATCCATCTGCCCTTTGTGCAGAAGCTTTATAACCGGATTATCCTGAACCCGGGATCCGTGGGCAACTCCATGGACTGCGTCCGGGATCCTGAGCGGGATGGGGATGTGCGGGCGAACACAGTGATCAATTACCTGATCCTCCGGGGCACCCTGGGCTCCCGGGACTGGAACGGGCCCCTGTCCTATGAGATTATCAATATCCCCTATGACATCGAGCAGGAGCTCTCCACCAATGGAGACAATATCGAACTGGAGGCCTATGAGAAAGAGCTCCGCCTCGGCTGGTACAGAAATATGGCCAAGGTGGAACGCATGGCCAGAGAGAAAGGATTGCTTCAATGAAGTTTTGCTTTTTGGGAACGGGAGCCGCGGATTATACCGCGGACTGGTATACAGGACTGGAAAACCGGTTTGACCCGGATATCCGCCGGGCCTCCAGCGCTATCCTGGAGAAGAATCTGCTGCTGGACTGCGGTCCCCATGTGCTGGACTGCCTGAGAATCGCCGGCTATGATCCGGCCGAGATCACAGATATTCTCATCACCCATTTTCACTCGGATCATTTTAACGCCGCCAATCTGGAGAAGATTGCCGCTGACGTCTATGCCCGGTCCGGCCGGCTGGTACGGCTGTGGATCCGGGAGGATGCTGAGCCCGATTTACCCGAAAAAGTGGAAGTCCACCGGATGAAGCTGACGGAAACCTACCAGCTTCCTGACGGAACCCGTCTCACGGGTCTTCTGGCCAATCATCAGCAGGGGGTGTGGCCCCAGCATCTGCTGATTGAAAAGGAAGGGAAAAAGATCTTCTACGGCATGGACGGGGGTTGGTTTCTCACCGAAACCTATAACTGTCTCCGGGATCAGAAGCTGGACCTGATGATTCTGGACTGCACCGTCGGGGATTACCTGGGCGACTACCGCCTGGCGGTTCATAATTCCATTCCCATGATCCGCCTGATGATTCCGTCTCTGCGAACGGTGGGGATTATTGATGACCATACCCGGCTGTGGGTCTCCCACCTGGCCAGAACCCTTCATGTTTCCCACCAGGAGACGGAGAAGATCTGCCTGAAGGAAGGAATTCATACCGCCTATGATGGATGTTCTTTGGAACTGTAATATAATTGATATTTGAGAGGAGTAGGCTATGCTGCTGAAAAATTATGACCGTATCGTCTTTGCCGGTGACTCTGTCACTGACATGGGAAGCACCAACCCTGTGGGGGAGGGACTCTTTGATAACCTGGGCCAGAGTTATGTGCGCCGGGTGGATAATGTGCTGGGCGCATTGCTGCCCCAGTACCGTTTCCGGGTAACGAACTCAGGCATCAGCGGCAACACCAGCCGTGATCTGCTGGAACGCTTCGACAGAGATGTCATCAGCCTGAAGCCCGACGTGGTGAGCATTATGATCGGCATCAATGATGTCTGGCGTCAGTTTGATACGCCCGCGGCTTTTGATAACCAGGTGATGCCGGGAGAATATGAGCAGAATCTGCGGGAGATGATTACAAAAGCCAAAGCCTGCGCCAGGGCTGTGGTGCTGATGACACCCTATTATATGGAAATCAACCCTGAGGATGCCATGCGGGCGAGAATGGACCAGTACGGAGAAATCTGCCGCCAGCTGGCCAAGGAATATGAGCTGCCCTTTGTGGATCTCCAGCAGGTCTTCAATGACTATTTCCGGACCATCGACGAGGGCGGCAATTATACTCATCATTCCACCTATATTGCCTGGGACCGGATTCATCCGAACCAGGTGGGAGCGACCCTCATTGCCAAAGCCTTTCTGGAGGCCTGCGGGCTGAAGCTGAGACTGACGGAGAAATGAGCCAGGGAGGGACAGAGAGTTGAAGAATGTTAAGAAAACCTTTCTCTATGTACTTCTCTGTTATGTGCTGATTCCCTTTGTCTCTTCCATTCCGATATTGCTGATCAGCCTCACCGGCGCCGGCGGCTGGGAGATGATTTTCCTCCCGGCGCTGATGGTACTGCCTTATGTGATTTTCCGCAAGAAGCTGGATCTTGGGCTCTGTGCCCGGATCAATGGCTGGATTCTGGCGGTGCTGCTTCTGGTTTTTACCGTCCTGATGCTGGCTGGTGACGGCAATGTCCGAGGGTTTATTGTGTCCGCTTTTTCCGGATTTATCGTACCCTTCGCGCCCGTCATGCTGATTCGCCTGCTGATGGACCAGTATCTGCTGCTGTATGGAGGCGTGCTGGCATCCTTCGGAGTGGTCTTTCTGTTATGCGCGGTGCTTTCAAAGCTCCGGCTCCGCCGGTTCTGGCTGCCAGCCCTGGGCTGTCTTTTCTGCCTGCTGCTGGATACGGGGCTTTACTTTCATCAGGATTCCATCCGCTATGCCGGTCATGGCTTTGACTACATGCACGGTTACTCCAGCACCGATTTTACTGACTATATGGTTTACAGTGAAAACTCAAAGCTGGTGCAGCTGGATCATCCGGCTTCCCTCTGGATTGAGAATGAGAGTGATATGCCGGTGATGGATGGGGCAGAGGCCTGCTATCCGCTGTACGCCGCTCTGGCCAAGGCTGTTTATAAGGATATTGACCAGATTGAGCTTCAGTGGCTGGAAGAGGGGACCAACGAATATTTCAATGGTAAAATCGTGTCCTTTACCAACACAGTTACAGGTTTCAACCGGCTGCTGATTCCGATGGATGACCCTCTGGATCAGGAAAAATACGGCCGTCGGGTAGATCTGTTCTTTGGCGCCAGACCTTCCAGAGAGCAGATGCAGTACGCGAAGGACGAGGGCATCGAGCTGGAAATCACTCCCATCGGCAAGGAGGCCTTCATTTTCTTTGTGGAAGAGGACAATCCGGTGGAGAGCCTCACCAGCCAGCAGGTGAAGGATATCTACAGCGGAAAAATCACCAACTGGAAAGAGGTGGGAGGAAAGAATCAGCCCATTGTGGCTTTCCAGCGTCCCGAGGGCTCCGGCTCCCAGACCATGATGATTTACTTCATGGGGGATACGCCTCTGAAGGAACCGAAAACCTATGAGAAGGTGAGCGCCATGGATGGCGTGATCCGCCAGGTGGCCCAGTATGCCAACGAGGCGGGAGCCATGGGCTATTCCTTCCGTTATTTCCTGGAGGAGCTGAATCAGGAACAGCACGTGAAAATGCTGAAGATCGACGGAGTTTATCCGAGTATCGAGTCCATTGAGGAGGGCACCTATCCGCTGACGGTGGATCTTTGCCTTGTCACCAGGAAGAATGACCCCAATCCCTATGTGCAGCAGATGATTGACTTTATCCTCTCCGAGGACGGCCAGGAGATTATCCGCAAAACAGGGTATGGGGGAGTTCGGTAAGAAGCAAAATCGAAATACAGAAAAACAGCGGCTTTCCTAAGAAAACCGCTGTTTTTGTGTGACGGAGATGAAGAGATTTGAACTCTTGCGCCGCTATTAACGACCTACTCCCTTTCCAGGGGAGCCCCTTCAGCCACTTGGGTA
>CACZRP010000045.1 GCA_902783575.1 uncultured Eubacteriales bacterium
ATGCACCCAGCCGGGAGCATAGCGCCGTTTGTTGTCAGCAGCCCGTTTCACGGTCTGCGTGTAGTTCCTTGTAAACTGACCTAAAAACATGATATAATATTATGCAGTGAAATACAACAAAAAAGGGGGTGTTAAGAATGCAAATCACAATCACTGCGAAGATTCAGCTTCAGGCAGAAGCCGAGCAACGTGAGCTGCTGGATGTTACAATGGACACTTATCGCAGTGCTTGTAATTTTGTGGCAAGCTATATCTTCCGGACTCATGACCTCAAACAGTTTTCTCTTAATAAGGCTCTGTATTATGACCTCCGTGAACGCTATGGCTTAAAGTCACAGATGGCCCAGTCTGTTTTCAAGACTGTCATTGCAAGATACAAAACAATTCTTGAAAACCAGAAAGAATGGATTAAACCATCTTTCAGGAAACCTCAGTATGATCTTGTTTGGAACAGGGATTATTCCCTTACGCAAAACTGTTTTTCAGTCAACACACTTAACGGACGCGTCAAGCTATCATATTTCTCCAACAGCATGGATAAATACTTTGATCATGATACTTACTCTTTTGGCACAGCCAAGCTTGTAAAGAAACATGATAAGTATTTTTTGCATATTCCCGTTACAACAGATATCCCCGATTCTTTAGATTCGGATATCTGCAATGTTGTTGGCATAGACCGTGGAATTAACTTTGTCGTTGCCACTTATGACAGCAAACATAAGTCAGGTTTTGTAAGCGGCAAAGGCATCAAACAGAAACGAGCCAGGTACAAACAGCTTCGTAAGGAACTTCAGCAAAGGCAGACGCCTTCTTCAAGACGAAGACTAAAAGCTATCGGCGGACGAGAAAACCGTTGGATGCAGGATATAAACCATCAGGTATCAAAGGCACTCGTTCAGAACAACCCGAAACATACACTCTTTGTCCTGGAAGATTTGTCTGGTATTCGTTCCGCCACGGAACGTGTGCGGCGTAATGACCGATATGTGTCCGTATCCTGGTCGTTTTTTGATCTTGAGCAGAAGCTAAAGTATAAGGCTGCACTTAACGAGAGCTCCGTGATTAAAGTAGATCCACGGTATACAAGCCAGACTTGTCCCGTCTGCGGTCATACTGAGAACAGCAATCGCAACAAGAAAAAGCACATCTTCTGCTGTAAATCCTGCGGATATACATCCAACGATGACCGTATAGGAGCCATGAATCTGTATCGCATGGGAATAGACTATCTTGTGAAAGCTAGTCAAGTACCTGATACAGGGGCACCTCAGCATATCTGAGATGTCTGGGGCGCTGTCAACCGTCCCACGATGTAACCCCACTATCCGAGCAATCCGATAAGCTAAAGGTAGGAGCTGTATGGCGTTTGCACTACCGGGGCGTTACAAGCCCACTCACTTTAGTGGGTGGGTAGTTGACGGACCTCTGCTATTCTGATGGAAATCCTGCAGCCATAATGATATAATCATTTCATTAGGACAACACTTTTATCCAGACACATATAAAAGAAAGGACAACTCCATGAGCGCATTAGTCACATACTTTACCGCCGAGAGCGGCAGGACAGCAAAAGTCGCGAAGGAACTGGCGGAG
The DNA here is from genome assembly GCA_902783575.1 of uncultured Eubacteriales bacterium. Classification (GTDB taxonomy): domain Bacteria; phylum Bacillota; class Clostridia; order Lachnospirales; family Bianqueaceae; genus RUG760. The sequence continues at coordinate 1,597 of CACZRP010000045.1, forward strand.
ATCACCGGTGCCGACCTGTTTGAAATTGTTCCTGAAAAGATCTACTCCAAAGCGGACCTGAACTGGATGAATCCGATGGCCCGATGCAACAGGGAGCACGCGTTAAAGAAAAATGTTCCTGTGGCATCGAAGGTGGAAGACTTTGCCAAGTATGATGTTGTTTACATTGGATTCCCGATCTGGTATGGCTGCGCCCCGAATGTTGTGAACACTTTCTGCAGCGCCTACGACTGGATCGGAAAGAAAGTCTGTCTGTTTGCCACCTCCGGAGGCAGCGGCATTGGAAAGAGTGATGAGAAGCTGATGCCCTATGTGAAGGGCGCGGAAATCGTTGATGCGAGACTCATCAAAAGCGCAGAAGACTTAAAGGCTTTTCGTAAATGAATGAAACATTAATCAGCGCGGCGAAGGATTTTATCAGCGACTTATTTCAAACAGTCGGCGGCAGCCATGACGCGGAGCATACCCTAAGGGTCTATCATAATGCCATGCGGCTTGCGGACTCGGAGCCGGAATGCGACAAAGAGCTGGTGGCCCTGGCCGCCCTCCTTCACGATGTGGATGACTACAAACTGTTTACCACAGAAAACAACGCCAACGCGAGAGGATTTCTGAAAAGCATGAAGGTTCCTGCGGAGCGGATTGACCGAATCTGCGGGATCATTGAGAATGTATCCTTCAGCAAATCACGGGACAAGAAGCTGAAAGATATCGAGAGCATGATTGTTCAGGATGCCGACCGGCTGGATGCCATGGGAGCGGTAGGCGTGGCGAGAACCTTTGCCTTCGGCGGTGAGCATGGAAGATCTCTGGAGGATTCCATCCGGCATTTCCATGAAAAACTGCTGCTGCTCAAGGATCTGATGAACACGGCAATGGGCAAGAGCCTGGCCGAAGAAAGACATCAGTTTCTCGAGCAGTTTCTGGAAACCTATGAACGGGAAACATCATCTTAACAAAGCAAAACCGCCCGAACAAAAGACTATATCCTGCTCGGCTATCGGGAAAAAGAATAGGAGACTACTGTTGGAATACCAGGTCAATATCAACGGGCTGCCGGTGACTGCGGCCTTTTCGGAAGAGAATATCCGGGAGATTTTTGTTCCCCTTCTGGAGAAACTGTATCAGCTGCAGAAAGAAAAAGGAGGCCGGATTCTGGTCCTGATGGCAGCGCCTCCCGGCTGCGGCAAAAGTACCCTGGCCAGCTTCCTGGGAAAATTAAGTGAAGGCCGGATCACCGTCATCGGCATGGACGGCTTCCACCGGTACCAGAAGTATCTGACCACGAACTTTATCCAGAGGGATGGCCAACGGATTCCCATGGTCAAAATCAAAGGGGCGCCCATTACCTTCGACCTGGACAAATTAACGACAAAGGTCCGGCAGGTGGCCTCGGGACAGGAATGCCTGTGGCCCATCTATGACAGGCTCTACCACGATCCCATCGAGGACGCCATCCCTGTCTCCGGGGACATCGTACTGCTGGAGGGAAACTATCTGCTGCTCAATCAGCCGGGATGGAAAAAGCTGGTGAAGTATGCGGATTATACCATCAGTTTGACGGCGGAGGAGAGCCTCCTGGAGAAGCGTCTGGTGGAGCGCCACATCGTCTCAGGAAAAACGCCGGAAGAGGCGAAGGCCTTTGTGGCCGGCAGTGATATGGCAAATGCCAGAGAAGTGATGAATCACTCGCTGACGCCGGATCTCTGCCTGAAAGTAACCGAAGATGGATTTGAAGTTATCTAAATATAGAAGATTCACTGGAGGAGCTATACATGGATCTGATACCGAAAGTCAATGGACGAGTAGTCACCCATAAAGGAAAGCTGACAGTGTATGAGCCCATCAGCTTTCATGGAAAGCTTCATGAAGAAGCATGGGCCATGCGCTTCGGGCTGATTGAAGCAACCGATGGTCTGCTTTATTTCAGTGAAGACCCGGCCATTCCAAAAGAAGGCTACAAGCTGACCGTATCCGTGGAGGGCATTGAAATATCCGCTTCCGACAGGGCGGGCCAGTTCTATGGACTGATCACACTGCAGCATCTGCTGAAGGAAGGTCGGTCCGGACTTCTGGAGCTGAACAGCAAAATCCCCTATATGGAAATCGAAGATACGCCCAGATACTCCCACCGCGGCTTTATGCTGGATGTGAGCCGCCATTTCACCGGTGCGCTGGAAGTGGAAAGGCTTCTGGAGCAGATGGCGCTGCTGAAGCTGAATGTCTTCCACTGGCATCTTTCCGACGATCAGGGCTTCCGCATCGAAAGCAAAAAGTTTCCGAAGCTGAATTCCGTGGGGTCGGCATCGGACGATGTACCGGCCACGGACGGATCGAAAAGGCAGTATTATACCCAGGAAGAAATCAGGGAAATGGTTGCCTTTGCAGCGGAGCGGTGCATCACCGTGATTCCCGAGATCGATCTGCCGGGGCATACCAGCGCCATCGTGGCCGCTTACCCGGAGCTTTCCTGTACTGAAGCGCCCATGAGGGGGCTTCCCCAGGGCTTTACGGACGAGCGCCGGATCCTTTGCGCTGGAAAAGAGCAGGTTTACACATTCCTTTACCAGCTGCTGGAGGAGGTCTGCGGCCTGTTCCCCGGACCCTATTTCCATCTGGGCGGAGACGAAGTTCCGAAAGAAGCCTGGAAGGCCTGTGAAGCATGTCAGCGCATGATCCGGGATCATCAGTTGGACGGCGAAGAAGGTCTTCAGGCCTACTTCACGGAGCAGCTGATCCATCATCTGAACAGTCTGGGAAAAACAGCCATCGGCTGGAATGAAATTCTTAAATCAGGCACTCTTTCGCCTGAGTCCGCCGTGGTCCAATTCTGGTCGGAAGAACTGATGAAGCCAACCGACAAGCCTTATGTCATGCGGGAAATGCCCAAGGGCTATTCCTTCATTTTCTCAAACAATCCCGCCTTTTACTTTGACTATTCGCATGCTCTGGTCACTTTGAAAGCTACGTATAACTACGAGCCGAATGTCACCAATGATTACAATGTCCCTGCCGGCCAGGTGCGGGGACTGGAGAGCTGTCTCTGGACGGAACGGGTACCAACGGTAGAAAATCTCCAGAAAAAGATTTTCCCGAGGCTCATCGCCATGGCGGAGAATGCCTGGTGTAAGGACCGCTCTGACTATGAAGACTTTCTGCTGCGCCTGAAAGCTTATCAGGCGACGCTGGATGATCTGTCCATTGCCTATACACCCGTGGAGCAGATGAATACTTTCCCCAAGGACGCTGTGAAAGAGGCCCTGGCGATGATTCAGTTTCCTCCCGGCAGCGACAAGGGTGGAAACAAAGAGCTTCCCGCCGGGATCCCTGAATTTCTCATCAATATTCTTCGCTTTGTGTTCACCAACGCCATGATGTATTCCTACACAGAAGAAGAGAAAAAACAGATCATGCAGGAGATCGAACAGCAGCTGGGTCTTTAGTTGTCGAGATATACGCCCTGGAGCAGTGAAATCAGCAGGAGGAATGGAAGCTATGAATCAATATGACGAGAAAGACTATAAAATTTTCGAGCTGTTCAGAAACAACTGGGCCCTGGTGACGGCCGGCGACATGCAGCATTTCAATTCCTGCACCGTCAGCTGGGGAAGCATGGGCACCCTGTGGACCAGACCCGGAGGGGGCGGATCCGTCATCACCGTCTATATTCATCCCGGGCGCTATACCCATGGATTTATGCTGAACAGCGATACCTTCACCGTCAGCTTCTTCCCCAAGGAATGCAGGAAAGCCCTGAGCTATATCGGTTCCCACAGCGGACGGGATGAAGACAAGGCGGCCGCAGCCCATCTGACACCGGTGCCCATGGAAAACAGCGTAACTTATCAGGAAGCAAGCCAGGCATTCCTGTGTCGGAAGGTTTATCAGCACCAGTTTGCCAAGGAAGATATTGCCCCGGATGTGCAGGAATACTATCGGGAGCATCCCGGCGTCTATCCCGTGGACGAGAAGGGCGAATGGCAGCCCCACTGGGTATTTGTGGGAGAGATCATCGGGGAGCTTTCGAAAGAGTGATCTATCTCATTTCTCTTAAAAAACGCTGCTCTGCCAATATCAAGAAGAAAGGTCTAAAATAATCATGACAAAAAGATGTGTTGAATTTAGTGAACTGATGCCGGTCCATACGACACTGCAGCAGGAGGTTCTGAACGGAGAAACCGTCATCAGAGTGACGAAGAAAGACAAGATCATGCAGTTCGATGAAAATACCCTGGTAAAGGTTAAGGATCTTGATTTCCACAATGGAACCATCCGCGTCAAGATGCTGAGCCGGCTGCTGCCGGACGCGCCGGATTTTGCCCGGGGATTTATCGGTATTGTTTTTCGTGTAAATGAGGCAGACAGTGAGTTTGAATCCTTCTATATCCGGCCCACCAATGCCATGACCGATGACCCCGTGCGCAAAGCCCACGGATGTCAGTATTTTTCCTATCCCGGATATACCTTCGCCTATTTCCGGGAATTCGGCATCACCGAATTTGAAGCGCCGATCCACAACGGACTGGACGAATGGGTGCAGCTGACCGCTGTGATCCGCGATGCAGAAGCCAGGTTCTATCTAAATGATGAGAAAGATCCGGTCCTGACCGTCCGGAATATGAAGCATGGTCAGGATGCCCGGGGTTCCGTGGGCTTCTTCTCGGAAATCGGCACGGAAGCCTTCTTCAAAGATCTGGAAATCGAATGCGCTGACTGATTTTTCCTTGAAATTTTGTTCGTTGGATGATATGTTATAAATAAAAAAACAGGACTCAGGGGGACAGGTTATGTATCAGACCATCGAAGGAATCTTCAAAGAAGCCATCAACTACGCGATCCTTCTCTTTGAGATGGCGGGCGTCATCATTTTGATTGTTACGTTGGTGAAGTCTTTTATCGGTTGGGTGAAAAGCAACCCGGACGTCAAGCTGTTCCTGGGGCAGGGGATTGCGCTGGCGCTGGAGTTCAAGCTGGGCGCCGAGGTGCTGCGTACCGTTGTGGTGCGGGAATGGAGCGAGCTCATGCTGCTGGGGGCTATCATCGTCCTTCGGGCAGCCATTACCTTCCTGATCCATTGGGAGATCAAACAGGAGGAGCGGAAGCTCGAAGAGTACGTCTCTCTGACCGACGACAAGGGGCATTCCAATAAAAAGAAATAAAGGGCATTCACAAAAATATCTAAGCCTGTCCTGAAAAGAATGGGCTTTTTTCGGGATTTGCGGTAAAATAGCCCAGTTGCAACTGCCGGTTGCGCAGATTCCAAGCGTGATTGATGGCATGCAATTCGGGGAAATGCTATTCTTGGGGCACAAAACAAAGCCCCTGAGGCGGGGAGGTCCGTTTCAGGGCAGGCCAACGCTCGGAAATCAGAATAGCGAAGGAGAAGACAGATGATACTTGCAGACAAACTCATTGAGTTAAGAAAGAAGAACGGATGGTCCCAGGAAGAGCTCGCGGAAAAGCTCGGAGTCAGCCGCCAGTCCATTTCCAAATGGGAGGGAGCCCAGTCGGTACCCGATATGAAACGGATCCTCACCCTGTCGGAGATTTTTGGAGTCAGTACCGATGTTCTTCTGAAGGATGAACTGGATCTTTCGGAGGCGGCCCCGGATTATCATTCGGACGAATATCATCCCGTGGAAGAGACCTCCCGCATGGTGACCATGGAGGAAGCGTCGGACTTCCTTTCCTATAAGAATCTTTCCTCCGCCAGAGTGTCCCTGGGAGTGATGCTCTGCATCCTTTCCCCGGTGCTGCTCATCATCCTGGAAGGAATGCAGGAAACCGGAAAGCTGAATGTTGCCAGCAACTATACAGTGGCCCTGGGTCTGGTGGTCCTGTTTGCCCTCATAGGAACCGCCGTTGCCCTTTTCGTCACCACAGGACTCAAAGGAAGCCGCTTTGAATATCTGGAAAAAGAACTGCTGGAAACCGCCTATGGCGTTTCGGGAATGGTCAACGAGCGGAAGGAGCGCTACCGCCAGGGCCATACGATCCAGCTTACCACCGGTATCGTGCTGTGCGTGGTGGCAGTGATTCCCAGCCTGATCACGGAAATTCTTCTGCCGGAAAACCTCCTGGGAGAAGCCATTTCCGCGGGCGTCCTGCTGATATCGGTAGCCATTGGCGTCTTTCTGATTGTTCGCAGCAGCATTATCTGGGGAGGCTTCCAGATCCTGCTGGAAGAGGGAGACTACAACAGGGAAGCCAAAGTCGAAAACAAGAAAAACAGCGCCATCGCCACCATTTACTGGTGTCTGGTTACCGCCGTGTATCTCGCCTGGAGCTTTATTACCATGGATTGGGGCCGGACATGGATTGTATGGCCCGTCGCCGGCGTTCTTTTCGGGCTGGTGACCGCCGTGGCAAAGGTTTTGAGAGATAAAGGTTGAGCTTTTCTGGAAGATAAAGATTAAACTGTTTTGAAAGACAAAGGTTAAGTTTGCTAAAATGAAATCAATTAAAGTAGTGGCTGCGCTGATCAGGTCCTTCAATGAAAACGGCGAGCCTGTGGTATTCGCGACGCAGCGCGGTTATGGAGATTACAAGGACTGGTGGGAGTTCCCGGGAGGAAAGATTGAAGAAGGGGAGACCCAGGAAGAGGCACTGGTGAGGGAAATTCATGAAGAGCTGGACGCCCGAATCACGGTAGAGAAGTTTCTAACCACCGTGGAGTATGATTATCCTGCTTTCCATCTATCCATGGACTGCTTCTGGTGCACGCTGGCGGAAGGACATCTCACTCTTCTGGAACACGAAGCTGCAAAGTGGCTGCCTCTGGACAATCTGAGGCAGGTAAATTGGCTGCCAGCCGATGTACTGGTGATTGAAGCCATCGAAAAAGGCTGAGGATTCTTCCTCATAGAAAAAGGGCGAATTTCATGGAATTCGCCCTTATATTTATCATTAGCAAAAAAGAAGAAGCCGCAGCATATCATTTGGCTGCAGCTCCTTCAGAATCAGAGCCTTATTCTTTTACAAGACCAATAAAGAAGTTGTCGACGTTGTGGACTTTGAGGGTGTAACCGCCGACGCTTTCCTCGGCTGACTGGGTGGAGAGCTCTCCGGAATAGGCATTGATGATATCCTCGGAAAGACCCAGCTGAGGCAGCCGCAGGATGGCGTCCTTCAGAGCAATCCATTCCTCGGTCTGGGTATAGGTCCTGGCTTCCGTCTCAATGCTGGTGATTTCACCGGCGGCATTCACGACGATGTGCAGACGGGCGATGGAATCGGTTTTGTAGCTGACGTGATAACTGCCGTCTTCAGATACGGATTCCTCGGTCATATTCAGATTGAGGCCGGAGGTGCTTGTGATGAAGGCCAATGCATTGATGATGGTTTGCCCGGCCGCCGAATTCTTGGCTTCTTTTTCCTTCTTCAGCTTCTCTTCAATCACCCCTTTAGCGACAACCTCGTTTTCGTCCAGCGTCTTCAAAAATGCCTGGGCGCGTTCCTGAATTGTCTTGTAGCTTTCATTCAGCGCTTCCACCAGATAGGTGAAGTCACTGATGGCTACCTTCACATTGGAGGGGCCTCCCGAGACAAACTCCAGATCGAAGGTCAGGGAGGAGAGGGGCCCCAGATAGCCGGCACCGATACTGGTGTTGGTAAAGTCAGTACCGCGGGCACCCATCGTCTGATTATCACTGTCACTGGGCAGGCCCTGGCCCCAGCTGCCGCCGCCCACATAATCGAAGACCAGTTTTTCGCCTTCCGCATGATAGATGGCAGTGGCATGAGGACCATAGGTTGTCAGATCATCCATGATGCTGTTGCCCACAAAGTAAGTGATGCCCTCCCACTGGCTGGCGGAAATACTGATGGTTCCGTAGCTGATGTGTTCCATATAGCCGATATTCTTCGGCCCGTCCGCATGATAGACCTCACCATCCTTGAGCTCGTAGAGATCCAGGTCAATGGACACGGTGGGATAGCCGGTGCCGAAGACCAGAGAAACCAGCATATCGGAGGTGCTTTCCTTCACGGAGGAGGTGACAGTCACCATCTCCAGGGCGCCGTCATTGTCCAGGTCATCCACCAGGGCGCTCAGCAGTCCGGTGCCGCCGCCGGAGGCCATGTCCTTGTTCTCCAGCTGGGTGGTGAAGGAAGCCCCGTCGCAGGTGCCGATCTGGGGAACCACATTGGCCCGCAAGTAAGCGTAGAAAAGCTCCTCGAGGCCCTTGCTCATGCGGGATGTATAGTAACGGGAGTTCTGGCGGGCATCCATGTCCGCCACCGAAGTGCCTTCGGAATTGTCTGAGTATTTCTGCTGATTCGCATCTACCGCATGGAATACAAAGGTATAGTCATACCGGTTGTCCAGGGAGGTTTCCCAGTGGCCCTGGGAATCCGCACCAACGCTTTGATAAATCGTTTCCGGAGCATCGCTGCGATAAATATCAATCAGCGCTCCGGAGATGGGCTCGCCGGTTTCATCATCCACCACATCGCCGCCCGCCAGGCAGGTGCGCCAGAGGTTCTCGGTCAGATCGTCTCTCACCTGACGAGGTTCTTCACAGAGGAGGGGATAGGTGTTCAGGGGCAGCAGGTTGCCGTCATATTTTTCGGTTTCGGTGACGATGGCCATCAGCGCGAGGGCGTTGCTCATGACCTGCCGGAAGGCGGCAGCCCGCTCGGTGCTTTCGAAACCCGAGTCGTTCTGCTTCTGCAGGGCGTAGACATAGGCATAGGTGCGCTGGGTGACCCGCAGCGCCAGGATGGCCCAGGCCCGGAGATTCTGCAGGGTTTCCTGGGAGACAAAGCCCTGGTTCCTGGCCTCAGCGAGAGCCTGGGAAATGGCAGAGTTCAGACCGGTGAAGGCCGCCGTGGAGATATCCATCAGGCAGTCCACCATGTAGGTGGTTTTCCCGACGTCGATCTCCTGATCGAAGAGGACATCGGCCATGCCGAGACAGGTATCCAGCACGCCCAGCAGCGCGCCCACCGGGAAAGCGGTGGTTACCAGCAGCTTGGAGAAGAACATTACGCCCTGTTCCACCACGGCGCCTTCGGCGGCCTTGATGGGATCCTCATATTCCTCCAGCAGTTTGCTGCAGGCGGCCTGCATCAGCTTCACCGAACTCCGGGAGCCCTTGTCAAACTGTTTTTTATCGGTGCTCTCAAGAAGCCGCAGACCCTGAAGGAAGGATTCCTTCCAGCCCTGGCTCCGTTCGGCGATATCCATATAGTTGTAAAAGGCGCTGATGGTTTCCGTGGTATAGGAGACCACGTCAGCGGCGGTGCTGATCCCATCCATGGTTTTCAGGGAGGCCGCGTCCAGATCGAGCTGGGAGCTGAATACCTTCTTGCCGAATCCGTCCGCTTCCTCGACGAAATCGAAAAGTTCAACCAGATCCTGGGGAACATTGGTCATCCCCACGATTTCTGAAACCCAGGGATCGTTAAGGGCAAAGTGGTATTTGTCCACGATCTTCATAAACTCGCTGCCGTCGCTGTCTACCAGATAGGAAGCATCCTCGTCTGCCAGGGTGAGCAGGGCTTCTTCGTATTCATCCTGGACAATGGCGTCACTGCCCCATTTGGGCACGATTACCCGCCAGTCAAAACCGTTGTCAAAAACCACGGCCAGCGAGGACTGCACAGTGGTGCCGAAAGCGCCCTGGGAAATAAACAGATCCTTCTGGCTCAGCTGAATGCTTTCCAGCTCATCTCCGTACATGCTCCATACCGACAGAATATCCTTGGCCTCCGCCGGACAAATCACGGCGACGGGGTCCTTGCCGGTGTCATCCACCATAAACTGGGCCCGCAGGTACCTTAGCAGGTGAACCAGCCCATAGACGCGGCCCTGACCCTTGATATCCAGATAGGGAACGGTTTCCTGATTCTGATAGCAGGTTCCGTCCTCATTCATGCTGAGATTCAGATGGGACCAGATGTCCTCACTGCTTCTGAAAAACGTATATTGGCCGCCATCATGATAAACTTCAAAGCCGGCCATGGCAGCGGCATCCTCGACCGTCACGTAGATATCGGTATTGTTCTCAAGGACGCCCTTGGCAGTGCGGACATTGCCGGTTTCACCCATGATCCGGTACTCAAATTCACCGGTGATATATGCTGGCTTTTCCGGCGTCATGGCGGCCTGAGCCCGGACTCCGGGAATCAGGCTGAAAACCATCGACAGAATCAGCAGGACGCTCAGCAGCTTTTTACTCATGACCTTCGCCTCCTTCCATCTGCTGCGCCATATAGGAGATGAGACCTCCGGTAATGGCGTCAGAGAGATCAGAGGTCATCTGGACCTGGCGGCTGTCGATGAAATCAAAGACGGGAATCTCGATATTAAAGGTCTGCTTTTCTGCTTCTTTGCCCAGCTGTTCTTCCACAGCCTTCAGAATTTCTTCCTCCGAGGCATCGGCGCCCACCTGCTTCATGGCTTCTTCGTAGGCGCTGGCAAAGCTGGGGGCTTCGATGGTTACGGGGACCAGGGCATATTCAAAACCGGTCTCGTCGGTGGTCATCCTGGTTTCGCCCAGAATGAAGGTCATGCCCCGGGCAATCTTCGCCTGGATAGCCGGGAAGGAGAGGCCATCCATTCCGGACGCGTACTCCGCAGCCCGGGGATCACACTGCTGATAGCAGGTGAGGAAGGCCTGGACGGTGGCTTTGGCTCCTTCTTCGGGAGAAAGGGCGGCCAGGGCTTCCTGGGTGAGAACCTCGGCAGGCTCCTGAGCAATTTCCTCTTCTTCCTGAACAGAAGGATTGTCGGCGGTATTACTTTTACTGCGGCTGATCAGGACAATGACCAGGGCCACAGCGCCGATGACTATCAGAACGATTTCCGTAATCAGTACAATTAACAGTCCCTTGGGTTTCTTGTTTTGGCTCATGCTTTAAGTGCTCCTTATTGTGCGGCAGTGCTTTTTGATCTTTTATGCCCGGTCAGGCGATTTCCAGTCCCAGGCCTTTTCCGGCTCGGCAAAGGGCCGCCGGAACATGCGGGGATCCACCGGATCTCCGTATTTTTCGTGAAGAATCACATTGACCAGCATCTCCACATCCTCCACCCGGTGTCCGTGGGTACCAGGGCGGAAATACCAGTAGAGGTGCTCTCCGGCGCCGAGAAAGTCAAATACTTCTCCTGCAGCCCTGGTGGTCTGGTAGGAACCCACCGGATTGGACCAGAAATCGCCGGCTCCCTCTGAGATAAACAGGGTCCGCGGCGCCACCATGGCCTTGAGAAAATGGGTATCAAAGGGAAGGGTTTCCTCCGAAGTACGGTAAGCCTCCATGCCTTCGCCCATCCAGAAATTGAAATTGCGCATCAGATCGTCCAGGGTTTCGCTCCGTCCTTCCGGGACATCATCGCATTCGCCCTTCATGTGGATCCGGTAGCAGCCGCAGGCGCCGGCGCAGGTGGCATTGGGATTCACAATCCTGGCCCGGGTATCCAGAGCCCCCGCCAGGGCAGTGGCCTTGGCGCCGCGGGAATGGCCGCAGAAGGTGATGAAGTCAAGGTCGATGGGCAGATCCAGCTTTTCCAGAGCATCCACGCAGCGGGAATATCCCCAGGCCCAGGCGCTGAGGGCGCCGGCCCGGCAGTCCGGATAGGTTTCGTACAGGGCCCCGTGGCCGCGGCCCACATGCTGAATATCATGGGCCAGCTCCGTGCGGTCAAAGAATACCCAGCCCACGCCGTGCTCAAGGGCGGCATTCAGATATTCCTTATCCATATGATACCGCCAGCACTGGTCACCGTCGACGATGACCGGGACCTTCTCTCCCTGTGTCTCCGGGAGAATCACCTGCATGCGGAAGACGATGGGATGCTCCCTGGTGCCGGTATGAATAAGGTAGCCTTTGATGGCTGCCAGGGCCAGGGGCTCCACCTCCAGAAATTCCGGCTGCGGCGGCTGCACGCCGTACTGCAGCTCGATGGCGGTTTTGTAGATTTCGGCTCTTCTTTCGGCCCATTCCTCCGGGCTTTTCACCCGGCGGCCGTCATTCAAAAGAAAAGGATCCGGCAGCTTGCCCAGCAGCTGGTATTCGGTGATTCTTGTGGTGTTCTCGTCAATTTGATATCTGGTATCCATTGTCTTTTATCGCGGCATCCCGTTTGGGGATTACGTCTGAACCAACAGATCCGCTTTTCCTTTCCTGAAGCTTGGGCAGGAATGGAGATGCTCCATTTGCCCTGATAAGATTGTAATATTTTGCCCATATCATGTCAATGGCGATGCATTTCCGAAGAACAGGAATCTTTCACGTTATCGGTTAATATGGTATAATCATTTTAAATGAATCTTCCGACAGAATGGAGATATTAATGGAAAACGAAGAATTGCTCAATATTCTGAAGGACCATCTGCAGCGATATCCAAAGATGCAGCCGCAGGACGTGGTGAAGCTGCTTTATCAGAATGAATTTGGTCCCGGACACCTGATTTCCGATCCGCTGGTATGCCTCAACCGCCTGAAGGACGAGTATGCCTATGTGGAGCCGGATAATGATCTTCCGCTGGTGGAGGATATCGGCAACGGCATGGCCCGAATCAATCTGGCACCGCTGGATGCCATTGATTTTTCCCTCCAGGAGCTGGCGGTTCTCTTTATGCGTTCGGCCAATCATGTGGCGGGAGAGATGGATCTGTTCCTGGGGAAGCTTTCCTTCCTGAAGGCGTACTATGAGGATCTTCCCTTCTGCTTTTCCTACGAAGAGCTGGACGATTATCTGAACGATTACCTGGAGCAGGGATGTCCGGTGGTGAGCCACAGCGAAACCTACCGTCAGTTTTACAAGCCGGCGTACCGAGTGGTGAAAAAAGAATATATTCCCGGAAAACTTACTGTCCAATAAACTGGACAGCAAGAAAATAGGCCGTTGACAGCTTTTTCCTGCGGACGTATAATGCGAATAGAAATAAAAGAGACGACTGTCTCGGATAGAATTCGCATAATGGAAGGAGAACTGAGCAATGGCTGGAAAAACCAGAATGCCCATGCCCAGGGCGCAGCGGGCCAAGCAGTTTGCGCCCTTTGCCGCTCTGGTGGGATTTGACCTGGCCCTGGATATGGTGAGGGAAAGGAACCGGAGAATGATGGAAAATGAAATAGAAAGGTCGCCGGAGCCGGAAATGCCGGAAGTCATGTCTGAAGAAAAAGCCCAGGAGCTTCGTCTCACTGATCCGGACCTGGAAAATGATCCCATGTACTGGACCGCATAAAATGAAATGAATTTGATCCATAAAAAACCGGAAATCAATTATTCCTTTGACCGTCTGGACATGCTTTGGGAACGATATCCGAAGTATCATGAAATGAGCACCTTTTCCACCATGGAACAGCTCCTGGAGGAGCATGAATCCTGGAAAAGCGATTTTGAGACGGTCAGGGAAGAATATATCGCGAATGATTACGACCGATTCCTGATCCAGCTGTCCTGGTCCGATCTTCCCTACCGGTATGCGGCGAAAAAGCGGATACTGGCGGAGGGGAAGCTGCCGGAAAATCCCTATGTGAAGGCTTTTCTGGAACAGTTCTCGGACCTGGATACCGATCATCAGGCCTGCTTTCTGTTCCCGGAGAGCTACCTGTCGCAGTTTTTTGTCATCATGGATGTGTGCCAAAAAGCCGAATTTATCCGGCCTGTGAGGAATCTGTTCCCCGATGAGGAAAAGCAGCATTATCTGGCTGTCTTCGACAAGGGGAACATGGAAGAGATTCTTCTGATGTACCATCTGCTGTATACGAATACCAGCGAGGATCTGTATGGAGGATATTCCCTCTATGATTATTCTTTTCCCTGGTATCAGAATCATCTGTGGGAGGATCAGATACCGCTGAGATCCCCCTATCTGCCGGACCCCATTGCCAGGTATCAGGGAAATCTTCCTTGGTATCATAATCCCCTGAAGACCGTCGGTGTGCGGCGGAATATCCGGCACATCCTGGAATGCGGGTACTTTCGGTCGGAATTGGAATTCTTCCGAAACCTGACAGAAATCATCATGCCCTACTTTCAGTGGTGGTATCAGGACCTGGCCTTATACGAGGAAAAGGACGGCTTCAGCACCGACTGGCGCCTGAAACGCACCCAGATCCGCACCAGGCTGACGGCGGAGGGAGTAATCAAACCCAAATGGAAACACGAGCTGACACTGTTTCAGCTGGTGAGAGAGGCATACCCGGACACCTTATACCAGTACCGGCCCCAGTGGCTGGGCAGGCAGAGTCTGGACTTATATATCCCTTCTCTCGAAACGGCTATTGAATATCAGGGAATTCAGCACTATCTCCCTGTGGACTTTTTCGGCGGGGAAGAGGCGCTGACCTTGCGGCAGGATCTGGACCGTCAGAAGAAGCAGCTCTGCGAGGAGAACCACGTCAGATTGATCATCTGGTCCTATGACGTGGAACCCACAAAAGAAAATCTTCAAAAGATCATCATGGAGACTTAACGATGAAAAAGATTGGCTTTATTGACTATTTTCTGAACGAATGGCATGCGGACAACTATCCGGCCTGGATCAGGGAAAGAAGCGGGGGCGTCTATGAGGTGGCCTATGCCTATGCCCTGGCGGAGCCGCCCTATGAAGGAAAACTGTCCAACGGGGAGTGGGCCCGGAAGCAGGGCGTTACACTGCTCGGCAGTATTGAAGAGCTGGTGGAAAAAAGCGATGCCATTGTCGTATTGTCGCCGGATCATCCCCAGTTTCACAAAGAGCTTTCCAGGATCCCCCTCACTAGCCAAAAGCCGGTGTATATCGACAAGACCTTTGCCACCACCGGACAGGAAGCCAAAGAGATCTTTGCCCTGGCGGAGAGCAATGGTACGCCCTGTTATTCATCCTCGGCTCTTCGGTTCTCGAAGAAGCTGCAGGCCATGAAAACCGCGCCGGTTCAGGGAATCATCAGCACCGCTGGCGGCCCCGTGGACACGTATCTGATTCATCAGCTGGAGCCCATCGTCACCCTGATGGGGCCGGAGATCGACCGGATTATGTACCTCGGTAATCCAATGATGCCGTCCTGGGAGCTTCACTTCAGGGACGGGAGAACCGCCTCCATGGCCCTTTTTAAGGGAGATGCTCCTTTCCGGCTGCAAATTGGGTATGAGGACCGGTCGGCGGAGCTTCTGGTGGACGATGAATTTTTCCTTTACTTTATTGATGCCATGCTTGAATTCTTTGATACCGGAATCATCCCCGTTCCCCACAGGGAAACCATCACCATGATGGCAGCACTGGAAGCCTGCTGGAAGGCCATGGCGATGCCTGGAAAATGGCTGATGCTGGAAGAATAAGCCCCAAAGGAGACAGAGACCCAAGGACGCAGGATTACCTCCGTGAAGCGGGCCCTGCCGGAGATGCAATTTGTGTCGGCCCTCAATGACCGACTTTGGAGAGTAAAATGGATATATGTCAGCATCTGCTGATAACAGATGGAGAACGAACGGCTTCGGATGCTTTGCAGGAGAGGATAGAAATCCTTTTGCAGGACAATTCCGAAGAAGAATTGCGGCTGATTGTCATTGATCCGGAGAGAAAGATGCTCAGACTGCCGCAAAAGACCGCGCAAATGATGTGCCCTGTCATCAGCGATACCAGGATGGGTCTTGCGGCTCTCCAAAAGGTGAAACAGCTCATCATGGAGCGTTACCGGAATTTTGCGGGAGTGGGAGCCAATAATTTGACAGATTACAATCAGCGTGCCTTGCCAAGTCTCAGAATCCCGCCCATGGTCATTGCCATTGCGGACTATGACAGCTTTTTACAGAAGGCTCCCATAATGTTTGAGGAAGGGATCCGGCACATAGCCAGGTTTTCGAAAGTGGCCGGAATCTATCTGTATCTGGCAGGACATACCGAAGAGGGCAGAGAAACCCTGAAGAACTGGCTGGGACTGTAACTCAGGAGGAAACAGATCATGAATCAGATCGAGAGAATCAGTTATTATGAGACTTTACTGAATGAAGCCGCTGCAGTTTTGAAACAGTATGAAGCTGCGTTGAATGCTTATATTGACATTCAGCATAAAATCACTGAGCTGGAAAAATATTATGTCAGCCCGGAATGGAAAGAAGATTTCGAAGCCTCTGAAAGCGGAAAGCTTCCCAAAGATTTACTCTGCGGTGTTCTTTCCGAGGACGGGATTGATCATCTGCTGGAGGATAACAGGCAGCTTCAAGACGAGATTAAGGCCATCGCAAAGCAGCTTAAAAAGTGAGATATAAATTTTAGCCTGAAGGAAGCGGCGGAGGAAAACTGATGCGAATACTGATAACCAATGATGATGGTATAGAGGCGTCCGGCATTCAGAAACTGGCTGAGGCGGCGAAAGACTTCGGTGAGGTGTGGGTTGTAGCGCCGGACGGACAGAGAAGCGCGGCATCCCATAGCTATAATTTTCATCATCCCGTGAAGGTATGGGCCTGGCCGTTTCCTGTGGATGGAGTGAAAGCTTTTGCCTGCAGCGGAACGCCGGTGGACTGTGTCAGGGTAGGTGTTCTGGGACTGATGCCTGAAAAGCCTGATCTGGTTCTGACGGGAATCAATCAGGGGTACAATATTGCCGGAGACATTCAGTATTCGGCGACGGTGGGTTCGGCTCTGGAGGCAGCCTTCCAGGGCATACGGGCCATTGCCTTTTCTCAGGGGTCTCTGGAACATCAGGAGATTGTCGATCAATTTCTGCCGGAAATACTGGAAGAATATATAAAAAAAGATCCGGGAAAGAACCGGATCTGGAATGTGAATTTCCCGGCCTGCAGCCTGGAAGAGTGTCAAGGGATTCTCAGGGATGTAAAAGTTTCGCAGGATGATTTCTACATTGATACGTATCATGAGAAGGTCCTGGAAGACGGGATCAGCGAGTATCATCTCAGCTATGACAGAAACTGGAATGCTTCCGAGGGAACGGATCTGTTTGCCATTGCAGGAAACTATATTTCCATAGGTCCGGTCAACAATATCAGCTAATAGAGGCTGTTTTAGAAAAGATTATTGATGTACTCATCCATGATCAGCTGAGCCTGCTCCATATAGACATCGTACAGCTTTCCTGACCAGGTGGTATAGCCTTCGGAATCCCCGTGGGACAGCATATATTTGGCCATTTCTTCCACGCCGGTGTTGCTCAATTCGGCCAGGACTTCGACCTTTTTGTTGACAAGTTCAGCCTTGGCATCCAGCTCCAGACCGGCAGATTCGGCCTTGTATTCTTCGATCAGTTCCTGGGCTTTTTCTTCCAGCTGCGCGGCATAGTCATTATAGATGGCTTCATATCCGCTGTCAGATTCGGAGCTGCCGGATTCGGCGCTGTCGGATTCAGTACCATCAGATTCAGAGCTTTCAGACTCGGCATTCTCGGATTCTTCCGGGGATGCCGTTTCTTTTGTCGAGATGACCGGCTCTCCGGTAATGGATCTGACCGTTAAGGTGATGGAATCATAACTCTGAGTGTCTACCAGATTGGAATATTCCTCACCATCGCTGTTGGTCATGTAGGTTAATTTGAGTTCCGTGTTCGGAGCAATATTCTGATCAACCACAACATACTGTTTCAGCACGGACTCATCTGTAATAGCTATATAGCTGCCATCCTCGGAGGACAGATTGATCAGAAGACTGCCGTCCCCATAGGAATCGCGGTATTCTCCACCCAATGACTCATAACCAAAGCTGTATAAGTTCTTGCCCACATAATTCTGGATGTAGTAAGTATACTTGTCGGGGGAAGGATTTATCCTGGTGAGTTCTACCTGCGGATCCTCTGCACCCACTGGCTTCACTAAAAGATCTATCTTCTCATAAGACTGGAAATCCACAAGGTTGTCGTATTCCTTGCCTTCGCTGTTCACTTCGAAAGCCAGTTTTACCTCCGTATTCGGCTCAATGGATTGGGCGCAAACAACATAGTTTTTGAGGTTGTCTTCCTCAGCCGGGCCTACATAAGAACCATCCTCCGTTACGAAGGTGATTTCCAGGTAGCCTGCGCCAACCTTGATCAGCCGGTCTCCGCCTAAGGAGGTATAACCCACCGATGCGGCATTCAGACCGATGTATTTATCCACATATTGAGTATATTTGTCCGGAGACGCCTTCAGGGAGAAGGAGTCCCTTTTTGTTTCGCTGGAGGATTCATTGGCTTCAGTCGTAGCTTTACTGTTATTCACTGCGGAGGCATCGCCAGATTTCTTGCTGTTTTCGGAAGCCACCACAGCTTCTTCACTTTTCTCAGAATCTTCAGCGCTTGCGGCAGGGGACTCTTTTTCTTCAGTCTCACTGGTCATGGAGCATCCAAAGAGGGAAAGAACCATCAAAAGCATCAGCAGGACGGACAGGATTTTCTTAATTTTCATTTTCATTTACCTCATCGATTATCATTCGGATGATTCCTCATCCTCTTGAAAAGGCCGCAGGATTTCGCTTGCTCTGACTTCGGCCGTCAGGATGCGAAACAGGCGGTCTATTTGTTTTTCAAATTCCCTGGAGGGTTCATATCCATCCAGGAGCAGTTCTTTGACCACAGACAGATATTCATCGGGTTCAATCCCATTCGGATCAAAGGGCCCCATAAAATCCCTAAGCAGCTTCATCCACTGTGTCAGCTGACTTTCAGACAGCGCATCGGAAGAGGGATTCTGAACAAGATAATCCAGAGACCCTTCAAGGATTTCTTCCGTTGCTTCAAGCCAGTCGGTCTCATACTGATGGTAAAAACAGTCAGTCAGGTAATCCGGCAAGCCGGCGGCCAGGTCTTCCGCCTGTTTTTTCAGCAGGGTATCATTGGAGAAGACCGCCAGATAGTAAAGCATCAGGGCGTGGCGGCTTTCCTCAGCGCTTTTTCTATAACGAGGCGCTGACAGAGAGAAAGTAAAATCAATCAGTTTCCAGACGGCATCCTTAACCAGAGGATCAGCCGGATCTATCTCGTTTTTAAAGAGATGCTGAAATTCTTTCAGTATTTCCTGAACGGTATCATCGCAGCAGCGGCTCTCTTCCTGAGAAAGAGATTCCATCCTCGCAAACAGGTCGTCAAAGACTGGATTTCCCAGCGTGTCCAGCGCTTTCTCCACTTCTTCTTTGGCGGATGATGCATCGGAATTCTGCGACGATTCCATCAGAGATGAGAAGATCATCCCCGGTCCCAGAACCCGGATCATCGTTGCCAGCCGGATTTCCTTTTCGATCTCCCGCTTCATTTCCTGCAGCTTCGCGATCTGATAGGACAGGACCTTGTTTCGATCGTAGTTTTCTTTCGACATGAACGGCTGGATATCTTTGTTCAGCTCCATGCCCAGGCGCTGGAATATGGCAATTTCCCGCAGCCTTTCCACATCATCCTCGGAGTAGAGGCGATAGTTGTTTTTATCCCTTCTGGGGCTGACCAGATTCCAGGTATCATAGTTCTTGATGGTTGACGGGGAAACGCCGATCAGCCGGGCGACTTCGCTTCGTAAAAAGTCCATGTTTTCCTCCCTTCGTTTGATTTCTGGCACAAGAATACACCCTGCAAGCGGTTGCAGGGCAATAGGTAATTGTGAAATTATTTCTCTCTGTCTCGCGCCTCTATATAGAGTCTGTATTTTCTGCGAGCTCCGAATCAGAGAGCAGTTCCCGGAGCATCTGTTTTCTGTGGGTCATGAAGCCCAAAGTGACTGCGTAACTGGAAGTTTCTTCATACTCGCAGGGATGCACAGGCCCATCGTCAAAGGTCAGGATTTCAGAATCCGGCATTCCGAGAAGGATAGGAGAGTGGGAGACAATGATAAACTGAGCCCCCTGTGCCGCGTTCTTATGGATTTCTGCCAGCAATGTCAGCTGCCGCTGGGGAGAAAAAGCTGCCTCCGGCTCATCCATCAGATAGACGCCGTTTCCTTTGAAATAATTCTGAACCAAAGCCAGAAAGCTTTCCCCATGGGATCTTTCGTGAAAGCGCAGGGATGGATGCGCTCCGTCCGCATAGTCCATTTCCTTGGTGGCTACGTTATAGAAGCTTTCAGCCCGAAGAAAATATCCTGACTTCGGTGTCCGATAACCACGCGCAAGCCGCATGGCCTGGTAAAGATCAGAGTGAGAATCATAGGTGGAAAAGCGATAGTTTTTCGTTCCCCCTTCGGCATTGAATCCGAGGTTAAGAGCGATGGCTTCCAGCAGAGTGGACTTTCCTGTTCCGTTTTCCCCAACGAAAAAAGTTACGGGTTTATGGAACTTGATCTCCGAAAGATCCTGCAGGGCAGGAATCTCCCGGAGATAACTGTTTTCAGGAATTTTTGACCAGTCAAGCTGGACCGAACGGAGAAAAAGATCTTTTTCTGTCATTGGATTCCTCCCGGAAGGCTGTCTGTTCTTTAGATCTCATGAATTCTTTTATTGAAGAGAAGCATGAGAGACGAAATCATAAATCCCAGGGAGCAGATGAGAAGCAGCGCACTGCTGCCAAGATGTCCCAGCACCAGTCCGGCTAAGACAGAAGAAATGGGAACCATGCCCTGGGAGACAATGCTGATGAGGCTGGCTACTTTACTTAGCTTATCACGATCTACGACCTGCATCAAGGTGGTATTGAGAGGAATATTGATTAATGACAGCAAAACTCCCATCAGCAGGCATCCCACACTGAAGCAAATCAGAAAAGCGCTGACAGATCCTCCCCGATCCACCAGAAGCCAGTAGGCCAGGGTCAGACCCAGGGTACAAAGGGAGGTAAGAAGCAGTCGCAGCGCTGTCTTTCTTCCCACTTTTTCCTCGGAGGGACGGGCGCTTAAGATTCCTGCGCCCAGAAGGGATGCCAGACCAAAGCATACTTCAAATACCGAGAGCCACTGCTCCGGCGTCAGCAGCCGATCCATCAGATAAGAAGGAGCAGCGGAAAGATCGGTCTTGATGAAATAAGGCAGAAAGTTTCCGGTGATGGGAGAAAAGAAAAAGTTGACGAACAGAACCGACACGAGCAGCGCCATAATGGCCTGTTTTGTCTGTAAATAGTGGACGCCGTCCACAATATCCTGCGCGGCCAGCCGCAGCGTCAGCGGCTCCGGGGAAGGCTGGTGATCATAGCGGATCAGCATCTCAGAGATGCCGGAAATGATATACGAAATCCCCACCAGAAAGAAGAGAATATGGATCGGCAGAGCCGCATATAAAATCCCCGCCAGCACGATCCCGACAATCCCCTCTAAAGAATTTTTCATGGAGACATAGGCGTTGGCCTGCTGCAGCTGTTCATCCTTCACAATATGGGGAAACAGTGCGCCGGCTGCCGGCGAGAAAATCCCGCTGACAGCATTGCCCAGGATACCCAGAACAAACAGCAGGACCACCTGGACGCCCGGCGATCGGAACAGTAAGAGCAGGAGCGTCACCAGCAGGATCATGGCTCCCTTCGCATAATCACACAGGAACATGATCCTGGCTTTATGGAAGCGATCTCCCAGAACGCCGCCCACAGGGGTAAAGATCAGCATTGACACACCGCACAGCGCCAGGTACAGGCCCTGCAGGAAGGCGCTGTTCCCGGTGATTTCCAGAATGTAAAAGCCCACGGAAAAGCTGTAGAGAATCGATCCCAGCTCGGAGACCAGGGCACCAAAAAAGACCAGCCGGAAATTGCGGTTGGAGAAAACATTTTCTCTCGGGGCAGGATCAGAACTCATGGGACATAGCCTCCTTCCATTTTTCGGAAAACACCGGATCCTTCAGAAAACGAAACAGGGTGGATACACTCTCCTCGGCGCTGGTGCCAAGGATATCGTAAGAAAAGGACTGTTCCAAAGGATCGATAAACCGTATCCCGCCTACTCGGTAATCCGGCTGAGAATCAAATTGACGGGCCAAAGCGGCGGCTTCAGCCAGAGACTTTTGGGAGGCTTCCTCCTGAGAGAGTTTTGCCTGGATTGAAGCAAGCAGGGCCAGCAGATAGATGTGAATTTTTAGAAAGCTTCCGGAACCATCCTCAGTGGTCAGGCCCTTCAGCGAAGCAATGGCCCACTGGAGAATATCAAGAGCAGCCTTCCAGTCCTTACGGCTGTAGAATACAAAGGCATAAGAAGCTGCTATATTGAGCAGAGCAGAGAAGTGGTCCAGAAAGGCTTCAGACAGATAGGGCACTGCTTCTTCCGGACGATTCAGATAGATCGCCAGATAAGTGCCGATCATGTCGCTGCTGATGCCATCAATGTTGTTGCTTTTCAGAAGATCCAGGCCCTTTTCATGCTCATCAGACAGAAGCCAGGCTGTGGCCAGATCCCGACAGATGGAAAGATCACTCACCCGTGGGTTTTGATTCTGGGGCAGCAGGATGCGGGCCTGTTCCAGAAGCGCTGAGGCTTCCTTCAGAAGCGCTTTGTCCTTTCTCGCGGCGCCAAAGACCAGATAGATCTGGGCACAGCCGTAGATTACCTTAAAGGAATGGGGATATTTCGTTCTGAGTTTATCCGCTTCCAGCAGGGCTTCCGGATCCAGGGTTTTCATATAACCCAGGACCCTTTCGATGGCAGCATCGAGCCGATTGTCTTTGATATGGTAACCCAGCAGCAAATCGACAGAAATATCGAAGAAATCAGCAATTTCCATCAGAGTGGCGAGCTCCGGCTGTGATTGACCGGATTCCCATTTATAGACGGCACCGACAGTCACACCCAGGGCTTCAGCCAGCTTTTCCTGGGTCAGCTTTCGCTCCTTTCGGAACTGACGGATATTTTCGGCAAGCATGATTTTCATGGGCAGGTCTCCTTTCCTCATCCAAGATCATTATAGTAACAATCGCGGAGAATGGGAAGATACTACTAATACTATTTGGATGATTTTTTCTATACCAACAGTATGGTTTTTTGCCAGCCAGGGCTTCCGCCCATGGTTTCAGCCATGGCCTTAGCCATTGCCTTGGCAATTGCCAAACAAAAAACGGGACGAGGGAAAAACGATGCTCGTCGTTTCTCACTCGTCCCATTGATGTTGCTTTAGGGTCTGTCAGATCTTACCACTCCAGCTTTTCCAGATTGCAAAGCTGTGCGATGGACTTGCGGATCTCTGCACGAAGAGGCAGCACGGAAGAGGGGCTCACAGAGAGCTCATCAATGCCGATGGCAAGGAAGGTGGGCAGGAGGCTCACATCCGCGCCCAGCTCGCCGCAGATACCGATCCAGATTCCATTCTCATGGGCTGCATCCGCCGCCATTTTCAGGGCGCGCAGCACGGCGGGATGATGAGGATCAAAGAACTTGCCCAGATCATTGGCCTGACGGTCGCAGGCCAGGGTATACTGGGTCAGATCGTTGGTACCGACGGAGAAGAAATCCACTTCCTTCGCCAGATTGGAGGCCATGAAGACAGAAGCCGGCGTCTCGATCATGATACCGATCTCCGTATCCGGATTGAAGGGGATGCCTTCTTCCTTCAGCTCTTTCATCACTGCGGCACAGGCCCGTTTGCATTCGCGGACTTCCCAGACGGAAGTGATCATCGGGAACATGATGGCCACCTTGCCATAGGCGGAGGCGCGGTACAGGGCACGCAGCTGGGTACGGAAGACCTCCGGACGGTTCAGGCAGATACGGATGGCGCGAACGCCCAGGGCCGGGTTTTCTTCTTTCTGAAGATTGAAGTAGGGGACCTGCTTATCAGCTCCGATGTCCAGGGCACGGATGATGACCCGTTTGCCTTCCATGGCGGCAGCTACCGCTTTGTAGGCTTCGAACTGTTCATCCTCGGTGGGATAATCATCGGATTTCAGGTACAGGAATTCGGAACGGAAAAGGCCGATGCCCTGACCGTCGTTGCTCTTGACAGCGGCCACATCATCGGGAGAGCCGATGTTGCAGTACAGCTTGATCTTGCGGCCGTCCAGGGTCACGTCTTCCTGGCCGCGCATGGTCTCCATGAGCTTCTTCATTTCCTGCTGCTTTTCATACTTGTCACGCAGGGCCTGCAGGGTCAGCTCATCGGGATCGAGAATGATCTGTCCGGTCTCGCCATCCACATAGCACTCGCGGCCCTGATAGGCTTCCACCAGCTCAGCACCGGCGCCGCAGATGGCCGGGATGCCCATGGTGCGGGCCAGAATGGCGGTATGGCCATTGCTGGAGCCTTCCCGAAGGACAAAGCCGGAGATCTTGCTCTTGTCGAGCTGCAGCGTCTCGGAGGGTGCCAGATCATCGGCTGCCAGGACCACGGGAACATCGGAATCGATGCCGCCGTCCACGACGCCCATCAGATTGTTGAGAATTCGCTGGGATACATCACGGATATCCGCGGCACGGGCCTGCATGTAGGCATCGTCCATGGCCGCAAACATGGCTGCGAACTGCTCGCCGGCTTCCTTGACGGCGTATTCCGCGTTGCAGTTCTCGCCCTCCAGGCAGTCGTTGATGCACTCGACAAAGTCGTCATCTTCCACAAACATCGCGTGGGTTTCAAAAAGGATTGCGCTTTCGTCGCCGGCTTCCTCGCGGGCTTTTTCAGCCAGGACTTCCAGCTGCTCAATGGATTTTTTCTTGGCTTCTTCCAAACGGCTCTTTTCAGCATCCAGATCGGCACCTTCAACTTTGACAACCGTGGTATCCGGTTTTTTATAGAAGTAAAGAGGGCCTTTGACAACGCCGCGGGAAACACCCTTGCCTTGAATTAAAATCATAAGATTCATCTCCTTATAGTGAAAAAGCTGATGCCTGCTTTAAAAGCGAGGCATCGGCTTTTTTCATTGCTTCTGGTGACTGACTTACAGATTCTCTTTAAAGAACTGTTCCAGGGCTGCAGCAGCTGCTGCCTCATCGCCGCCTTCGCAGCCGATGGTGACTTCGTCGCCGGCCTTGACGCCCAGGCCCATCAGCTTCATCAGCTGGGAAGCCTTAACGGTGTTTCCGCCCTTGGTCAGGTACACGGTGGTTCCCTCGAAGGACTTGGCAAGCTTAGCCAGCAGTCCGGCCGGACGGGCATGGATACCGATGGGATCCTGAATGAGATACTTGAATTCTGTCATGATGTTTTTCCTCCTATAAAGAATTATTGATGAATAGTTACATTTTCATAGTCATCGCTGTTGGTCAGCAGAGTAACAACCACATCCGGATGACCGGCTGCTTTGATTTTTTCCTTGCTGAACTTCACCAGCGGCTGTCCGGCCTTGACCTGATCGCCTTCGGCCACCAGCACTTCAAAACCATCGCCGTTCATGGCTACGGTATCCACACCAATGTGGATCAGCAGTTCCATATCCTCAGCACCGGTGATGCCGATGGCATGTTTGGACTCAGCCACGGAAGAAATCTCGCCGTCGTAGGGAGCTACGACCACTTCCGCCTCTGGCCAGATGCCAACGCCTTCACCCAGCACGCCAGCCGCGAAGGTCTGGTCCGGAATCTCGGTGTAAGGAATCACTTTGCCGGCCACGGGAGCTTTGATTTCGCCTGCGGAGCAGGAGATGACGGTATTGGTGGGAACTTCGATCTTGGCTTCAGGAGCCTTGACCTCGGCCTTGGCTGCCTCAGCGGGAGCAGCAGCGGCTGCCGGTGCATCTTCTTTCCAGATGAACCAGGTCAGTAAGGCGGCAACGCCGGCAGAAATAAGCAGCTCTACCAGATATAAAGGAACATTATTGACTGCGGGAATGGCGGGAATACCGGTTACACCATAAACCGGAGCGCCCAGTCCGAACAGAGCGCCGAACAGAGAACCCACAGCGCCGCCGGCCATACCGCAAAGGAAGGGCTTCATGAAACGGAAGTTGATACCGAAGATGGCAGGCTCGGTAATACCCAGAGAAGCGGAAAGGGAAGCGGGAAGAGCCACAGATTTGGTCTTCTGGTTTCTAACCTTCAGAGCCACCGCAAGGCAGGCGCCGAACTGAGCGAAGTTCGCGGCGGATGCGATGGGCATCCAGGTGTTCAGACCGGTCTGAGCAATCATACCGGCTTCGATGACGTTGTACATGTGGTGCAGACCCATGACAACGGTCCAGGGGTAGATGGCGCCCATAACCACAGCACCGGGCAGGCTGCTTGCCAGCCACTTGGCGCCGGCCAGCACCCAGTTCTCCAGCAGAGAGAAGATGGGGCCGATGATGGTGAAGGTAATGAAGGCAGTGATGAGAACGGTGCACAGAGGAGTAACGAAGAGATCGATCATCTCCGGCACCTTCTTGTGCAGCCATTTTTCAACGGTTGACATCAATAGGACGGCCAGGATTACCGGGATAACATGTCCCTGATAACCCACCTGCTGGACATTAAAGAAGAACAGGTGCCATGTTGGTATTTCGCCGGCCGCGTAGTTACCCACGGTCCAGGCATTGATCAGTGCCGGATGAACCATCATCAGACCGATGACGGCACCCAGGAAAATATTGCCGCCGAAGACTCTGGCCGAAGAGATGGCAACCAGAACAGGAAGCAGAGCAAAGGCGGTATTGGCCACCAGATCAAGGAAAGAGAACCAGTCGCTCTGACCAAAGGCAGGCCAGAACTTCGGAATGGCTTCCACAAGACCCATCATCAGACCGGAAGCTACGATCGCTGGAAGGATCGGTACGAATACATCGCCCGGGACCTTCAGGATTCTTCTCCACAGGGGATCCTTCGCGGCAGCCGCTGCCTTGACATCTGCCTTTGAAGCTGCTGTCAGGCCGGTAACTGCCAGAAACTCATCATACACCTTGTTAACGGTGCCGGTTCCGATGATCAGCTGCAGCTGACCATTGGACTCGAACATACCCTTGACTCCGTCGATGTTCTCCAACACAGCCTTGTTGACCTTGGCGTTGTCAGCGATGACCAGACGAAGTCTTGTCGCACAGTGAGCGGCACTGACGACGTTGCCGGCTCCTCCAATGTTGGCAACGATCTCTTCCGCGCACTTTCTGTAATCGAGCGCCATAATACTGCCTCCTTTTAAGTTGACATTTAGGAATAAATTATAATGAAACGATTGTAATCGTTTTCATTCCTTCAATAACTATAATTCTTTCTACATATTATGTAAATATGGCAATATCTATGAATTTCTTTTGGTGATTTTGTACATTTCCACTACTTGTATTTGAGGCAGGGAAGGGGATCACAATCCCAGTTTTTCAAAGGCAATTGCAAGGCCGTCTTCCTGGACCGAGGGACAGACATAATCGCTGTGAGACTTGATCACAGGATCCCCGTTGGCCATGCAGACACTGTACCCGACAGTATCGATCATCTCCAGATCATTCATGCTGTCGCCAAAGCCATAGGTATCTTTGACGTCAACACCCAGATAGTCGCAGACCCTCAGGATTCCCCGGCCTTTGTCGAAGGCCCGGTTAATCAGCTCACCGTTCAGGCAGCCATGGGCCGCCACAGTCTGGCATACGAAGGAAAAATCCTTCTCCACCAGTAAGCGGGCCTTGTCCAGCTGTTCTTTCTCGAGACACATGAACACGATCTTGTAGATGGGACATCCGTCGTATTCCTTCATGGGACGAATCCCGAGATCCTCGGCCAGAGCCTTGCGCCAGCGCTCGATCTCCGAATTGCCTCCGTCGGTGCTTTTCAGGAATTCCCCCAGATCCTCGTCGCCGAAGGTCTGGTCCCGGCCTTCAATGGTGCAGAAGACGCCGCTTTCGTGCAAAGCGTCCAGGGCCAGCTTGAACTGCTCATGGTCCATGGGCTGGTCGTAGATTACCTTCCCGTCCACCATGATAAAGCCTCCGGCGGAACCAATGAATCCATCAAAGCCGTATTTTAGGACGGGAGCCAGCATTCCCCGGTTGCGGCCGGTGCACAGGAACACTTTATGTCCCTTGGCCTGGGCTTTGCGGATTGCCTGAAGAGCGCTTTCGGGCGGGACATTGCTGCCGGCCGGCGTCAAAGTCCCGTCGATGTCAAGAAAGATCAGCTTTTTGTCTGCCATGTTTGACTCCTTTTAAATTGAGTTTCCTTCCACGAAGGTATATCCCAGCATGGTATGTATGGAGGGAAGCCTGTCATCGGATTTTTCTCCGATCCGCCGAAGCAGCTGCCGGGCGGCCTCCCTGCCGCATTCGCTCTGATAAAGCCGGACGGTGGTCAGGGCAGGAGAGGAGATCCGGTTGGCTTCGTCATTGCCGATGCCCGCAATACTGGCCTGCTCAGGCACAGGGATGCCAGCTTCCTTCAGCGCCAGCATGGCGCCATGGGCGATGGTGGCCGTAGCGCAGAGAACCCCGTCAGGCTGATAGTCTTCAAGGATATTCTTCATGCACTGGTAGCCGCTTTCCACGGAAAACTCGGCCCTGCGGACCGGAATGTTCTCAGAAGGGATGTCATACCTTTTTAGGGTGTCGAAGACCCCCAGACGCCGGTTCAGTCCCACGGCGGGATCCTTTTCCGATACCCCGATATAGGCAAAGCGCTTTCTTCCGGCCTGAATCATCCGCTCTGTGAGAACCGCCATGGCGTGATAGTCATCATGGAAGATGCAGTCAATACTGGGATAATACTGTCCGGTGATCACTACCGGCACGTTCATTTCCCGATATCTTTTTTCCTTTTCCGGGGTCACGGAAGTGGCCATGATAATCAGCCCCGCCAGCTGGTAAGCTTCCATGCGGGACAGATATTCTTCCTCCCGCTCGTCGCTCTCGTCGGTGCAGCCGAGCAGAGTCAGATAATGTTCCCGGGAAAGGACTTCATTGATACCGGAGAGCACTTCGCCCACCGAAATTGAATGGATCTTCGGAACGATGACCCCCACCTGAGACACATGGCCCTTGCGAAGATCTCTGGCCAGCCGGTTCGGGTTGTAATTCGTTTCCTCGATTACTTTCCTTATACGTTCCTGTTTTTCCGCGCTTAAGGAACCTCCGTTGAAATAGCGGCTGATGGCTGCAGGTGAAACACCAGCCAGCGCAGCAATTTCCTTCAGGTTCATGGTCTTGCCTATCCTTTGTCTCCAGTGATCAGCCAGCAGAAGTCATAGCCTTTCAGCTGCACTCCGTTGGCAGGTCTTGCCTCGCCTGTCATCATATCTGTATAGCTTTCTGGCTCGTTCAGCCAGGCAGTCTGATCGTCCGGTGAGAAATTGAACAGAGCGACGAGCTTCTGTCCTTCGTAATAACGGCCAATGGCCAGAATGCAGTCGTTGTAGGGCTCCATGGTCCACACATCGGCGTCCGCGTCGAAGACACGGGTGTTGAAGCGGATATTTTCCAGCTTCCGAAGGGCCTCGTAAATCCGGCCTTCCACGGTTCCCGTATCGTGGCGGTGCGCCGCTTTCTGCCAGTCAAAGGCGCCTCTGTGGAGGTACCGGCTGTCCTCCTGCTTGAAGGGATCCTGATGATAAGACCAGTCATTGAACTGGGCCACTTCATCGCCGGAATAGAGCACCGGGATACCGCTCTGGGTCAGCAGGAAGGCGTGCAGGGTGATATCCAGCCGCAGGGCCTTTTCCAAAGCTTCCTGATTCTGCATCTGCAGGGCGCCTTCGACGCCGCAGAGAGAGGCGGTGGTTCCGCACAGTCTTGCGTCGCCCAGTCTCGGATCATTATTGTAGAGCTCGCCCCGGGCGATGCTTCCCGGGAACATGCCCTGGAAATAGTCATTCAGGAATTTCTTGTGGGGGACCTCCTGCATGCCAAACCGGGCCAGGAAAGGATAGTCCAGACCCCAGCCAATATCATCGTGGCAGCGCAGATAGTTGAGGAAGGTATAAACCTTGGGAAGAGCGAAGACGGAATCCATCTGATGCCGCAGCAGGCGGACATCGTGGGTGGCCACGGTATGCCAGGTGCTGGCCATGGTGGTTACGTTGTACAGCATATGGCATTCGGGCTTTTCGACGGTGCCGAAATAGGGAACCACCTTGGAGGGCTCCATGACCACTTCGCCCAGAAGCAGCATGCCCGGGCAGACAATCTCGCCCGCCAGGCGCATCATGCGGACCAGCGTATGAACCTTGGGCAGATTGCGGCAGCTGGTTCCCAGCTCCTTCCAGATATAAGGGGTGGCGTCCAGACGGATGATATCCACACCCTGGTTGCACAGATAGAGCATATTCTCGGTCATGTCGTTGAAGACCGTCGGATTGGCGTAGTTCAGATCCCACTGGTAGGGGTAGAAGGTGGTCATGACAACCTTCTTTGCCTCCTCGCACCAGGAGAAATTGCCCGGCGCGGTGGTGGGGAAGACCTGGGGAACGGTGCATTCATACTGATAGGGGATGGCCCAGTCATCAAAGAAGAAATACCGGTCCTGGTATTCCTTTTCGCCGGCCCGGGCCCGTTTGGCCCACTCATGATCCTCGGAGGTATGATTCATGACGAAATCCAGGCACACGGACATGCCGCGCCGGTGGCAGTCATCGGAAAGATCGGCCAGATCCTCCATGGTTCCCAGCTCCGGCTGTACCTTGCGGAAATCCGCCACGGCATAGCCGCCGTCGCTGCGGTCTTTGGGACTTTCCAGCAGCGGCATCAGATGGACGTAGTTAATTCCGGACTCTTCCAGATAATCCAGATGTTCCTTCACACCCTTCAGCGTACCGCCGAAGCACTGGGTATACATCAGCACGCCCAGGGTATTCTTATCCCTGTACCAATCCGGAAAAACCTCGCGCCCGGCGTCGATGTCCTTCAGTTCCTGGCGGCGCTCCTTGTACATGCGCTGAAGCATGCTGATAAAATACTCATAGGCATGGGCGTCCTGATACATTTCCATATACAGCCAGCGGAGTTCATCCTCTCTGGCCTTCAGTCTGGAATCGAAAATTGGATCCGTCATAGACGATTCCTCCTTTTGATAACGATTTCACATGTTTCTATTATATATGTATAGATTGATCTTTGCAATCCAAAAATCCACGGGTACTTTTGTGCAGAAGTGACAAGAAGAAGCGCAGCGGCCCTGCCGAAAAGGCCGGCTTTCGAAGAAATCTTTTGACATATTTTTCTGTGGCAGTTTCCTTAGAACTATAGTATAATCAGGGATATTTTCTGCCTGAAATAATTGATAATAGAAAGACTGACAAATGATGAAGAATGTACTTAACTGGTTGAAAAAAGAAGCTATGCTGACCCTGTCCCTGCTGGCCGCGGTGGCAGGGCTCATCATTACGCCGCCATCCGCGGCGCTGCTGCATCAGATTGACTGGAGGACACTGGGCGTCCTGCTGATGATGCTCTGCGTCCTGGAGGGCTTTAAACAGGAGAACGTGCTGCAGCCCCTGGTGAACCTGGCGGGAAAAATGAAAAACATGACAGCAGTAAGTCTGTTTCTGGTTTTCGGCGTGTTTTTCTCTTCCATGTTTGTGACCAACGACGTATCGCTGCTCATTTTTGTGCCCCTGACCATCCTTT
Organism: uncultured Eubacteriales bacterium; assembly: GCA_902783575.1. Lineage (GTDB taxonomy): Bacteria > Bacillota > Clostridia > Lachnospirales > Bianqueaceae > RUG760. The sequence goes on from CACZRP010000045.1 coordinate 32,860, forward strand.
TGTTCCGGAGCGCGGACAAGGAAAAATATATTCTTCCGGTGATTTCCATGGAGAACATCGCTGCGGTGAGGGGCTCGCTGCTGACGCCCTTCGGATCACCGCAGAATCTTTTCCTTTACGGGCAGAGCAATATCAGTGTCTGGAAATTTCTGCTTCACATGTCGCCGCTGTGCGTGATGTCGGCGGTGCTGCTGATTTGTTTTATTCTCTTCCTTTACAGGAAGAACCGGAAGGAGACCTTCGTCTGTGATGAGCGGGCGCTGAAGCCGGTGGAGAAGACCTTTAAGTGGTGGATGTATCTGGGACTCTTCGCTCTGGTGCTGTTGGTGATCGTTACCCGCACCCGCTGGTGGCTCATCGCGCTGGCACTGGTGCTGGGGATGATTGCCGCGGCGGACCGGAAGCTGTTCGCAAAGGTGGATTATGTGCTGATTCTGACCTTCCTTTGCTTCTTTGTGTTCTCGTCATCCATCACCGCGAATCCGTCCATTGCCGGTTTCCTGGAGAGAAATGTGGCAGGCCGCGAATACTGGTGGACCATTGGGATGTCGCAGATCATCTCCAATGTTCCGGCCAGCATCGTCCTTTATCCCTTTACGAAAAACTTCGCGGGGCTGATCTACGGTGCGGATACCGCCGGCCTGTGTTCCCTGATCGGATCCCTGGCATCGGTAATCAATTATCGGATCTATGTGCGGGAATATCCGGGAAAAGGGAAGAACTTCATCAAGGTCTTTACTTTCATCAGCTGGGCCTTTTTCCTGATAGTGGTCATCCCGGGCCTGCTGCTGTCCCAGTGGAACTTCTTTTCTTAATTAAATGGGACGGACTGAATTAATGGAACGAACTGAATAAGGGCAGAAGAAACAAAAAAGGAATCCAGCATCGCTGGATTCCTTTGAAAAAGGTGCCACCCGGAATCGAACCGGGGATAGAGGTGTTGCAGACCTTTGCCTTACCGCTTGGCTATGGCACCATCTATATATGGCAAGTTTTCGGAGAAAACTTGTCTTGATGGCAAAGGCGTTTAGCCATTGCCATCAAGTGACCCCTGCGGGAATTGAACCCACGTTACCGCCGTGAAAGGGCGATGTCTTAACCTCTTGACCAAGGGGCCATATGCTTTCTTGAAAAAGCTTGATTAGTATACCACGGTATATGCCCGATTGTCAAGAGGGATTTTTTTCTTGTGTAAATTCAGGGGATGGTGTATAATTATCAATTGCATATCCTCGGATATTGAAAGTTCGTAAATGTATTAGAGGAGACAGATGAAACAACAAAAGAATAGTGCTAAGACCGAAAAAGTCTTTTTGCTGGTGTTCGTGCCGGTGCTTGTTCTGGTGAGCGCTGTGCTGCTGGTGCTGATTCTGAAAGGCAGCAGCGTGCTGGCCATGGAGCCCAGGGGCTCTGAACAGGCCAAGGCAGAGAGCCGGGAAGAAAGCGCTTCGGGGCCTGTACGGCCGGAGGTGGTGGTAGAACCACTGGATACGGAATCCATGACAGCCCAGGAACTCACCGGGGAGGAAATGGCCGGCAGGGAAGAATCGGAAGAGGAATCCTCGGAGGAAGAGTCTTCTGAGGTGTCTGAGCCTGAGGTTCAGATGACCCTCACCAGGACCTTCGGAAAAGTCGATACGGATTATTTCGACGACGTCCTCTTTATTGGTGATTCCCGTACGGTGGGGCTTCAGGCCAATTCCGATCTTCAGAACGCTGTTTTCTTTGCGGAATCAGGCATCAGCAACGTCGGACTTCTGTATGACTATCTCTATGTGGAAGGCTACGGAAGCTACGACCTGGAAGACCTGCTCAGCGAGTATCACTTTGGAAAGATTTATCTTTCCTGCGGTATCAATGGATTGGGCTCAGGACCGGAGGAATGCTTCGAGGACTTTAAGGAGATTCTGAATCTGGTGAAGGAGTATCAGCCCACTTCCATTATTGTGATTCAGGCCAACCTGAAGGTGACGGCGGATTTCGCCTACGGCAACTACGCCGTCAACAACGAACGGCTGCAGCAGTATAACGAGCTGCTCGCTTCGCTGGCTGATAACGATACCATCTTTTATCTGGATATCAGCAAGCCCTTTGAAAATTCAGCAGGTGATCTGGCGGATTCCAATTCCTACGACGGCCTGCATATGTATCCCGAAGCCTATCAGCAATGGGCTGATTTTCTGAAGGATCATGGAATTGTAGAGAAAATGGTTCCTGTTGTGAATCAATGACCTAATAAAGAGGAGAAAACGAAATGAGTGAAGAAAACCGTAATCAGGAAACAGCGATTGAGAATTGCACTCATGACTGTTCCACCTGCGGCGCCAGCTGCGGCGCCAGAACAGCTGAGAGCCTGCTGGCTCCGGCCAATGCCTACAGCACCGTTAAGAAAGTGATCGGAGTTGTCAGCGGCAAGGGAGGCGTAGGTAAGTCTCTGGTGGCCGAGCTGATTGCTTCCATGCTCCAGAAGCAGGGACTTCATACCGGTATTCTGGATGCGGATATCACCGGACCTTCCATTCCTCAGGCTTTTGGCGTCCATGAGAAGCTGACCGGCAATCAGATGGGTATGATTCCCGCTGTGAGCAAGGGCGGTGTGGACCTGGTGAGCATTAATCTGCTGCTGGAAGATGAAACCGATCCCGTGGTGTGGCGCGGTCCCGTGCTGGGCGGCGTCATCAAGCAGTTCTGGAGTGAGACTGTCTGGCACGATGTGGACGTGCTGGTGGTGGATATGCCTCCCGGAACCGGCGACGTAGCCCTGACTGTTTTCCAGTCTCTGCCTGTGGATGGACTGATTATTGTAACTTCTCCCCAGGATCTGGTTTCCATGATTGTCACCAAGGCCATTAAGATGGCCCGCATGATGGATATTCCTGTTCTTGGCATTGTGGAGAACATGAGCTACATCACCTGCCCTGACTGCGGCAAAAAGATTGAAATCTTCGGAAAGAGCCATCTGGAAGAAGTGGCGGAGGCCAACAACCTTCAGGTTCTTGGACGTCTGCCCATCGATCCGGCCATCGCTTCCGCTGTAGACGCGGGAGAGATCGAAAAGATCGAAGGAGACTGGCTGGATCCCGCGCTGAACGCCATCAAGGCTCTCGGCTAAACGAATCAGAACCGCACCGATAGTCCGACGGTATTTACCGACGGACCTACGGTGCGGTTTTTTTGATAAAAAAGACGGGAAGCGACGGCAAATCTTTGATGAAATTTGACAAAAATCTATTGAATAAACAGAATATGCGTGTTAAAATTAATTTCAAAATGTCTTTGAAATAGGATGAGGGGAGGAATCAGCATGGCGGATCATTCCAGTGTCAGGCTTCAGCGAATCATCCAGGATTTTCACCTGAAGGTGCTGACTTCACCCGAAACCGTCGAAAAACGTGAGGTTGTAGTGGCGGAAATCAACCGCCCCGCTCTTCAGCTGACGGGCTTCTATGAGTACTTTGACCCGGCCAGGGTCCAGATTCTGGGAAAGGTTGAGTTTTCCTATCTGAGTTCTTTGACTCATGAACAGCGGCTTTTGATTTTTGAGCGGTTTTTCTCCACCAATCCTGTCTGTCTGGTGCTCTGCCGTTCCCTGGGAGAGCAGATGGATCCCTCCATGATCGAGATCGCCGAAAAGTACCGGGTCCCGCTGCTGGAGTCCCAGGATGTCACCACCAACTTCGGTGCCAACATTACCCAGTATCTCCAGGATGAGCTGGCGCCGCGCATCTGTCTGCATGGCGTTATGGTGGACTGCTTCGGTGAAGGCGTCCTGATTATGGGAGAAAGCGGCCTGGGCAAAAGCGAAACGGCTCTGGAGCTGGTACAGCGGGGACACCGTCTGGTGGCGGACGACGTGGTGGAGGTTCACAAAAACTCCGAAGGCGAGCTGATGGCCCGCAGCGTCGATCTGATTCAGAACATGATCGAGCTCCGGGGCGTGGGCGTGATCAACGTCAAGGAGCTTTACGGTGTGCAGGCCATCCGCCTGACGAAAACCATCGACATGGTGGTGCATCTGGAGCCCTGGAGTCCGGAAAAGAACTATGACCGGGTGGGTCTTAACACGGCCACCATCAATATCCTGGGCAATGAGGTTGCTCTCTATGCCATTCCCATCATGGTGGGCAGAAACCTTTCCATGATTGTTGAGACGGCGGCCCTGAACCACCGTCAGAAAAAAATGGGCTACAACGCGGCCGAGGAACTGCGGGACCGCGTTAATAAAAATATTCAAACAAGAAAACAGCAGAAAAACGATCTGCTGTCCGAAGGAGGAGAAATCAAATGATCTATGCAGGTATTGACCTGGGCGGAACCACGATCAAGGCAGCGCTGGTAAAGGAAAACGGCGAGATTATCGTCAAGAGAAGCATTCCCACCGGGGCCGAGCGGAACAACCGCGCCATTATTGAAGACATGGCAGGACTGGTAAGAGAGCTGGTGGAAGAGCAGGGCCTTACCTTTGAGGATATCCATTCCGTAGGTATCGGATGCCCCGGCGCCATCAATCCTGTAGAGGGCATCGTTTATTTCTCCGCGAACTTTGCCGATTTCCGCAATGTCGCCATAGCTCCCATTATGAGAGAGCTGCTTCCCGTTCCCGTGTATCTGGAGAACGACGCCAACGTGGCCGGCCTCGGCGAGGCTATGTTCGGAGCCGGTGAAGGTTCCAAAAACTGCATCACCATCACCCTGGGCACCGGTCTGGGCGGCGGAATCATTATTGACGGCAAGATCTTCTCCGGCGCTTTCTTCGGCGGCGGTGAGATGGGCCATCAGGTCATCGTGGCCGACGGCATCAAATGCAACTGCGGCCGTAAGGGATGCTGGGAGGTTTACAGCTCAGCCACCGGTCTGATCCGCATGGGGAAGAAGCGGGCCCTGGAGAATCCTTCCTCCAAGCTCAATCAGATGGAGGATGGCAATATCAACAAGCTGAATGCCAAGGACATCTTTGACTGCTCCAACGGCGGCGATGAAGCGGCTCAGGAGGCAATTCAGGAATATGCCCATTATCTGGCCATCGGCCTGGGCAATACCATCAATGTCTTCCAGCCGGAGTACATTATCATCGGCGGCGGCCCCAGCGCCCAGAAGGACAAGCTTCTGGATCCCGTGATGAAAGAGCTGGCCGGCGAGGTCTACGGCGGCTCCACCAGAACCAAGGTGGTCATTGCCAAGCTGGGCAACGACGCCGGCGTAATCGGTGCCGCCATGCTGGGCAGGCAGTAAGAGCTGCTGACAGCTTCTGTTAACTTTCAGATAAAACAACGGTTTTTCGGGCGCCTCCTTCGGGAGGCGCTTTTTTACTGCAATAAAGCTGTCTCGCGTGAGACAATTGACAGGGCTGGTAATGGTGCAAATTGATGAAAGTTCATCTTTTTCCTTATCATAAATCGGATTTTTGACGAGGTGCCGGTAGTTGTTTTTGCCCTTGTTTCAGTTTATAATGAATCTTAGCTAACTTTTATTTTAGGAGGAGGATCCCATGGTGGAGAGGTATTCTATGGGCAGCATGTCCGTCAGGGACAGACTGTTCAGAGCCATTGGCAGTATCGACGTGTTCGAAGACCTGCCCCTTTCCGGCATGACTACATTTCGGATCGGCGGTCCCGCTGATTTTGTCATCAGCCCCGAGAACGTCGAAGAACTGAGTCAGGCTATCCAGGTGCTTCGGGACTGTGAGATCCCCTATATTGTGCTGGGCAGAGGCAGCAACATTCTGGCATCCGACGAAGGCTTCAGAGGTGCTGTAATACGCCTGAGCACGAACTATTTTCAGAGGATCCAGGTTGAGGATGATCATATAACCGCGGAAGCCGGCGTGACCCTGACTGCCCTCAGCAAGGCAGCCAGAAGGAATGGCCTGACAGGCCTTGAATTTGCTTCCGGCATTCCCGGAAGCCTGGGCGGCGGCATCTATATGAATGCCGGTGCCTATGGCGGAGAGCTGAAGGATGTGATCGAAAGTGTCACGGTGATTGACCTGTTTGGCAATCAGATGGTTCTTTCTCCGGAAGACATGGAATTCGGCACCCGCAGCAGCATCCTGCAGAAAAAATCCTGGACTGTCATCAGAGCTACCATCAGGCTTACCCATGGCGACCCCGATGCCATTGAAGCCAAAATGAATGATCTCGCACAGCAGAGAAAATCCAAGCAGCCGCTGGAGCTTCCCAGCGCCGGCAGCGTGTTCAAGCGTCCCCAGGGCTATTTTGCCGGAGCGCTGATTGAACAGGCCGGTCTGAAGGGTTACCGGATCGGCGGCGCGGAGGTATCCGCGAAGCACGCGGGCTTTATTGTGAACCGCGGCGGTGCGACCTGCGCAGACGTGATAGAGCTGATTCATCACATTCAGAAAACAGTGATGGAACAGTTCCATGTGCGGCTGACACCGGAGATCAAATATCTTTCACCGGATGGCTGGGATCTGATCTGATGTCATTTTCCACCAAAGTGAAAGATGAGCTGAGCCTTCATATGAGCAAAGCCCGGCACTGCCAGCTGGCGGAGCTTTCCGCCATTCTCTGTACGGGCGCCAGAATCAGCCTTTCGCCGGCGATGATTGAAGTCGCCAGTGAGCATAAGGCGCTGATCCTGAAAACGGAGGCTCTGTTGAGAGAGCTGTTCCATATCCATCCCAGAGTGATCCGCAGGATCGGGCGGGGCGGCTCCAAGGTCCGGCAATACAAACTGAAGGTACAGGGCGAAGGATATCTGAGAAGAATCCTGAGCGAATGCGGCTTTCTGGAGACAAACCAGGAGGCTCACTGCCTTCGGACCATGATGCCGGATCAGCTTCTGACCAGAACATGCTGTGAGAGAGCGTATCTTCGGGGAGCGTTTCTCGCGGGGGGATCCATCAATGATCCCACCAAAAACTATCACATTGAAATCCTGAACGAAACCCAGGAGCAGGCCGAAAGGCTGCAGCGTTTTCTGCTGGACTTTGATGTGGAATCCAGAGTCCTGGAGCGTACGCGTCCCGGCACCAGCCGGATCACCTACGTGCTTTACCTGAAAAACTCCGACCAGATTGTGGATGTGCTGCGGATTATCAAAGCTCCCATTTCGCTGCTGGAGCTGGAAAATGTCCGGGTAGAGAAGGACGTCAAAAACCGGATACAGCGGCGGGTCAACTGCGAAGCCGCCAATATCAACAAGACCGTGGAGGCTTCCGTCAGACAGACCGAGGCCATCACCTATCTGATGGATGAGGGACTTTTTTCCTCCCTGCCGGATGAACTGGCGGAAATAGCGGAGCTGAGAATGGATTATCCCGATATGGCCCTCAAAGATCTGGGAGTGCTGCTGGATCCGCCCATCAGCAAGTCCGGAGTCAATCACAGATTAAAGAAAATTATCCAAATTGCAGAAGATCATAAAGAGAGGAAACAAAAAACATGCAAAGCGCGCAAGTAAAGATCTCCGGTGCCGAGGCTCATGAATTCGAACTGGCTACCCTGGTGGTATCGACCTCCAGCCAGTACTCCAGCAGCATTCAGGTCCAGGTGGAGGGAAAGAAAGTCAACGGCAAGAGCATCATGGGGATGACCTATCTGGCTCTGATGGATGATGATCTTGTTACCGTCACTGCGGACGGAGCGGATGAAGAAGAAGCTCTGAAGGCCCTGTCCGGCCTTCTGCAGGGCTGATTTTTCAGCATCAACTTGGGTGGAAGCGAAACGAAATGGAATGGAATTTCCTGTTCTTTTTCAATAGCATCCTGCTGGGCTTCGGCTTGGCCATGGATGCTTTTTCCGTTTCATTGGCAAACGGATTAACGGAACCGCAAATGAAAAACTCCCGGATGACCTTGATCTCGGGAGTTTATGCAGTCTTTCAGTTTTTAATGCCCATGGCGGGATGGGTGCTGGTCACCAGGGCGGCTTCTTACTTTTCCAAAGTCCAGAAGCTGATTCCCTGGATCTCCCTGGCCCTGCTTTCCTATATCGGAGGCAAGATGCTGCTGGAGGGGATCCAGCGGATCAGAAAGCCCCAGGAGAGCGAGGAAGAAGTAAAAAGCACCATAGTTCTGGGATTCGGAACCCTGCTGGTTCAGGGCATCGCCACATCCATCGACGCGCTGTCCGTGGGATTTACCATTGCGGATTATTCCGCCGTCATGGCTCTGGCCGCCACGATGCTCATCGGCGCCGTGACCTGGATCATCTGCTATGTGGGTCTGGCCATCGGCAAGCGCTTCGGAACGAAGCTTTCACGCTACGCCATGGAAGCAGGCGGCGTCATACTGATTGGAATCGGCATTGAAATCTTCGTCTCACATATGATTGGCTAAAATTAAAGAACTTCCCTGAGAATTCTCTCCGCGTTGCCGTGAGAGAATTTTTCTATATCGGAGCTGGTGAAGCCGCGGCGGTAAAGCTCGTTGTAGAGCTTCTCAAAATCCAGCGGGGAGGCCACCTCCAGCTGGCCGCTGATACCGTCGAAATCGGAGCCCAGAGCCAGCACTTCGATACCTCCGATGTCGGTCAGGTGCTGGATATGATCGCAGATCCGGGCCACGGTGCTTACCTTGTCGTGGATTCCGAAGCCCACAAATTCCGGAGCAAAATTGATGCCGATGATGCCTCCCTTGTCGGCCAGCAGACGGATCTGTTTGTCGGTTAGGTTGCGGGTGTGGGGCGTCAGGGCGCGGCAGCAGGAATGAGAGGCGATAAAGGGCTTTCTGGTGATTTCACAGACATCAAAGAAGCCGCCGTCGGACAGATGGGACACGTCAATGAGGATACCCAGCTGGTTCATCTGCTGAATGGCTTCTTTTCCGAAGGGGGTCAGGCCCTTCTGCATGATTTCCGGATCCTGGGAGTTGGGATAGCCGAAGCAGTTGGCAAAATTCCAGGTGAGGGTGATCAGGCGGTAGCCCAGGGTATAGAATTTCTGCAGGTTTTCAAATTTTCCATCCACCATCCGGCCATCCTCAAAGGTCAGGAAGGCGCTCATCAGGCCGGCCTGGCGGTTGGCCTGGTAATCGTGGTAGTCCTTGGCGAAAGCGATCATGTCGCTGTGGCGGGTGATGGAGGTCATCAGGCCGGCGTAGAGCTTCTGGCGGTACTGCTCATCGGAAAGACCATTCATCCAGTCGGGATGGGGCATGAAGGTCGCGAAAAACTGGGCGCCGCAGTCTGCCTTTTTCATACGGACAAGGTCAACGGAAAGCTGATTCTCGTAGAGGGCGTCGGCAGGTGTTTCCGGGCGGCTGAACATCATCAGCGTATCGCAGTGAAGATCAATATAATGCATAGAGAACCTCGTAAAAAAGAAAGATGGATTAATTGTATCATTCCGGCCCCTGCTAATCAAGTGTCGAAATATTTCCATAAAGTCGAAAAAAAGATGTTGACTTTGTTCGAAGACCGTGGTAATATATACAACGTTCCTACGACAAAGTCTGCTGAAGATTCCAGGAACAGTTGCATGCGGATGTGGCGGAATTGGCAGACGCGCTAGATTCAGGTTCTAGTGATCGCAAGGTCATGCAGGTTCAAGTCCTGTCATCCGCA
>CACZRP010000046.1 GCA_902783575.1 uncultured Eubacteriales bacterium
AGCTGGCTGAAGAGTTAAGAGCTAGCGGGATCTGATTAAATCGAGGGTGAGAGCGACATGCAGTTCGTACATGTGCCCGTCTTGAAAGACGAAACAATCGAAGGGCTTGCCATCAATCCGTCAGGGATATATGTAGATGGAACCTTTGGCGGAGGCGGTCATGCACGCGAAATCATCAGCCGATTAAACGGGAACGGCTTTTTCGTGGGTATTGATCAGGATCAGGATGCGATCGAAAATGGCCGCACCATGCTGAGCGAGATAAAACATACAAAATGCCAGCTGGTGCGGGATAACTTTTCGAACATCCGTACAGTTTTGAATAACTTGCATATTGAGTCCGTCCATGGTATACTATTGGACATTGGAGTTTCTTCCCACCAGTTGGATACCACGGAACGCGGATTCTCTTATATGCATGACGCAAAATTGGATATGCGTATGGATCAGCGCATGGCGCTGACCGCAGCGGACATCATTGCGACATACCCGGAAGAGGAACTTCTCCGGGTTATTCGTGATTATGGAGAAGAAAAGTGGGCATCTCGCATTGCTCACTTTATTGTTAAAGAGCGGGAAACAGCTCCCATCACCACCACCGGTCAGCTGGTGGAGGTGATCAAAAAAGCGGTTCCGGCCGGCGCGAGAAAAGATGGTCCGCATCCGGCGAAAAGAACCTTTCAGGCCCTCCGCATTGAAGTCAATGACGAGCTGGGCGTCCTGAAAAAAGCGATCCGGGAAAGCGTCGCCGTGCTGAAGCCCGGCGGAAGGCTGTGCATTATCACCTTCCATTCCCTGGAGGACCGGATCGTTAAGCAGACCTTTAAAGAACTGGAAAACCCCTGTACCTGTCCGCCGTCGCTGCCTGTGTGCGTCTGCGGAAAGAAGCCTGTGATCCGGCTTGTAAACCGTAAACCCATTGTGCCGGGAGAAGAAGAGCTGGAGCTCAATCCCCGGGCCAGGAGCTCCAAGCTCCGCATAGCCGAGAAGCTGGATACAGGTCTGAAAAGCTACTGGAAATAGGTATAAATCATATGCGAAGTGGAAAAATCGGCTTCTTTCTGAGCGCCGGTCTGGTTTTGGCCGGTGCGCTGATGGTTGTCATGATGTTTATTCAGGTATATATGAAAAACAATGAGGTCAACCGTCTGAGAGGAGAAGTGACGGCAGCCCGGGAGGCCAACGCCATCGCTTCCCAGGTTTCGACCGACTCGATGAATATGAACGAGCTTTATGTATTCGCAACCACCACCCTCGGCATGACGGAGGCGGATGCGTCTACTACCATAAAAATCCGTATTAATAGTCAGAGCTATACCACCAGCAATCTGCCGGTGGCTGAAGTGGCAGGAACGAAAGTTACCTTCCACTGGTTTGACTGAAATCACAGGCTGGCTTGGCGATACCGTTTCTTCAGGGATACGGATAGTCTCGCCAGCCCATTGTATATATGTTTGAATTCGGGAGAACAGATATGAGTTATCGAACACGTTCTGTCAGACAGAACCCGCGCAGAAATACCGGACGCAAAGCTTCCCGCCCGGCACCGCTGCCCACCGAACGGCAGAGAATGAGCCGTTCCATGCTCCTTCTGGTGGTATCTCTGGTGCTGATGGTGGTGGTTTTCGGCCGCGTTGTTTATATTAAGGCTGTTCATGGAGAAGAATACCAGCAGCGGGCGGAGCAGCAGCAGCTGTCCTCCACGGATGTCATTATCCCTTCCCTGCGGGGCTCCATCTACGACCGCGACGGCAACGTGCTGGCGGAGAGCGTGCGTGTCTACAACGTCATTTTGGACCCGCAGGCTTTGATTGAGGCAGGAGAATCCAAGCAGATCAATACCGTGGAGACCCTGATGTCCGTCCTCAAGCTGAACGATGAAAATCTCATCCGCAAGTATATTTCCCCGGAATATCAGGAATACCGCTATCTGAAGCTGGATCAGGGCATCGGCATTTCCGCCGCCCAGATGGAATCCATCCAGATGGAGATCGATGCCGGACGAGTGGTGGGCGTATGGTTCGAGGAAGATGAAGAAAGAACCTATGTCAACAACTCCCAGGCGGCCCATATTATCGGCTTTAACGGCGCCTACGGCGTTGAGCAGTATTACGATGAATATCTTCAGGGCACTAACGGCCGTAAAATGGTTGTGGCCGGCGCCGGCAACAGCTTCATCGACGAGTATGTGGCGGCCCAGGACGGCTATAACCTCACCACCACCATCAACTCCAAGGTCCAGTATGATATGGAGCAGACCCTGCAGTACGGCGTTGCCCGGCTGAACGCCGAACGAGGCCTGGCCATCTGCATGAACTGCAAGACCGGAGAAATCCTGGGCTACGCCCTGTGTCCCACCTTTAACCTCAACAATGCCAATGAGCTGATCGGTCTGTCTGAGAAGTATACCAAGAATCATCCCCAGACGGAGAATGATCCCGATTACTATGCCAACGTCTGGAACAACTGGGGCATCAGCTTGACCTATGAGCCCGGTTCTACCTTTAAGCCCATTTTCGCCGCGGCTGCCATGAACGAGAACGCCTTTACCGAGGATACGGTATTTGTCTGCGGCGGTACCTATCAGATTTACGACGCAGAGGTCGGTGAGGACAGCGGCCATATCCACGGAACCCAGACCATCCGTCAGGTTCTGGCCAACTCCTGCAACGTCGCCATGTCCATGATCAGTGAGAATATGAAAACCGCCAAATGGCTCCAGTATCAGGACGCCTTTGGCCTTGCCCAGCTGACTGGCATTGACCTGGCCGGTGAATCCGGCGACTCCAGAGACCTGGTGTATATCAGCGCCGAGGAAGCGGAGAAGCGAGGCACCACCAACGATATGGGACCCTTTGAAAAGGCCACCACATCCTTCGGTCAGGGCTTCACTCTGACGCCCATCCAGCTGATTTCCGCCTTTGCCTCCGTCATCAACGGCGGTGAATATGTCAAGCCCTATGTGGTTTCCCAGATCACCGACAGCAATGGCAATATTATTGAATCCCACAGCAAAGAGGTTCTCCGCTACACCATCGCGGAGAATGTTTCCAGAAAAATCGCCAGTTACCTCCAGGCCGTTGTACTGGAAGGTACCGGTCTGAACGCTCAGGTTCCCGGCTATTCCATCGGCGGAAAAACCGGTACGGCCGAGCAGGTCGGCGCCAGCGGCACCTACGAGGATGCTACCTATATTGTATCCTTTGTTTCCTTCACTCCCGTGGAAGATCCTGAGATTATCCTTCTGGTGGTCCTGGACCGTACCGACCAGGATATCAGTTCGCAGGCTGCCCGTCTGAACGGTCAGATTATGGAAAAAATCCTGCCTGATCTGGGTATGTATCCGGATCCTTCCCTGTTCCAGGAATCCATCTCCCCGAACTCGGTGGACGTCGCTTCCGGCATCAGCGGCTACGACTACGGCGAAGCCCAGCGTCAGAAGGAACAGGAACAGCAGGAGCAGCAGGAAAATAACGGTGAAGGAGGCGAAGACTGATGCAGCCCATCACCCTGAATACCTTAATGAAGTGGCTGGATCCCGCCGGGCACCCCGATGTGCGCCTGCTGGGAAAACCGGCTTCTGACATGCTCATTGACGAAATGATTATCGATTCCCGCAAAACCGGCAGCACCAGCCTTTTCTGCGCCTTTGCCGGAGAGAGAACCGATGGACACGATTATATCGGAAAGGCCTTTGAAGCCGGAACACCTCTGGTGCTGGCTTCCGATGAGGCCAAGGTTCAGAAAATCGAAATTCCTGAAGGCAGAGCCATTATCCTGGTGGAAAATGTGACCGCGGCCATCGGGCGCATTGCCCGTGGCCTCAGGGAAAGCTTCCCCGGACCCGTGATCGGCATCACGGGATCGGTGGGCAAAACCTCCACCAAGGACCTGACGGCCGCAGTGCTGAGCGGACATTTCCATCCCCTGAAGACCCAGGGAAACCTGAACAACGAAATCGGACTGCCCATGACCCTGACCCGGCTGTGCAAGGAAAGCTTTGACGCGGCTGTGGTGGAGATGGGTCTGGACCGGGCGGGGGATATTGATTATCTCGCGTCTCTGGCGGAGCCGGAGATCGGCATTGTCACCAACATTGGCACCTCCCATATCGAGAACTTCGGATCCCAGGAGGGCATCCTGCATGCCAAGCTGGAGCTGGTGCCCTATCTGAGAGGCCTTAAGAAGCTGTTCTTAAACGGCGATGATCCCCTGCTTTATTCCATGCGGGATCAGCTGCCGGTGAAGCCCGAATACTTCGGAAAAGATGCCCGTAACGACTGCCGTCTTCTGGAGACCGGCCGTACGGAGGAGGGCCGGCTTTATGTCAGGGCTTCCTATCACGACGCTGTCTATGAAGTCAGCATCGATACCCTGGGCCTTCACATGGCCATGAACGTGCTGCCGGGCATCATGACCGGAGTGACGCTGGGTATGACCGCGGAGGAGATCAGGGAAGGACTCAGGGCCTATGAGGCGACGCCCCACCGGCTGCAGCCTGTGCTGACCAGCCGTTTCCTGATCATTGACGATACCTACAACGCCAGCCCTACCTCCATGATGAGCGCCCTGGATACCCTGATGGAGCTTCCCTCCCGGGGACGCCGGGTGGCCGTGCTGGGTGACATCAAGGAGATGGGCACCTTCTCCAGAGAAGGGCACCGCCAGGTGGGCACCCATGCCGCCAGTCTGAAGCCGGATCTGCTGCTGACCTGCGGTGAGGAAGGCCGTCATATCTATGAGGCGGCGCTGGAGCAGGGCATGAGCCGGGATCAATGTCTGTATTTCCCGGATCTTTCTGCCTTAAAGGAAGGTATTCTGCCGCTGCTTGAGACGGGGGACACCGTCCTTCTGAAGGCGTCCCACAGCATGGAATTTACGAGTCTGGTTCCTCTGCTGACGGAAGAATAAAAATACATATAGAATGCGATTGGATTTTGATTATGTGGAATAGTGTAGCGCCGGCCATCGTCGCTTTTGCTGCTGAACTTGTGCTTTGTCCTCTGCTGATTCCTATGCTGAAAAGGATGAAGTTCGGACAATATATTCGTGAAGAGGGTCCCCAGGCCCATCTGAAAAAAGCGGGAACTCCCACCATGGGTGGTATTTCCTTCCTGCTGGCCATGGTCATCGGCCTGCTGGTGGTCCTGCCTTCTCTGAAGGAGCTCTGGATTGTACCGGCCATGGCCCTGGGCTTCGGCCTGATCGGATTTCTGGATGACTTCATCAAGGTTGTAATGAAGCATAACGAAGGCCTGAAGCCCTGGCAGAAATTCGCGCTCCAGATCCTGGCGGCGGCTCTCTTTGCCTGGTATCTGTATGTGACCAAGGCGCCCACCTCCCTCAATCTCCGCCTGATCGGAACCAGGCTGGAGCTGGGATGGTTCTATTATTTCTTTGTGATTTTCGTGGTGGTGGCTGTGACCAACGGCACCAATTTCAATGATGGACTGGATGGACTTTCCTCCAGCGTGACCTCCGTGATCAGCATCTTCCTGATGGTGGTATGCGCCCTGACCGGCAGTGTTTTCGGTTCGGCGGCCTCGGCCATGCTGGGCGCTCTTCTGGGCTTCCTGGTGTTTAACGCCTATCCCGCCAAGGTATTTATGGGCGATACCGGTTCCCTGGCTCTGGGAGGATTTGTCAGCGCCATGGCCTTCGTCCTGGATATGCCTCTGCTGATCCTGGTGTTCGGCTTCATCTATGTGGCGGAGGTGGTTTCCGTCATTCTGCAGGTGGCCTATTTCAAGGCAACCCATGGCAAGAGACTCTTCAAGATGGCCCCCATTCATCATCATTTTGAGCTGCTGGGCTGGCATGAAACCCGGGTAGTGACGATCTTTTCCATTGTTACCCTGGTGCTCTGCCTGGTAAGCCTCTGGATCCTGTTCCGATAAATCTGCTTGTAAAGCTTTAAAGAAAGGCATTCTTATGTTGGACCTGAAAGAATCCCGTGTGGGAATAGTAGGACTGGCCAGAAGCGGTATCGGCGCCGCGAATCTGTGCGCCGCCAAAGGCGCCAGGGTCACGGTTTTTGATACCAAGCCTCTGGAAGCGCTGCAGGAGAGCATGGCCGCTCTCTCGGAGGGTATCTGTGTGAAAGCCGGTTCCAAGCCGGAGGACCAGGACCTTTCTGAAATGGATTATCTGGTGCTTTCACCCGCCGTTCCCGCGGATCTTCCCTTTGTGCTTGAAGCAAAAAAGCGCGGCATTCCCGTATGGAGTGAAATCGAGCTGGCTTCCCGCTTTAACAGGGGCCGGATCATCGGTATCACAGGCACCAACGGAAAAACCACCACCACCTCGCTGGTGGGCATGATCGCCGCCCAGGCAGCGCCGGCCTCCAAAACCGCCGGCAATATCGGCTTTTCCGCGGCTGAAATCGCCGAGGAGGTTCCCGGGGACGCATATCTGGTGCTGGAGCTCTCCAGCTTCCAGCTGGAATGCATCGACAGCTTCCATCCTTCGGTGGCAGCCATTTTGAATTTTACCCCGGATCATCTGAACCGGCATCATACCTACGAGGCTTATGTAGAAGCCAAATGCCGCATCTACGAAAATCAGGGAGAAGGGGATACCTGCATCTTCAACTATGACGATGTCCTCTGCCGTGAGAAGGGCCTGGCTCTGAAGGAGAAGGCTCATGGCCCCAGGGTGGTGTTTTTCAGCCACCAGGTTCGGACCGAGGGCGGCCTCTGGACCGAAGACGGCCATATTTTTGCTGACATCAACGGAGAAACCACCGATGTGCTGGCCATTGATGAGATGAAGATCTTCGGGCCCCACAACGTGGAAAACGCCATGGCCGGCGTTGCCTGCGCCCTGGCTGCCGGCATCAGCCTGGATCTGATCCGGCAGGGACTCCGGAAGTTCCCCGGCGTCCGTCACCGCATCGAGCCCGTGGGCACTCTGGACGGGGTCAGCTATTACAACGATTCCAAAGCCACCAATCCCGATGCTGCCATCAAGGGCCTTCTGGCCATGAAGAGCCCCCTGACGGTGCTGATCGGCGGCGGCTACGATAAAGGTACTCCCTACGATGACTGGTGCAGGCTCTTTGACGGAAGAGTCAGAGATCTGGTGCTCATCGGACAGACCGCGGAGGATATCCGCGAGTGTGCTTTGAAATACGGTTTCCCTGAGGAGCATATCAGAAAATGCGAAACCTTTGAGGAGGCTGTGACCCTTTGCCGCCGGCTTGCCCGGCCGGGAGACAGTGTGCTTCTTTCTCCCGCCTGCGCCAGCTGGGGTATGTTTGATAACTACGAACAGCGGGGAGATATTTTCCGCGATCTGGTACAGCAGATGAAAGGAGAGATGAATGCCTAACGATCAGGAGCGGACCCGGTTTACGCCGCTGGTCTCTTCGGGTGAATCGAGGCGAAGATCAGGCTCCGGGAGAAGCCGCAGCAGAAACGCGCGGCCGAATCCCCGTCCTTCCGAATCCGGCCGCAGACAAAGCACTGCCCCCCGCGGCACAAGCCGTTCCATGAGGCAGCCCCAGTCCGCCGCCAGAACCGCAGGAAGGCCCGCCGCGACAGGATTTTCCATCGGACGCCGCAGCGGAAAACGGATCCAGAAGGTCTCCCAGCCCAAAATATTCGCCTTCTCCAACCGCGGCGAGGCTAACTTCAATATTATCGCCTGTACCGTGATTCTGATGGTTATCGGTCTGATCATGGTTACAAGCTCCGGCTACTATTATGCTTATACCGTCATCGGTGACAGCTTCTATTTCTTCCGCCGTCAGCTCATCTGGCTGATTGTGGGACTCATCGCCATGCTGCTGGTTATGGCGCTGGCCCGTATGGACTGGATCCGGAAATGGTCGCTGCTCATTTACCTGATGAGTATTTTCTTCTGTGTCCTGGTGCTGATTATCGGAAACAGCGTTAACGGTTCCACCCGCTGGCTGGGTATTGGTGACTTCATCACATTCCAGCCTTCCGAGCTGGCCAAGCTGGCCGTGGTGCTTTACATTGCTTCCCTGGTGGACCAGCACAAGGCCGATATCACCAAGCTCAGGACCTTCATCATGCTGCTGGTGGTCATCGGTATTCCCGCCGGCCTGGTGGCCATCGAGAACCTGACCTCCGGCATCATTATTGCCATGGTGGGTGTTCTGATCATGTATCTGGGCGGCGTTTCCTACAAGCATCTGTTTATGGCTGCCGGCGTCGGCGTCCTGCTGATGGCGCTGTTCCTGCTGGCGCCCAGAATCATTCCGGCCCTGGAGGATTATTCCTACCGTCTGCTGCGAGTGCAGGCCTGGCTGGATCCCTTTAAATATGAACTGGACGACGGTTACCAGACGGTGCAGTCTCTGTACGCCGTGGGCTCCGGAGGACTCTTCGGACGGGGCCTGGGACAGAGCATCCAGAAGCTGGGAGCCATTCCTGAAGCCTATAATGACATTATCTTTGCCATTATCTGCGAGGAAATGGGTCTGTTCGGGGCCGCTGTGGTGGTCATCCTTTTCGCGATTTTCACCTGGAACGGCGTGAAGGTAAGCCTCAATGCTCCCGACCGTTATACCTCTCTGGTTTCGGCTGGCATCATCGGACAGATTTCCCTGCAGGCCATTATGAATATCGCCGTTAACACCAACCTGATACCCACCACCGGCGTTTCACTGCCGTTCATCAGCTATGGAGGCTCCTCCATGCTTTTCCTGATGGCCAGTATCGGTCTGGTACTGAATATTTCTTCCTATCATAAACCCAAAACAGCCTGAGGAGAATTATGGCAAAAATACTGAAAGTCCATGGCCTGGGCGAGGAGGGGGGCAAATCCTGGCCCATAGGCCTGCTGATCGGCCTGGGCATCGTGGTGCTGCTGATCATCATCCTGAACTCCCCATTGTTCGCGCTGAAGACCTTCGAGGTGGAAGGCAATCTCCGGGTCAGCGATGAGACCATCATGGATGAGCTGGGACTGTCCTACGGAACCAATCTGTTCCGCTATGCCCTGAAGCAGATCAACCGGGAGCCTCCCAAGGTGGATCCGCGTCTTTCCACCGTGGATGTCTATTTCCGCTGGCCCAGCCGGGTCTACGTGGAGGTGGAGGAGAGCGAAACCATCGGCTACGTTTATTTCCAGGGCACCTATCTGTGTATCGACCAGAAGGGTCAGGTGGCGTCCAGCACCAACAATCCCGATTCCGACCTGCCTGTCATTGTGGGCCTGAATGTGGGAGACTTCTCCATCGGAGAGCCGCTGGGCACCAGCGACGGCGAGCGCTATGAGGCCATCATGAGCATCGGCGCCAACCTGAAAAAATACGAGATTACCACGGTGGTCAAGGAGATCAATATCCGGAACATGGATGACATCATCATGACGACGGAGCATCTGGTCTGTCACTGTGGCTCCATGACGGACATGGGCCAGAAGATCAATGTGATCGCCGAGCTTTCCAGGAAGACCGGAGTTCCCGACGGAGTTCTTCACATGGAAAATCTGAATGAACAGATTTATATTGAAACGGAACAGACAGGCGGCACGCCGGTGGGTGAATAGACCACTGAATCTTTTGCGGAAAATACAAGCTTTTTGAAGAAAACTCTTGATTTTTTGATCAATGCCGTATAGAATGTTATATGATTAGTCTCCCTTAGTATGTAGAATAGCGGGAATCGGGAGAAGTTTGCGAGGAGGGCAATTATGTTTGACGAGAATTTGACAGAGCAAACAACAGCAAAAATTACAGTCGTAGGCGTAGGCGGCGGCGGAAACAACGCCGTTGAGCGTATGATCGCAGACGGCCTGGAAGGCGCTGATTTCCTTACGATTAATACAGATAAACAGGTTCTTGCCATCGGCAAGGCTCAGAATAAAATGGTTATCGGTGAAAAGCTGACCAAGGGTCTTGGCGCAGGCGCCAATCCTGAAATCGGCGAAAAAGCGGCTCAGGAGAGCGAAGAAGAGATCCGTCAGGCTCTGGAAGGCTGCGATATGGTATTTGTCACCGCCGGTATGGGCGGCGGCACCGGTACCGGAGCAGCTCCCGTAGTTGCCGGTATTGCCAAGCAGATGGGCATCCTGACCGTCGGCGTGGTTACCAAGCCTTTCCGTTTTGAGGGCGCCAAGAGAATGCGCAGCGCTCAGCGCGGTATTGAAGAGCTGGCGAAGAATGTGGATACGCTGATCACCATTTCCAACGACCGTCTGCTGGATGTGGCTGACAAGAAGACCACCATGGTGGACGCTTTCCACATGGCGGACGATGTTTTAAGACAGGGCGTGCAGGGCATTTCCGATCTGATCTACCGTCCCGGTGTGATCAACGTTGACTTTGCCGACGTGCGCACCATTATGCAGGACAAGGGCATGGCCCACATGGGTATCGGCCGCGCCAAGGGCGAAGGCAAGGCCCAGAAGGCTGCTGAGCAGGCCATCAAATCTCCTCTGATGGACACCGAGATCAACGGTGCCAAGGGACTGCTGGTCAACATCTGCGGCAGCGAGAGCATGTCTCTGTTCGAGTACTACGAGGTCTCCGATTACATCCAGGAAAAGGTGGATGAGGAAGCTGAAATTATCGTCGGTACCACCATCGATCCCGAGATGGAAGATGAAATCATGGTTACCGTGATCGCCACCGATTTCGGCGAGCGTCCCCGCAGCAAAACCGTAACCTTCGGCCACGACGAGGATCATCCGGTGGAACTGGATGCGGCCAGCTTCCGTAAAGAGGCTGCTCCTGCCGAGGAGGCGTACCAGGGCAACAATTACCGTACCCCTGCTCCTGAGATTCCTGCCATGGGCGATGACTCTCAGATGGATGACCCGGCAGCGCAGATCGATATTCCCGGTTTCCTGCAGAGAAAGAAAAGAAGATAATCTTATATCTTGAAAAGAAGGAAAAGCGATCAGTGTTCGTCTGATCGCTTTTATTTCTATATTTATGCCAGTTCCCTATTTCTACTTAACGAAGGACCAGAAGCTATATGAGAAAAACAGTCAAATTCGGTGGAAGCTCCTTAGCCGATTCCGCCCAGTTTAAGAAATGCGCTGCCATTATCCGGGCAGACGAGGCCAGAAAATATGTGGTGCCCTCCGCCCCGGGCAAGCGCTTTAAGGATGATGTCAAAGTCACCGACATGCTGATCCGGTGCTATGACATCCAGAAGAAAGATCTGGACGCGGGTCTTGAGTATTTCTCTAAAATCGAAGACAGATTTGACGAGATTGTTACCGGCCTGGGTCTTGACTACAGTCTCGAGCCCGAGTACAGGATTATCCGCAGCTACATGGAGGAGGGCCTGTCCAAGGACTATCTGGTAAGCCGCGGCGAATTCCTTTCCGGCAAGATCCTTTCAGTTCTGCTGGGCTATCCCTTTGTGGATCCGGCGGACTACATCATCTTCAACAGCAACGGCGTGTTTGAAGAGCAGAAGACAGCAGCTGCCTTCCGAAAGATCGCGGACATGGAATCCTTTGTCATGCCCGGCTTTTACGGTGCCACAGAAACCGGCCGGGTGAAGACCTTCTCCCGGGGCGGCAGCGATATCACCGGCTCCGTGGTGGCCAACGGCATGCATGTGGATGTTTATGAAAACTGGACCGATGTCAGTGGTTTCCTGATGGTGGATCCCCGGCTGGTGGAGAATCCCCAGCCCATCAAGGAGATCACCTATTCCGAGCTTCGTGAGCTGTCCTACATGGGGGCCCAGGTTTTCCACGAGGAAGCCATCTTCCCCGCCAGAGCCGCCGGCATTCCCATCAATATCCGCAACACCAACAAGCCGGAAGACGAAGGCTCCTGGGTGCGGACCGATGACCAGATTTCAGACAGCCATCTGTTCATTACCGGCGTTACGGGCAAGAAGGGCTTCATGTCCCTTTCCTTCGAGAAGGATGTCGGAGGCGACCGCCTTCCCTTTGGAAGAAAGGTGCTTCAGATGTTTGAAGAGGCCAAGGTTATGGTTGACCACGTGCCCTCCAGCATCGGCACCATGACTGTCGTGGTGGATGTGGATGAAATCAGCGGCAAGGAGGAGAGCATTCTCCGCCGGATCCGCAGGGAAATTGATCCCTACAGCATTACCGTGGAAAGAAACCTGGCGCTGGTGGCCGTGGTAGGACTGGAAATGCGGGGCGTCGTGGGCATCACCTCTGACATGCTCCGGGTGCTGGCTGAAGGCGGCATCAATGTCCGGATGGCCATTCAGGGCATTAAAGAAATCAGCCTGATTATCGGTATTGATGAGCAGGATTTCGAAAGAGCCATTCGCCTGCTTTATGAATTTGCGAAAGCCAAAAATAAAGAACTGCGTCCCTGATGCCTTTAAATTGTTACAAATTTGTTACAAAATATAAAGGAATTATTTCGAATTTATGTTGCGCCCGTTTCGTTTTTAGTGTATAATATGAACAATCAGCGTGAGGAGGGTGACTATGATTTCCAACCAGATCCTGCAGTCTACAATCGATGGCGTCAAAGCGATTACCAAAATTGATATTTCGGTGATGGATACAGAAGGAAGCGTGCTTGCTTCCACAGAGGAAACCAGGAACAGCAAGGGACTGTCTTTTGTTCCCGATATGCTGAGCAGCAAGGCCGACAGCATGCAGCTTCAGGGCTACCAGCTCTTCAAGGTCTACGACGGCGCCGATGTAACCTATATCGTGGCCATCAAGGGCGAAGACGAGGATGCCTATAAGATCGGAAAAATCGTTGCTTTCCAGATCCAGAACCTGCTGGTGGCTTACAAGGAACGTTTCGATAAGGATAACTTCATTAAGAATCTGCTGCTGGACAATCTTCTGCTGGTGGATATCTACATCCGGGCTAAGAAGCTTCATGTGGAGAACAATGTGCCCCGCCTCGTCTATCTGATTGAGTCCAACAACGACAGCGAAACCAACACCAACGTTATGGATGTGATCCGGGGAATCTATCCCGTCAAAACCAAGGATTTCATCACAGCCGTGGATGAGAACAACATCATCCTGGTGAAGGATGTTTCTGAGGATACCAGCCGCAGCGGCCTGGAAAAGATTGCCGGAACCATCGGCAGCATGCTTTCCAGCGAGGCCATGGGCCGGGTCAGGATTGCCATGGGCTCCGTGGTGCGGGATCTGAAGGATATTTCCCGTTCCTACAAGGAAGCCAAGATGGCGCTGGAGGTCGGAAAGATCTTCTACGAGGACAAGTATGTCATCAATTACAACCGCCTGGGCATCGGCCGTCTGATTTATCAGCTGCCCTTGTCCCTCTGCAAGATGTATATCGAAGAGATCTTTAAGGATATCCGCATTGAGGACTTCGATGAGGAAACCCTGAATACCGTCAGCAAATTCTTTGAGAACAGCCTGAATATTTCAGAGACCTCCCGTCAGCTTTATATCCACCGCAATACCCTGGTATACCGTCTGGATAAGCTGCAGAAGAATACAGGACTGGATATCCGCACCTTTGACGACGCGATCACCTTTAAGATCGCCCTCATGGTGGCGAAATACATGAATTATATGGAGCTGAACGGCTTCAAATAATTCTTCTTAAAATACAGCATAGAATGTTTGGTATAAAGATATAAAAGGCTGAGCAATGGATATGCGGAAACAGGAGCGATAAATGATCGAATTGAAGGATGTGACCAAGGTCTACGAAGGCAACGTAACCGGGGTCGAACACATCAATCTTCAGATTGAAGATGGGGAATTCGTGTTCATCGTGGGAGAGAGCGGCTCCGGAAAGAGCACGCTTCTGAAGCTCTTGATGAGAGAGCTGCTCCCGGATGAGGGATCGATCTTCATCGATGGTAAAGATATTACAAAGCTGCGCCGTTCCAAGGTGGCGGAGCTTCGCCGCAACATGGGTATAGTTTTCCAGGATTACCGTCTGCTTTCTTCGCGGACGGTCTATGAGAATGTCGCTTTTGCCCTGGAAGTCATCGAGGTACCCCCGAAAAAGATTCAGAGAAGCGTTCCGGCGGCCCTGAATCTGGTGGGACTGGCTCACAAGGCGAAGAGCATGCCCAACGGCATCTCCGGCGGTGAGCAGCAGAGAACGGCCATTGCCAGAGCGATTGTCAACAATCCGGCCCTGGTGCTGGCGGATGAGCCCACCGGCAACCTGGATCCCAGAAACTCCGAGGAAATCATGGACGTGCTGGATGCCGTCAACCGCCGGGGAACCACCGTCATTGTGGCCACCCATGACCGGGATATCGTCGATGAAATGCAGAAACGCGTGATCCATATCGAAGACGGCGTGATCGTCAGAGACTCCCAGGAAGGAGGCTATGACGATGAAGATTAGAACCGTTGGCCGCTGCATGAAGGACGGCTTCAAGGGCGTTTTCCGCAACGGACTGATGTCCCTGGCCTCCATCGGCACCATCACCGCCTGCCTGATTATTCTGGGCATTGTGTTCTGCCTGGTCATGAATGTCAGAAGCTTCGCGGACAGCATGAACGGCACCCTGGGCATGGTGGCCTGGCTGAAGAGCGGCATTACCGATGCTGAAATCACCGAAATGGAAGCTCAGCTGGACGCGAGAGACGACATCGGCGATTACCGCTATGTTTCCGCTGAGGAAGCCTGGGAAATCTTCAAGAACGACATGCTGGGAGGATACGAGATCAGCGACATGCTGATGGAGGATCTGAACAATGACAATCCCCTGAAGAATTCCGCCAACATCGAAATTTATCCCAAGGCGGCCGGTGATCAGGCCGGCATCGTGGATTTCCTGAACAACTGTCCCTACGTACGCAAGGTGAGCTATTCCCAGAACGCCTCCCGGGCCCTGTCCTCTTTCGCGGCCCTGGTAACCTACGTGGGAGCCGCGCTGATCGGATTCCTGATTTTTATCGCCCTTCTGCTGATTACCAATACCATCAAGCTTTCGGTATATATCCGCAAAAGAGAAATCAACATTATGAAATACATCGGAGCCACGGACGCCTTTGTCCGGCTTCCCTTTGTCATCGAAGGTATGCTGATCGGTGTGCTGGGTGCCGTTATCCCCACGCTGCTGATATACATCGGCTATGACAGCCTGATCCGTGTGGTGGAGAGCCGTTTTGCCGCCATCTCTTCGCTCTTCGAGTTCCTGAGCGTGGGAGAGATCATGCGGCTGCTGATTCCCATTTTCCTGATTCTTTCCGTGGGAGTCGGTGTTCTGGGAAGCTCCATTTCCATGCGCAAGCACCTGAAGGTGTAAGCTCCTGACGGGCTGATAAGAAAGGCAAGAACCATGTCAAACAAAACCAAACGCATCATGACGATGATCCTGGCGATTCTTCTGGTGCTGGCCATGCTGGCCGGCGTGGTGCTGCCCGCGCTGGCGGACGATTCCCTGGATGATCTGGAATGGGAAAAGGATCAGCTGGAGCAGGAAGCCGAAGATGCCGAGGCCATTGCCAACGCCACAGAGGAAGAAATTGCCGCTGCCCAGGAAAAACTGGACAAGGTGAACGGCGAGATTGAAACCATCAACAAGAACCTGGAAGAAGTCGGTGCCCGTCTCATTGAGCTGAACCGCCAGATCTCCGAAAATGAAGATCTGCTGGCGGAAAAGGAAGATGAGCTGGCCAAGGCCCAGGAAGATATGAAGATCTATTATCAGGCGCTGAAGGGCCGTATCCAAATGATGTACGAGAACGACCGCGTCACCTATCTGGAAATCCTTCTGGATGCCGGCAGCCTCTCCGATTTCTTCAGCCGCTTCGAGTACATCAGTGAAATGGTGGAATATGACAACCAGATCATGATGCACCTGAACGACTGCAAGGTTACCATTGAAAACGCGAAGGCCACCATTGAAGCCACCCACGCCCAGCTGGAAGCTGACAAGGCAGAGGTGGTGGAGAAGCAGGCGCAGCTGTCCGCTTTCCTGGATCAGAAGAAAGAGCAGTACGCATCCTTAAAGGATGACGAGCTGGCACTTCAGCTGCTGAGAGACCAGCAGAGAGCGGAGCAGGAAGCCCTGGAAGCCAGAATCAGCGAGATTCAGGGCCAGATCGACAGTATCCACTATCAGCAGGCCATGGCAGCCCAGGCCGCGGCTGAATCAGCCCGGCGCCAGCAGCAACAGCAGCAGCCGCCCCAGCAGGAAGAAGAATCTTCCGAAGAGGTTTATGCGCCCATAGAAACCGGCGAATCCTCTGAAGAGGAGCCGTCAGAGGAACCCTCTGAAACTTCAGAGGATCCGGAAAACACGGAAAGCTCCGATCCTGAAGATCCCGAAAACACCGAAAGCTCCGATCCCGAAGATCCCGAAAACACCGAAAGCTCCGATCCCGAGGATCCGGAAGGAGAAGGCGGCGAAGGCGGCGAGGGCGGTGATGATGAGAAGACTCAGCACACCGATCCCAACGAGAATGAACAGTACTATGATGATACCGGAAGATATATGCCGGATATCGAGTGCTGGAGCACCTATCCCGGCATCGGTTCCGGAGAGCTTTACTGGCCTGTAGGCTCCTATCTGGCCACGGACCTTTACGGATGGCGAATCCATCCCATCTACGGGGATGAGCGTTTCCACAACGGTCTGGACCTGGGTGCCAGCTACGGCTCACCCATTTACGCCTGCGACAGCGGTACCGTTATCATCTGCGAGTACTACGGCGGCTACGGCAACCTGATCGTTATCGATCACGGCAACGGCATGACCACCTGGTACGGCCACCAGGATTCCTTCGCGGTGGCGGAAGGCGATTATGTAGAGAGGGGACAGGTCATCGGCTATGTGGGCTCCACCGGCGACTCCACCGGTCCTCACCTTCACCTGGAGGTCCATATCGGCGGAAGCTCTGTGGATCCGGAGTGGTACCTGTAATACGAATTTAATCTGACAAAA
Organism: uncultured Eubacteriales bacterium; assembly: GCA_902783575.1. Taxonomy (GTDB): domain Bacteria; phylum Bacillota; class Clostridia; order Lachnospirales; family Bianqueaceae; genus RUG760. The sequence goes on from CACZRP010000046.1 coordinate 16,818, forward strand.
CCGAAGAGAAAAGAAGTTCGAGTTGACTTCTTTTCTCTTTTTTTGTACTATGAATTTATGGAACAGAAACAAATTGAAGCCTTATTTAAAGACCCGGGCCTGATGGACCGGAGAAATATCCGTATTGAAATCAAAGAACAGGTAACCTCCACCAATGACCTGCTGAAGGAAGCCGCCGCGGAGGGAGAACCGGAGGGGCTGGTGCTGGTGGCCCTGGAGCAGACCAAGGGGAAAGGCCGTCTGGGACGGTCGTTTTATTCGCCCAGAGAGAGCGGCATCTATCTTTCCCTGCTGCTGAGGCCCTCCATCTCTGCTGAAGACGCCCTGCTGCTGACCACCTCGGCCGCTGTGGCCATGGCGGAAGCCATCGAGGACATCGGAGGCCGGCAGATCGGCATTAAGTGGGTGAACGATATCTACTGCCGTGGAAAGAAGGTGGTGGGTATCCTGACGGAATCCGGTTTCCGCCTCGGTGAGGAGACTCAGGAGAAAAACCGGGAGCCCCGGCTGGACTATGCGGTGGTGGGCATCGGAGTGAATCTCTGGGAGCCGGAGGGGGGATATCCTCCGGAGCTTCAGTCCATCGCGGGAGCCATCTTTCCTTATGAAGAACGGCCTGACTCCTTCGAGGAGCGGGACCGGATCCGGATCCGGCTGGTGGCGGCTTTTCTGGAACGGTATTTTGAGATCTATGAGGAGCTGCCCGGCAAAGGCTTTATGGAAAGCTACCGGAAAAAATCCCTGCTGACAGGGAAAATGGTTCAGCTGCGCACGCCGGGCCACGAGGTCATCGACACCCCGGCGGTGAAGGTGCTGGGCATCGGCGATGAGGCTCAGCTGATTGTGCAGGATCAAAGCGGCCATGTGAGATATCTTTCCACCGGTGAGGTATCGGTGACAGAAAAAATATAATCAGAGAAGGAGACAGGGACAATGGATGAAAAAGTACTGGAACAGACAGGTGAGACCTTCGAGCTGAAGCCTCTGGAGCTGGTATCGGGCTTTGACAGGCTGAAGCTGTCCGCTCTTGTCATGGAGCCGAAAAAGGATGAGGCGCCCAAGGGCGTGGTGGTGCTGGTTCACGGCATGGCCGAGCATAAGGAACGGTATATCCCCTTCATGAAGTTCCTGGCGGAGCACGGTTATATCAGCATCATCCATGACCATCGGGGACATGGCGCCAGTATTAAAGAAGAGGGAGATCTCGGTTACCTTTATCAGCGGGGAGACGAGGGCATCGTTAACGATGTGGTCCAGGTGGTGCAGTATGCCAAAGCCAGATACCGTCTGCCGGTCCATCTCTTCGGACACAGCATGGGATCGCTGGTCGTCCGGATTTATCTTCAGAATCATGACACAGATATCGAATCCCTGACCATCAGCGGATGCGTGGGCCCCAATGGCGCCGCCGGCGCGGGAGTGGCCATCGCCTCACTGATCGGGAAGTTCAAAGGAGAAAGATACCGCAGCCCCTTCATGAACAACATGGCCTTCGGATCCTACAACAAGGCTTTCCCCGACGCGAAATCCCCCTTTGCCTGGCTTTCCGCCAATGAGGACAATGTGAAGGCCTACGAAGAGGATCCCCTCTGCGGTTACAATTTCACCATCAACGGCTACAAAGCCCTGCTGAACATGGTAAAGAAATGCTACACCTCCGGTCTCTATCACGGCCAGCACGCGGATCTTCCCATTTTCTTCATTTCAGGAGAGGACGATCCCTGCCGTGCCGGAGAACGGGGATGGAAGGACGCCGTGGATTTCATGAAGAACCTGGGCTATACCAGGGTCACCGCCCGGCTGATGAGCGGCATGCGGCATGAGATCCTCAACGAGAAGGACAACGGCCAGGTCCTGAACCTGATCCTGGAAAATATCGAAGAGGGAAATCCGAAACAAGCATAGGCTGAAACCTGTTCATATCAAAAATACCTGATAGGTATCCGGCGATTTTCGTCGTTTACCTGTCAGGTATTATTTTTATTAGGTGGTCTTTTATTGGTGCAGCTTCTTTTCATCAATCCTTTACACCAGCGGCACTTCCTCCAGCAGGGAGTCCTTGCCCAGTGCCATCACAGACTTGAATCCCAGCTCCTTAAGATGCAGGGCTGTTTCGTCCAGGGCGTAGTCCAGGAGAGCTGCGTCGTGGGCATCGGAAGAGAGGATGACCGGATATCCGTGAGCCAGAAGCTCCTTCAGGAAGGCCTCAGCCGGATAGGGGCTGGTACGGTAGCCCCGGGCCATGGCTCCTGTGTTTACCTCCGGGATAGAGCCTTCTTCGCAGCAGCTGAGGAGCACCTCCAGGGCCGGCTTGAAGTAAGCGGGATCCGCGGTATCGTACAGATGCAGGATGTCGTTAAATTTGGTAATCAGATCAAAGTGGCCGATGATCAGGGGTTTCACCTGATGAATCAGCCGGTACACGTCCTCGTAATAGTGTTTAGCCAGCTTCAGGGGATCATTGCCGAAATCCTCCCGGAGCATGGTTTCCATCACGGCAGGCTTGTTGTCATAGCTCAGCAGCCGTCCGGAAACGGGGGAAAGATAGTCATGCACGCTGCCGATGAGATACTCATAGGGCGCAAGATCCATATGCCCGAGGGAATAGAGATCCAGCTCCAGTCCCAGACGGATGCGGAGGGAAGAGGCGTACTTTTCCTGAAGGCGCCGGACCTCCGCGATATACAGCGGAACGGACTCCTTCGCCATGCACCAGCTGATATCCGGCGGATAATAGGAGTGGGAAGAAAAGCCCAGGGTATGGAAGCCCTTATCCAGGGCAGAGAGGACCATTTCCTCGGCGGTGGATTTTCCGTCGCAGAACTGGGTATGGGTATGGGGATTGGACCGGATCAGCGTGGACATGGCAGCTCCTTTCACGTGACTTTGTTCGCAGGTATTGTACGGTGAGCCCCGGGTGCTTGTCAAGACAGAAAAAAAGTGCTATAATTTCTAAAATGTATATTTTTTAAGAGGTGACAAACATGGATTACAGTTCAATCGTCAGTGCCTTCGGAATTCCCGGAGAATTTGTCTGCGCGACGCCCTTTGGCTCCGGACATATCAATGACACACTGAGGATAGAGATGAAAACTCCGGAAGGTCCTGTCTATTATATTCTGCAGAAGCTCAATACCTATGTGTTCCCGGATCCCGATATTCTGATGTCCAACGGCTTTAAAGTCGTCAAATACCTGAAGGATATTATTGAAAAACGCGGCGGAGACCCCACCCGGGAGACCCTGCGCTTCTATCCTACCACCGATGGAAAACAGTACTACCGGGACAGTGAAGGCAGCTGCTGGAGACTGGAGGATATCGTTCCCGATACCAAATCCTACGATCTGTGCACTTCCGAAGCCCAGTTCGAAAGCACGGGCTACGCCTTCGGAAGCTTTATGGCGGATCTGGCGGGATTCCCTGCGGACGAGCTGGGAGAGGTCATCAAAAACTTCCACAATACCCGCGCCCGCTTTGAGACCTTCTCGAAAGAAGTGAAGGAGAACCGTTCCGGCCGTGCGGATACCTGCCCCGACGAGATCGCCTTTGCGCTGGCCAGAAAAGAACTGGCCGAGTCCCTGGTGAAGCAGCTGGAAAGCGGAGAGCTGCCGCTGCGGGTTACCCATAATGATACTAAGATCAACAACATCCTGATGGATGCCAAGACGGATCAGCCGGTGTGCATCATCGATCTGGATACGGTCATGCCCGGCGCCTGCGCCTACGACTTCGGAGACAGCATTCGCTTCGGAGCCTCCAGCGCGGAGGAGGATGAGAAGGATCTTGACAAAGTTTACATGAGACTGGATCTCTTTGAGGCCTTTACCAGAGGCTATATGAGAGCCGTAGGCAAGACCCTCACCAAAGCCGAGGCTGACAGCCTGTCCATCGGAAGCATTGTGATTACCTTTGAAACGGGCATCCGCTTCCTGGGAGACTATCTCAACGGCGATGTCTACTTCAAGACCGCCTATCCGGAGCACAACCTGGTGAGAGCCAGAAACCAGTTCAAGCTGGTGGCGGACATGGAGAAAAAACTGCCCGAGATGCAGGCCATTGTGGACAAATACTACCGGGAAGCCAAACAGTAAGAATGGCTTTGAAAGAGCCGCGAAATGCGGCTCTTTTTAGATTTATAAGGAGTTGAACGTGGAATTAAACCAGGAAGCGCTGTCCATCATCGAGACGCTGGAGAGTGCCGGATTTGAAGCCTACGCCGTGGGAGGCTGCGTCAGAGATTCCCTGCTGGGGCTTGTGCCCAAGGATATCGACATCACCACCTCCGCCAGGCCCGAACAGGTCAAGGCCCTGTTTCCCAGGACCTTTGATACCGGCATCGAGCATGGCACCGTGACGGTGCTGATGAGAAACGGCGGCTATGAGGTGACTACCTTTAGAACCGACGGAAAATACACGGACCATCGCCGGCCGGATCATGTGGAGTATGCCCTCAGTCTGGAGGATGACCTTTCCCGGCGGGATTTTACCATCAACGCCATGGCCTACCATCCGGAGAAGGGAATCATCGATCTCTTCGGCGGAAGGGAGGACCTTCGGCGGGGCGTGATCCGCTGCGTGGGAAGGGCGGAGGAAAGATTCACCGAAGACGCCCTGCGCATGCTCCGGGCCATCCGCTTTTCAGCGAGGCTGGGCTTTGTGATTGACGAGGAAGCTTCTCAGGCCATCAGCCATCTGGCCCCGACCCTGACCTATGTCAGCAGGGAACGGGTGTGGGAGGAGCTGAAAAAGACGCTGATCAGCCCCCATCCGGACTATCTGGAGCGAATGATTGGACTGGGCCTTGGCCCCTATGTGGATCCCGCCTTTGCGAAGACGGAACTGCTGGAGCTGAAAGGGCTTCCGGAGCTGGCAGAGGACCTTAATGTCCGCACCGCCCTGATGCTTTACCGTTTCGGGGAAGCGGAAGCGGGAAGGATTCTGCGCCGGCTGAAAACAGACAACGAAACCCGGCACCAGGTCTGCCTGCTGATTGCCCATATTCAGGAAAAGCCGGCCTCCAGCGGAAAAGAGGCCCGTCAGCTGATGCGCCAGGTGGGCAGGGAGGAAGCGCGAAGACTGGGGGATCTTCAGTACGGCGCCCACCTGATCACGAAGGAGGAGTACACCCTGCAGAGTGAATTTTTATGCAGTGAGATGAGTGCTCCCGTCACCCTGAAGGAGCTGGCGGTCACCGGCCGGGATCTGATTGAGGCCGGGGGCGAGCAGGGGCCTTCTCTGGGGGTTCATCTGTCCTGGCTGCTGGATCAGGTGATTGACGATCCTGCCAAAAACAATCGGGAAACCCTGATTGCACTTTTCAGGCAGCACTGGTATAATTGTAATGATTCACTGGCGAAAGCCGCATTGGAGGATAATCAATGACAAATTCCGACCAGAAGAGACGTCCGGAACTGGACGACTGGGATCTTGACGAGCTCTTCTACGAAAAAGAAAAAGAGATAGAGGCTGCCGAGAACCGGCATGCGCTGGCCTCCGCCCAATATGAGGCCAGGCACAAGACCAGCTCCGACAGCCACGAGGTGAAAAAGAATGTAAGAAGACAAAGTCCTCTGGACAATCCGAGCCCCATTCCCGAGGCAGAGGATTTTAAAACCCAGAGACCTTCGTCCGGCGCCCGTCCGCAGGAGATCAAGCTGACCTCCGTGGAGCCGGAGCCTGCCTTCGATGCCTATGACAGCACCTACGACTACGATTATGAAGAAAACGATACCGGCTATGTTCCCGAGAAATCCGTCAGCGCGTCCATGACTGAGCCTGCGCCGCAGAGTCCCCGGATGCCTGAGAGGACTCCGGTGGAACAGGCCATGCCTGATTTTACCGTGAAGCCCGTGCCGGATTATGCGCCCCAGGCGCAGCCTCAGACACCGCCCCAGCAGCCGGCCCAGCCGATGCAGGCCCCGTCTCAGCCGATGGCACAGCCTGCGGCTGCTGCACCCATTCCCGAGCCCGGCCAGCCGGTGGATGTTTCATCCCTGATGGATGAAGAAGAGCCGGAGGAGGAAGAGGATCCCGCCGCCAAAAAGAGAAAAATGATCCTGTACGGATCCCTCATCGGCGTGATTGTGGTACTGCTTCTTTTGATCGTGATTCTGCTGCTGACCGGAAATGATGATAAAAAGCCTGTCCAGGAGAGCAGCGTCTCTTCCGTGACCACCGAAAGCTCCATCAGGCCCACGGAGATTCAGCAGATGACCGGCGTCATCACGAAAATCGATACCGAGACCAATACATTCCTTGTTTACAACGCGGACAAGCATACCGAGAAGAGCTTCACCCTGGATAAGAAGAATTATCCGAAGGTTTCTCTGGATAACCTGAGAAAGGGCGATGTGGTGGATATCCGCTATGATATGCTGCTGAACAACGCGCCCGTTTCCGTTCAGACCTCCTCCAAGGCCGAGAGGCTTGAGAAGATCAAGGGAGTCACCTTCAGCGAGAAGCAGGTCTCCATTAACCGGTCCGTATTTACCATCGACGACCAGCTGATCTGCCAGTTCCAGGGCAAGGATTTCGATGTGAAGCAGATTACCGCCCAGACCGAGTTCGATGCGGTGGTCATCGGCAATCATCTGTATTCCATTACCATTACCTCGGCCACCGGCAGCCTCAAGCTGGAAAATCTGAAGGATTATTACGGCAATCATGTGCTGATCACTCCCTCCGACGGAGAAGAGCAGGATCTGATTATCAACGATACCGTGATGACCCTGGAGCTGCCTGAGGGCTCCGTGGATGTGAAGGTTGTCAAGGACGATGAAACCCTGTACAGCGGCAAGAGCTTCATTACTGCCGGCAAGGAAGCCAGCGTCCGTCTGCCCAACATCGAAGCCAAAAAGGGCAAGGTTGTCTTCAGCGTCGACATCGACGACGAGGATATCACTCCCACCGTTACCGTAGCCGGCCGCACCTACGACATGGATTCCGAAATTGATTTTGAGTACGGAGATTACAAGGTCAAAGTTACCGCCGAGGGCTACAAGGATGCCGAAGTGGACTTCAAGGTTTCCCAGCCCTATCAGCAGGTGACCATTACTATGGAAAAGAACCTGGTGAAGGTTTACCTTTCCTGCACGCCTCCCGGCGTCACCCTCTACATGGACGGCATTTATCAGGCCATCATGGATGAGAACGGACTGGAGCTGGATCTGGAGTATGGCACCTACGACTTTACCGCCTACATGGAAGGTTATCAGCCCATGTACCGTTCCATTACCCTGGACGAGAATTCCAGCACGGTCTACATTGCCTTCTATATGGAAAAGCTGCCCGAAGAAGAAAGCTCCAGCAGCGCAGTGATCGAGGAATCCTCGAAGCCTGCGGAGTCTTCACAGCCTGCGGCTGAGTCCAGCACCACCCAGGAATCCAGCACTCCGGAATCCTCAGCTGCGGAATCGTCGACGGCTGAATCTTCAGCGGCGCAGGAGTCCGAATCTTCCGCGGAATCCCAGGAGTCCTCGGCTGAATCGGCTCCCGAAAATTCCGAGGAAACCTCGGCCCAGCAGTAATTTCATTAAGAACGATCTTTGATTCAGGAGGAGAAAACATGTCCGACTTCATGAAAAGATATGAACAGTGGCTTGCCAGCAGCGCGGTGGATGAGGTCACCAAGGAAGAACTGAGAGCTCTCAGGGATAATCCGAAGGAAATCGAAGAGAGATTCTACAAGGATCTGGAATTCGGCACCGGCGGCCTGAGAGGCGTACTGGGAGCCGGCACCAACCGGATGAATGTCTATACAGTGCGCCGGGCCACCCAGGGACTGGTCAACTATCTGATTCTGAAGGATCCCGAGGCCAGAACCAAGGGTATCGCCATTGCCTATGATTCCCGCCATCTGTCCGATGTTTTCGCCAGGGAAACCGCGGCCGTGGCCAATGCCAACGGCATGAAGGCCTATGTTTTCGACTCCCTGAGACCCACCCCCGAGCTGTCCTTTGCCATCCGTGAGCTGGGCTGCAAAGGCGGCGTGGTTTTAACCGCCAGCCACAATCCCTCCAAGTACAACGGCTACAAGGCCTACTGGGAGGACGGCTGCCAGGTACCGCCTCCCATGGACAGTGAAATCATCCGGGAGGTGGACAAGGTGGATCTCTTCGAGGGCGTGAAGGCCATGCCCAGGGAAGAGGCGGAAAAGGCCGGCCTGTATATTGAGCTCGGCAAAGAAATGGATGACAAATTCATTGCTGCTGCCACCGCCTGCATGATCGACAAGGAAGCGGTGAAGCAGTGCGGCAAGGATCTGAAGATTGTTTACACCCCGCTCCACGGCGCCGGCCTGATGCCGGTGACCCGGGCCCTGGCCGAGGCGGGATTCACCAATGTTTATGTGGTTCCTTCCCAGGCCCAGCCTGACGGAGATTTCCCGACGGCTCCCTTCCCGAACCCAGAATTTCCTTCCGTCTTCGAGCCGGGCATTCAGCTTTCGGAAGAAGTGGGCGGCGATATTCTCATCGCCACCGATCCGGATGCGGATCGTATGGGCGTCATGGTAAAGACCAAAGACGGATACCGTCACTTCACCGGCAATATGACCGGATGCCTGCTGCTTTCCTATATACTGGAAGCCCGCTGCAAAACCGGCACCCTGCAGGATGACGCCTTTGCGGTGAAGACCATTGTTACCACCGAGATGGGCCGGGCCATTGCTCAGGATTACGGCATCGAGCTGAGGGAAGTACTCACCGGATTCAAATACATCGGTGAGCAGATTACCCGGTCAGAGCAGACCGGAAAGGGCCATTACGTTTTCGGTTTCGAGGAAAGCTTCGGCTACCTCTGCGGCACTTACGCCCGGGACAAGGATTCCGTCAGCGCCGCCCTGATGATCAGTGAGATGGCGGCCATCTATAAGGCCAAGGGCATGACCCTGATGGATGCCCTGGAAGAAATCTATCAGAAATACGGCTATTACAAGGAGACCCTGGTTTCCCTTACCTTTGAAGGTATGGAGGGAGTCGCGAAGATCAAGGGCCTCATGGAGGATCTGAGAAACCATCCCAAGGACAGCTACGCGGGTCTGAAGGTGCTGGAAATCAAGGATTATTCCGGCGGCATCGACGGACTGCCCAAGAGCAACGTTCTTCGCTTCTCGCTGGAGAAGAACTGCTGGTTCTGCGCCCGTCCCTCCGGAACGGAACCGAAGATCAAGTTTTATTTCGGAGTGAAGGGCACCTCTCTGGCCGAGGCCGAAGCCATGGCCAAGGCGCTGGAGGCGGAAGTGGTTCCCCAGTGATTTCTGAGGGATCAGAAACGTCAGAAAAGCGACAGAAGAGCTGATCTGTTATTCCTGCGGGTCAGCTCTTTTCAAAGAAATCAGGATACCTGAGAGGAAAGGAGGGTAAGATGAAAGAGATTCGTGTGCAGGCCCACGGCAAAATCAATCTGGTGCTCAACGTGGGGCCCGTCCGGGATGACAGCTTCCATGAAGTGTCCATGGTGATGCAGGAGGTCGAGGTCTGTGACGAGCTTCGACTGGTGAAAAAACAGGCACCGGACCGGACCATCGATCTGGTCTGTGAGAATTTCGATCTGGCCGAAGCTGATAATATCGCCTACCGTTGCGCCAGACTGATGCAGGAAAAGTATTCCCTGCCGGGCTTTCAGATCTTTCTCAGAAAGACCCTTCCCGTGGCCGCCGGCATGGCGGGAGGCAGCTCCGACGCTGCCGCTGTCATCGAAGGGGCGGACCGCCTCTTTGAGCTGGGGCTTTCCCGGAAGCAGAAGGAAGACATCGGCGCTTCCCTGGGATCGGATATTCCTTTCTTCTTTACCGGCGGCACCTGTATTGCCACCGGACGGGGGGAACAGATCCGGCCCATCGCCGATCTGCCCGGGTTCCAGCTGGTGCTGGTGAAGCCGGACTTCGGCATCTCCACCCCCTGGTCCTACCGGCAGTTTGACAGAGCCTCAGCCAGGCCGGATATTGATCTTTCCCTGATGGAAGAGGCCATAGAGAGCGGAGATCCCGGCAGCATCCGGAATCTTCTGCAGAATCATCTGGAGTCGGCTGCCCTGGCGGAATATCCGGTGATTCAGAAGATCAAAGAGGACCTTCTTTCAAGCGGAGCCTTCGCCAGCATGATGACAGGCTCCGGCCCTACGGTTTTCGGAATGTTTGAGAATGCGGAAGAGGCAGGCCGCGCCGCCTGCCGGATGAAAGAGTTATATCCTGAGTACCAAGTGATACAGACAGCTGCCTGGAGCCGCAGGGACGGTGTATCGGAAAGGAATTAATCGTGTTATTTTCTGCGAATATCGGTATTGATCTGGGGACATCCTCGGTTCTGGTATATGTCAAGGGCAAAGGCATCGTGCTGCGCGAGCCCTCCGTGGTGGCCATCCGGAAGGGAGAAATGATCAGCGTGGAGGCGGTGGGACAGCAGGCCTACGAAATGGTGGGCCGTACACCGGCCCAGCTGGAGACCATCTTCCCCCTGGAGGGAGGCGTGATTTCCGACTTTGTTTACTGCGAGAAGATGCTCCGCTATTTCCTGGAAAAAACAGTGGGACGCCTCTGGCGCAGTCCGGTGGTGGCGGTGTGCATGCCCTGCAAGATTACGGAAGTGGAGCGCATGGCCATCATCAGAACCTGCACCGAGGCCGGCGCCAGAAAGGTGCATCTCATTGAAGAACCGGTGGCCGCTGCCATCGGCGCGGGCATCGACATCAAGCGGCCCAGCGGCTGCATGGTGGTGGATATCGGCGGCGGCACCTCGGATATCGCTGTCATATCCATGGGACGTTCCATTGTCAGCGATTCCGTCCGGATTGCCGGCAACAATTTTGACCGGGATATTATCCGGTATATGAAGAAGAAATATAATCTGCTGATCGGTCAGAAGACCGCGGAGCAGATCAAGATAGAAATCGGTCAGGCAGACCATGAGGAAAGCAAGCGGACCATGTTGGTGGGAGGCAGACACATCACCTCCGGCCTGCCCCGGCAGGTAACCGTCAGCGGCGATGATATCGCCGAGGCCGTGGCAGCTTCCGTGAGCGCCCTGGGAGACGCGGTGCGCACGGTGCTGGAGAAAACGCCTCCGGAGCTGGTTTCGGACATCAGCGAGCATGGGATCATGCTCACCGGCGGAGGCAGCCTGCTGCGGGGTCTGGACAGAGTCATTGCCGCCTCCACAGGCATCGATACCTTTGTGGCGGATGATGCCATTTCCTGTGTGGCCATCGGCACCGGCCGCTATGTGGATGAGCTGACCGGCTTTTCCCGAAAACTGTTCTCCCGCTCCTAAGGAGAGTTTATGTCACAGATAACGCTAAAGGAAACCCGGGACAAGGTCAGCGGGTACGTAAACAGCTGCATCTTTGAAAGCGAAGAAAGCGGCTACAAGGTCCTGGATATAGAGACCGACGAGGGAGATCTGGTTACCATCGTGGGCACCATGCCCGATGTGGAGGTGGGAGAGAGAATCGAAGCCTCCGGCCGGATCCGGCAGCACAGCATCTACGGAGAGCAGCTGGAGGTAACGGATTATGTCCGGTCCCTTCCTTCCGACGCCCAATCCATGGAGAGATATCTGTCCTCGGGAATCATCAAGGGCATCGGTGAGGCCCTGGCGGAAAGAATCGTCGAAAAATTCGGAGAAAAAACCTTTCAGATCCTGGACGCGGAACCCGAACGCCTGGCGGAGGTCAAGGGCATCAGTCCCAGGAAGGCGGCCGAGATCGGCGAGCAGTTCGCCGAAAAGGCTATTTCCAGGGAGGCCATGATTTACCTCCAGGAGCTGGGGCTGACACCGAAGACCGCCATGAAAATATTCCAGGTTTTCGGCCCTAAAACCATTCCCACCGTCCGAACCAATCCCTATCTGCTGGCGGAAAGAGTGCCGGGCATCGGCTTCAGAACCGCGGACGAAATCGCCTCCCGGGGCGGTCTCGCACCGGATTCCCCGGGCCGGATCCGGGGTGCCATTCGCTTTGTGCTGATGGAAGCTGCGTCCGAAGGCCATACCTATCTGCCGGAGGATGAGGTTCTGGACAGAATCTACCGCCTCATTGGATTCCAGGGAGAACTCATTGAAGACGGCTTGTCCCGGGCGGAGATGGATGGACTGATTATTCAGAAAAGGGAAGAGGAAACCGACAGGGTTTTCCTGAAATACTATTATCAGGCGGAGCTGGCCTGCGCCCGCCGCCTGACGGAGCTGATTGAGGTCTTTGACGAAAAAAGCTCCCCCGAAATGGATGAAAAGCTGGAAGGGCTGATTCTTCTGGCTGAGAAAGAGAAGAAAATCGTGCTTTCCGAGGAGCAGCGGCGGGCCGTCAAGTCGGCCCTGCAGCAGGGAGCCATGATCATTACCGGCGGTCCCGGTACCGGAAAAACCACCATCATTCAGGTGCTGCTGCACATTCTGGAGGGAATTAAAGCCAAATATCTGCTGGCCGCTCCCACCGGACGGGCAGCCAAACGAATGACGGAGGCCACCGGCCGGGAAGCCAGAACCATCCACAGGCTGCTGGAGATCCAGTCCTCCGTGGACGAGACGGAGGCCCGGCAGGTATTTAACCGGAATGCCTCCAATCCGCTGGAGACGGATGTGGTGATCATTGATGAGGTATCCATGGTGGATATCAATCTGATGAGTCATCTGCTGGAGGCCATCATGCCGGGCACCCGGCTGATTCTGCTGGGTGACAAGGACCAGCTGCCTTCGGTGGGCCCCGGCAATGTGCTGCGGGATATGATTGACAGCGGCTGTATCCCTGTGGAGAAGCTGAGCTTCATCTACCGCCAGGCCGCCAAAAGCGATATTGTGCTGAATGCCCACCGGATCAACCAGGGAGAATACCTGGCTCCCGCCAGAACCGACGGCAGCGCGGATTTCTTCTTTATGAAGCGAAGCCGCTCGGAGGAGGCCCTTTCCACTCTGCTGGATGTGGTAAAGAACCGGTTCCCGAAATTCGCCCATTGCCGGGCGGTGGAGGATATCCAGATTCTTTCTCCTATGAAAAAGGGAACCCTGGGCACCTACCGGCTGAATGAGGAGCTGCAGGCCTCCCTCAACCCTCCCTCCAGGCAGAAGAAGGATGTGCGCCTGGGCACGGTGATATTCAGGGAAGGGGACAAGGTCATTCAGACCAAAAACAACTACGAGCTGGAATGGCAGGTCAAGAACCGCTATGGTTACGCCATTGATGAGGGCAAGGGTGTTTTTAACGGCGATGTGGGAAAAATCCTTACTATTAAAGATACCGGCGTGACGGTGGAATTTGATTCCAAAAGACAGGTGATCTACGATCTCTCGAACCTGGGACAGCTGGAGCTGGCTTACGCCATCACCATTCACAAATCCCAGGGAACGGAAAGTCCCGTGGTGGTACTGCCCCTGGTGGACGGCCCGGAGGTTCTTTTCACCAGAAACCTGCTGTACACCGCGGTGACCAGAGCCAGACAGTATGTGATTATTATCGGAAGCGAGCAGACGGTGAAGCGGATGATCGATAACAACCGGCAGATGGTGCGCTATTCGGCCCTGGGGCTCCGCCTTCAGGAAAGCTTCCGGCAAAGCGAAGAAATCAGAAATTTATGATCGGAAAAATACTGGATTTTTTCTATCCGAAAAAATGTGCCCTCTGCGGCCGGCTGCTGGAGCAGGACAGCCTCCGGGGCCAGCAGCTGGGCCTGTGCGGCCACTGTGATCTTTCCCCGTACCGGATCCCGTTCGACGGAGGAGAACAGGCGGATGCAAGTGAAGAGGCTGTTGCCTGTTTTCGCTACGAGGACCGGATCAGAAGAGCCATCACCAGGCTGAAATATGAGGGAAGAAAAAGCCTGGCGGATTATTTCGCCGCCTGGATGCTGGAGGATGAAAAGCTCAGAGAATGGATGAGGGAATTTGACCTCATCACCGCGGTGCCCGTTTCCGATAAGAGATTCCGGGCCCGGGGCTACAATCAGGCGGAGCTTCTGGGCCGCCATCTGGCGGACAGGCTTTCTGTCCCCTACGGCGAGCTGCTGATCCGGCCCAAGAATACGCCGCCCCTGAAGGGCCTGGATAAGAATGAAAGAAAAAAGGTGCTGGACAGGGCCTTTGATATTCATCCTGAAGCGGAGAGCCTTCTGGCCCGCAGAAAGGAAGCTTTCCCGGAAAAAGATTTTCTGAAAATACTTGTGGTGGATGATATCTGTACCACAGGATCGACCCTGGAACAGTGCGTGAACGTTCTTGAAAGCTGTTTTCCGTGGGTGGTGGTGCGCTCAGCAGCTTTTGCATCAGAAAATGAAGATTTTGCTTGACAAAGGAGACCTGCCGTGTTAGAATCGAAAAGCTAACTCGGTCGGGTTTCTTTTTTTTGTGTGCAATTTGATCTCCCTGTCAAAGAGCATACGGAAAGGAAACAGGCTTAATAAGCAAGAATCTAACCAATGGAGGTGGAAATCGTGCGAACCAGAATCACTCTCGAGTGCACAGATTGTAAACAGCGGAATTACAACACCACGAAAGACAAAAAGAAACACCCCGA
>CACZRP010000047.1 GCA_902783575.1 uncultured Eubacteriales bacterium
CCGGCGGGCTATGAGGATCATCAGGAAACCGCGGCCAAGGCTGGGCTGACATCCTCCAGGCCCATGGCGCAAAAGCCGGTGGGGCCCACGGGAGAATATCATTTTCCGCCCATTTCCCTGCTGAAGGAGGGTTCCAAAGAGAATAACTCCGTGAGCCGGGATGATCTGATCGCCTCTGCCAGAAATCTGGAAGAAGTGCTGGCTGTCTACGGCGTGGAGGCCAAGGTGGTTCAGGTGAACCGCGGTCCTGCCGTGACCCGGTATGAGCTTCAGCCGAAGCTCGGTACCAGCGTCAAAAAGATTGCCGGACTGGATGGCGATATCGCTATGGCGCTGGCGGCCACCAGTATCCATATTGAAGCGCCTATTCCGGGAAAAAGCGCGGTCGGTATTGAGATCCCCAACAAGGAAACCACCATGGTTACCCTGCGGGAGGTTATTGACAGCGATGTGTTCCGGAAGGCTTCCTCCAAACTTACCTTCTCTCTGGGTAAAGATATCGATGGAGAAGTGAGGGTGGCGGATATCGCCAAGATGCCCCATATGCTCATTGCCGGTGCCACCGGCTCCGGTAAGAGTGTGTGCATCAACTCTCTGATCATGTCGCTGATTTATAAGGCTCATCCTGATGATGTCAAGATGATCCTCATTGACCCGAAGGTGGTGGAGCTGCAGGTTTACAATGGCATTCCCCATCTGCTGCTGCCGGTGGTCAATGACCCGAAGCAGGCCTCGGCCACGCTGAACTGGGCCGTACAGGAGATGACCCGGCGCTACAAGAAGTTTGCCGAATACAATGTCCGGGATATCCGCGGCTTCAACGAGGCTGTGGAACGGGGAGCCCTGGGGGAGGACGGCGAAAAAGAACGCAAGATGCCTCAGATGGTAATCATCATCGACGAGCTGGCTGACCTGATGATGGTGGCTTCCAAGGAGGTGGAAACCTCCATCTGCCGCCTGGCTCAGATGGCCCGTGCCGCCGGCATGCATCTGGTGATCGCGACCCAGCGTCCTTCGGTGGATGTCATCACGGGTCTGATCAAGGCCAACATTCCTTCCCGAATTGCCTTTGCCGTTTCTTCCGGTGTCGATTCCAAGACCATCCTGGATGGCGTCGGCGCGGAAAAGCTGCTGGGTAAGGGTGATATGCTATACGCTCCCATCGGAGCGAACCGTCCGGTGAGAATTCAGGGCACCTTTGTTTCCGACAAGGAAGTGGAGGATGTGGTTGAATATGTCAAGAAGAACGGCACCGGCGCCTACGATACGGACCTGACGGATATGCTCAAATCCGGTTCCTCCTCTCAGGAAATGGGAGGCATCGAGGATGAAATCGATGAATATCTGGAGGACGCGATCCGCCTGGTGGTGGATAAACAGAAAGCCAGCATCAGTATGATGCAGCGGGCTTACCGGATCGGCTTTAACCGGGCCGCCCGGCTGATGGATGCGCTGGAAAAGCGCGGTGTTGTTGGCCCCGATGAGGGCAGTAAGCCGCGGCAGGTGCTGATGACCCGCGAACAGTGGGAAGCTGAAAATTAAAAAATATGGCAAGGAGACCGTCATGAACTACAAATCCGACATTGAAATTGCTCAGGAAGCCAAAATGCTTCCCATTACCGAGGTGGCGAGACAGCTGGACATCGGAGAGGAAGATCTGGAATGCTACGGCCGCTATAAAGCGAAGCTCACCGGAGGCCTCTGGAAAAAGATCAAGGACAGACCCGATGGAAAGCTGGTGCTGGTAACGGCCATCAACCCGACGCCGGCCGGCGAGGGCAAGACCACCACCTGTGTGGGTCTTGGCGAGGCCATGGGCAAGCTGGGAAAGAAAGCCGTTATTGCGCTGCGGGAGCCCTCCCTGGGTCCCTGCATGGGCGTCAAGGGCGGTGCCGCAGGCGGCGGATATGCCCAGGTAGTTCCGATGGAGGATATCAACCTGCATTTTACCGGCGATCTTCATGCCATTTCCACAGCCCACAATCTCCTGGCTGCCATGATCGACAATCATCTGCAGCAGGG
Organism: uncultured Eubacteriales bacterium; assembly: GCA_902783575.1. Classification (GTDB taxonomy): domain Bacteria; phylum Bacillota; class Clostridia; order Lachnospirales; family Bianqueaceae; genus RUG760. The sequence continues at coordinate 2,023 of CACZRP010000047.1, forward strand.
CAACACCCTGGGCATTGATCCCAGAACCATCACCTGGAAACGGGTGGTGGATCTGAATGACCGGGCTCTTCGTGAAATTATCGTCGGCCTGGGAGGAAAGAGTCAGGGCGTGCCCAGAGAGAGCGGCTATATGATTACCGTGGCTTCCGAGATTATGGCGATTCTCTGCCTGTCCAGGGATCTGATGGATCTGAAGGACAGAATCAGCAAGATTCTCATCGGCTATACCTATGAAGGCAAGCCTGTTTACTGCAAGGATCTGAAGGCCCAGGGTGCCATGGCAGCCCTGCTGAAGGATGCCATTAACCCCAACCTGGTGCAGACGCTGGAAAATACGCCGGCTATTATTCACGGCGGCCCCTTTGCCAATATTGCCCATGGATGCAACTCCCTCCGGGCTACCCGTTATGCCCTGAAGCTGGCGGATTATGTTATCACCGAGGCCGGCTTCGGCGCTGACCTGGGTGCGGAGAAGTTCCTGGATATCAAATGCCGTCTGGGCGGACTGAAGCCCGATGCCATAGTGCTGGTGGCCACCATCCGTGCCCTCAAGTACAACGGCGGTGTGAAAAAGGAAGATACCTCCAAACCGGATCTGGAGGCGCTGATCAGGGGCTTCGTCAATCTGGAAGCTCATATCCAGAATCTGCAGCAGTATGATGTGCCCGTGGTGGTCACCTTGAACTCCTTTGTAACCGATTCCGAAGAAGAAATCAGCTATGTGGAGAACCGCTGCCGCGAAATGGGATGTGAATTCGCTCTTTCCCGGGTATGGGAAAAGGGCGGCGAAGGCGGCATCGATCTTGCCAATGAATTGCTGAAGACCCTGGAAACCAGACCTTCTCATTATCATCCCCTTTATCCGGATGATATGAGTCTGGAAGACAAAATCAAAACCATCGCTAAAAAGATTTACGGCGCCGATGGCGTGACCTTCGGCCCCGGAACCAAAACAACGCTGAAGAAGCTGACTGCTCTTGGCTACGGAAGCTTCCCGGTATGTATCGCCAAGACCCAATATTCCCTTTCCGATAACCAGAAGAAGCTGGGACGTCCCACCGGCTTCAATATCACCATCCGTCAGGTGGATGTATCCGCAGGTGCCGGCTTTGTGGTGGCCCTGGCGGGTGATATCATGACGATGCCGGGACTTCCCAAAGTACCTGCTGCCGAAGCCATCGATGTCGATGAGGACGGCAATATCACCGGATTGTTCTGACAATTGCAAAAACTACACTGTTCCAGGAGGAAACAATGGAAACGAAAATCATCGACGGCAAACAGATTGCCAAGGAAATCCGCATCGAACTGAAGCATAAGGTCAAGGAGCTGATGGCCCAGGGTTATCCCCAGCCCAAGCTTTCCGTGATTCTTGTGGGAAATGATCCCGCTTCGGAAACCTATGTACGAAACAAGATCAAAGCCTGCGAAAAGGTAGGCATCGAGTCCGAGCAGATCCTGATGGACGCTTCTGTTTCTCAGGAAACCCTGCTGGCTGAAATCCGCCGGCTGAATGAGGATCCTTCCGTCAATGGCATTCTGGTTCAGCTGCCGCTTCCCAAACAGATCGATGTGGACGCTGTGATCCAGACCATCGACCCTGCCAAGGATGTGGACGGATTCCATATTGAAAATGTGGGCAGCATGACCGTCGGTGACGGCAGAGGCTATATTCCCTGCACCCCCGGCGGCGTAATTGAGCTCTTAAAGAGAAGCGGCATCACTATTGACGGCAAGCAGTGCGTAGTGGTGGGACGCAGCAACCTGGTGGGCAAGCCCGCAGCCATTCTTCTGCTGCAGGAAAACGGTACCGTGACTATCTGCCATTCCCATACCAAAAACCTGACCGAGATCTGCCAGGGTGCGGATATCCTTGTGGTGGCCATCGGCCGCGCTCACTTCATCAATGGCTCCCAGATCAAGGAAGGCGCTGCTGTCATCGATGTGGGCATCAACCGCACCGACGCCGGTCTGGTGGGTGATGTGGATACCGCCAGCTGCATGGGTATCGCCGGTGCCATTACGCCTGTTCCCGGCGGTGTGGGTCCCATGACCATCGCCATGCTGATGAAAAACACGATGGAAGCTTATCAGGTTCAAAATCATATCGCATGAAAAAAGTATCTTTTGTTTCTTTAGGCTGTGACAAGAACACAGTCGACAGCGAGGTTATGCTTTCCCTTCTGACGGATCATGGTTATACCATCACCAAAAACGATGAGGAAGCGGATGCCATCGTCATCAATACCTGTGCCTTTATTGCGGATGCCCAGGAAGAGTCCATCAATACGATTATTGAAATGGGCGAGTACAAAGAGACCGGCGCCTGTAAGGCCCTGGTGGTGACCGGATGCCTGGCCCAGCGGTTTGCTGACCAGATCCCTTCGGAGCTTCCCGAGGTGGACGCCATTGTGGGCACCGGCAGCTACGAGAAAATCGTGGAGGCGCTGGATCAGGCCCTTGCGAAATCCGCCGGTGAAGATCCCGAACAGAAGATCATCATCAGGGATCCGCTGGAGGAGAGGCCTCTGGGATATCAGAAGCGGACCATCATCACTCCCGGCTATTTCGAGTATCTGAAGCTGGGCGTGGGCTGTGACAACCGCTGCACTTACTGCATTATTCCCTTCCTGAGGGGCGGATACCGCTCCAGACCCAGGGAGGCGCTGCTGCGGGAGGCCAGGGAGCTGGCCGACCAGGGAGTGAAAGAGCTTATTCTGGTGGCTCAGGATATTACGAAGTACGGCACCGATTTTTCCGACGGATACCGGCTTCCCCAGCTGCTGAAGGATCTGTGCGGAATTGAAGGCATTGAGTGGATCCGTCTTCTGTACTGCTATCCGGAGGATGTCAGTGATGAACTGATTGAGACCATCGCTGAGGAGCAGAAGATTGTCAAATATATTGATATTCCCATCCAGCACGCTTCCGATACCGTCCTTCGCCGGATGGCCCGGAAGCATAACCACCAGACCCTGACGGATCTGCTGGAAAGACTGAGAACCAGGATCCCGGAGATCTGCATCCGCACCACGCTGATTACCGGATTCCCCGGCGAGACCGAGGAGGAGTTCGAAGAGCTCTATGACTTTGTCCGGGAGAGCCGTTTCGACCGGCTGGGTGTTTTCTGCTATTCTCAGGAGGATGGCACAGCCGCGGCCCGTATGAAGGATCAGGTGGACGACAAAATCAAAGAAGAACGAAAAGACCGTCTGATGGAGCTTCAGAGATCCATCAGCGAGGAAAAGTCCGCCCTGTTTGTGGGCAGGGAGATGAGGGCCCTCATTGAAGGACGGATTCCGGGGGAGGAGACGGAGGACGGCAGCTATATCTACAGCGCCAGGACCTACCGCGACGCGCCCGATATCGACGGTTTCGTTTTTGTAACAACAGACAGAGAGCTCAGGTCCGGCGATTTTGTGAAGGTACTCATTACCGGTTCCTATGAATACGATCTGATCGGAGAAGTTCTTTCTGTGGAGGAAGAAATATTATGAAGTGGAATTTGCCCAATAAACTGACAATGCTCAGGGTCTTGATGGTTCCGCTGTACTGCCTGATCTACCTTACCGTCTGGATTCCTTATCCGGCCCGGGATCTGGTGGCGCTGGCGGTATTTGCCATCGCCTCCCTGACTGACCTGTTTGACGGAAAGATAGCGAGAAAAACCCATCAGGTAACGGATTTCGGAAAGTTCATGGATCCTCTGGCGGACAAGCTGCTGGTGGGTTCGGCAGTGATCTGCTTTGTGGAAACCGGTCTGCTGCCTGCCTGGGCCGCGGTTATTCTCATCGGCAGGGAATTTGTCATCAGCGGTTTCCGTCTGGTGGCCGCCGGCAAGGGCGTGGTCATTGCCGCTGATATCTGGGGCAAAATCAAAACCACCGTCCAGATGATAATGATTATTTCACTGCTGATTCCTTTCCAGATTCCCTTCCTGGGAATCCTGCAGCAGATTCTGATTTACGCATCGGTCCTTCTGACCCTGATTTCCGTGGTCAATTATATCCGGAACAACCTTGAGGTGCTGAAGGAATCATGAAGCTGAGAGCCGAGATCATCGCCATCGGGACAGAAATCCTGCTGGGCGACATTATCAACAGCAACGCTTCTTACATTGCCCGGGGACTGGCCGGCCTGGGTATCGATACCTTCCATCAGCAGGTGGTGGGGGACAATCCCCGCCGGGTCAAGCAGGCGATGGAGGAGGCCTATGAAAACGCCAATCTGGTGATTACCTCCGGCGGCCTCGGACCCACGGAGGACGATCTGTCCAAGGAAATGGGCGCCGAGTATTTCGGGGTTCCCATGGTGATGGATGAGATTGCCAGAGAGCATATCCGGAATTATATGACCCTTCGGGGCCGGACGATTCCCGATAATAACTGGAAGCAGGCCATGCTGCCCGAGGGCTGCAGGCCGCTGTACAACCACAACGGCACCGCACCGGGATTTATCCTGGAAAAGGATGGAAAGATCCTCATCATGCTGCCGGGACCTCCCTCAGAAATCGTGCCCATGTTCGATGAACAGGTGATTCCCTATCTGAGAAGTCTCAGCGATGACGTGATGGTTTCCAGAACCTTGCATCTTTGCGGCATGGGGGAATCCGCTGTGGAATCTGTGCTTCACGATGAGATGATTGCCATGACCAATCCTACCCTGGCTCCCTATGCCAAGGAGGGGGTGGTGGATCTGAGAATTACCGCCAAGGGGGAGAGCGAAGAGGCCTGCCGGGAAATGATTGCTCCGGTGGAAGCCCACATCCATGAGCTTTTCGGTGATCTGGTTTTCGGAGCGGACAGTGATACCCTGCCCCAGGTGCTGCTGCGGGAGCTTTCCCAAAGAGGGCTGAAGCTGGCGGTGGCGGAGGCCTGCGCGGGCGGTCTGATCAGCAGCAAGCTGGTGAGTGTGTCCGGCGCCTCGGCCGCGTATCTGGGAGGCCTGGTGGCCTACTCGGATGACAGCAAGATCAGGCTCCTGGGCGTCAGGAAAGAGACCCTTTCCGACTTCGGAGCTGTCAGTGAAGCAACAGCCTGTGAAATGGCAATAGGAGCGGCAAAGGCTTTTGGAGCGGATGCCGCCATTGCGGAGACCGGAATCGCAGAGCCGGCCTCTGATACAAGCAAACCCTCAGGCACGGTCTGTGTGGCCGTATATCTGAAGGGTGAGGTCAGCGCTGTGACGATGCGTTATTCCAGGAACCGGAATTCCAATCGGGAGATGGCATCCACAGCTGCATTAAATGAACTCAGAAAAGCACTGATCAAACATGACCGATGAGAAGAAAATCAAAGGAGAAGTTTTGAAGATGCAGGATGAAAGACAGAAAGCTTTGGAAGCTGCCCTTTCTAAAATCGAGAAGGATTTCGGCCGCGGCGCCGTAATGAAAATGGGTGAATCCGTGGAAATGAATGTGGAATCCATTCCCACCGGTTCCCTGAGTCTGGATATCGCGCTGGGCGTGGGCGGCGTTCCCAAGGGACGTATCATCGAGATCTACGGACCCGAGTCTTCCGGTAAAACCACCCTGGCCCTTCATATGGTGGCGGAGGCCCAGAAGCGGGGCGGCATCGCCGGCTATGTGGACGCGGAGCATGCCATGGATCCCCAGTACGCCCACAATGTGGGTGTCGATATTGACAACCTTTACATTTCCCAGCCGGATAACGGTGAACAGGCTATGGAAATCGCTGAGACCATGGTTCGCTCCGGCGCCATGGATATCGTGGTCATCGACTCTGTGGCAGCCCTGGTTCCCAAGGCTGAAATCGAAGGCGAAATGGGAGATTCCCACGTGGGTCTTCAGGCAAGACTGATGTCTCAGGCCCTGAGAAAGCTGGCCGGCGCCATCAGCAAATCCAAATGCATCGTGGTTTTCATTAACCAGCTGCGTGAGAAGATCGGCGTGATGTTCGGCAACCCCGAAACCACCACCGGCGGCCGTGCCCTGAAGTTCTACGCTTCCGTCCGTCTGGATGTGAGAAGAATTGAGACTCTGAAGCAGAACGGCAACTTTATCGGCAACCGCACCAGAGTCAAGGTTGTCAAGAACAAGGTGGCTCCTCCTTTCAAGGAAGCGGAATTCGATATCATGTACGGCACCGGTATTTCCCATGTGGGCGATGTGCTGGATCTGGCCGCGGCAGAGGATATCGTCGTCAAGAGCGGTTCCTGGTACAATTACAATGACGAGCGTCTTGGCCAGGGACGGGAAAATACCAAGAATTTCCTTTCTGAGCATCCGGATCTGCTGGCGGAGATTGAATCCAAGGTCCGGGTCAAGCATGGATTCGACCCCCTTCCTCAGGAGAACTTTCCTGAAGGACAGGATTCTCTGATCTGACAGCGGGCAGCAATGTTCCCATCAGCAGAAGCCGGCCATTGGCTTCTGCTGAATTTTTACTGAGCCGGCAGGCTATCAATCCAAGGATATTTGCAGAGGTTGTACTATGAGTGAGGCAGTAAATCCCTGGCTGGAGGGCGGCATCTACCGTGATTCCAAACCCTTCCGCGTGGTTTCTCCCTATCAGCCTACAGGCGATCAGCCCCAGGCCATCGATCAGCTTTGTGAAGGCTTCGAGAAGGGAAACCGGTTTCAGACCCTGATGGGCGTCACCGGCTCCGGCAAGACCTTTACCATGGCGAATATTATCGCCAGACTTCAGAGGCCCACCCTGGTACTGGCCCACAACAAAACCCTGGCGGCTCAGCTTTACAGTGAGTTTAAGGAGTTTTTCCCCGACAACGCGGTGGAGTACTTTGTCTCCTACTATGATTACTATCAGCCGGAGGCCTATGTGCCCCAGACGGATACCTATATCGAGAAGGACAGCGCCATCAATGACGAGATTGACCAGATGCGGCATTCCGCTACGGCAGCTCTCTTTGAGCGGCGGGATGTGGTGATTGTTTCCTCCGTTTCCTGTATCTACGGATTGGGCGACCCGGAGGATTATTCCAGCATGGCTCTGTCCCTGCGCCCCGGCATGATCCGGGAGCGGGACAGCGTGCTGAAACGCCTGGTGGAGCTGCAGTATACCCGCAATGACATGGTTTTTGAGAGAGGTACCTTCCGGGTCCATGGCGACGTGGTGGAGATTATGCCCATTGCCTACGACAAGACAGCCTACCGGGTGGAGTTTTTCGGAGACGAAATCGACCGGATTGTGGAGCTGGATGTCATGACCGGCGAGGTGCTGGGAAGCAGAAACCATATTATTCTGTTCCCGGCTTCCCATTATGTTACTCCCGCGGACAAGATGGAGCGGGCCATTACCGCCATCGAGGAGGAGCTGCAGGAGAGGCTGAAGGAGCTGACGGCGGACGGAAAGCTGCTGGAGGCCCAGCGTCTTTCCCAGCGCACCAATTACGATATTGAGATGATGCGGGAAACCGGCTTCTGCAGCGGTATTGAAAACTATTCAAGGCATCTGTCCGGCCGGGCGGCCGGCACCACGCCTTATACGCTGATCGATTATTTCCCCAGGGACTTCCTGGTAATGATCGATGAGTCCCATATGACCATTCCCCAGCTTCGGGCCATGTACAACGGCGACCAGAACCGGAAGAATACCCTGGTGGAATACGGCTTCCGGCTGCCTTCCGCCAAGGACAACCGTCCTCTGAACTTCCAGGAGTTCGAGGAGAAGGTGAATCAGGTGATGTTTGTTTCCGCCACTCCCGGACCCTACGAGAAGGAGCATCAGGCTCTGGTGGCGGAGCAGGTAATCCGTCCCACAGGACTGATCGATCCGAAGGTGGACATTCATCCCATTACCGGTCAGATTGACGATCTGATCGGAGAAATCCGCAAGGTCAACGCCAAGGGTCAGAAGACCCTGGTGACCACCCTGACTAAACGCATGGCCGAGGACCTGACGAAATATCTGAAGGAAGCAGGCATCAAGGTCAATTATCTGCATTCGGATATCGATACCCTGGAGCGGCTGCAGATTGTTAAGGATCTGAGAACCGGCGTCTATGATGTGCTGGTGGGTATCAACCTGCTGCGGGAGGGTCTCGATATTCCCGAGGTTTCCCTCATCGCGATTCTCGACGCGGACAAGGAAGGCTTCCTGCGCAGTGAAACCGCCCTGATTCAGACCATCGGAAGAGCTGCCCGCAATGTGGACGGCCATGTTATTCTTTACGCGGATTATATGACGGATTCCATGCAGCGGGCCCTGGATGAGACCAACCGAAGAAGGGCCATTCAGAGCGCTTATAACAAAGAACATGGCATTGTTCCCCAGAGCATCGTGAAGAAGGTCCATGACGTGATTCATACCACGCTGCAGATGGATGACAAGAAGGACTCCATGGCTGTGGATCCCGAGTCCATGAGCCGTAAGCAGCTGGAGAAGAAGATCGAGGAACTGAAGAAGGCCATGTACAAGGCAGCCGCGGATCTGTCCTTCGAAGAGGCCGCCATGCTGCGTGATGAGATTATCGAACTGAAAACTGTTTTAAATGAGATCAAAGAAGGGGTCTGATGAGAGAACCCCGGAATGGAGATAAAACATGTCCGACAATGTAATTCGGATCAAGGGCGCCAATGAGCATAACCTGAAGCATCTTGATCTGACCATACCCAGGGACAAGCTGGTGGTGTTTACCGGTCTTTCCGGTTCCGGAAAGTCTTCGCTGGCCTTTGACACGATTTTCGCCGAGGGACAGCGAAGGTATATGGAATCCCTTTCCAGCTACGCCCGTATGTTTCTGGGGCAGATGGAAAAACCGGATGTGGAAAGCATTGACGGTCTTTCACCGGCCATTGCCATAGACCAGAAAACCACCTCCAAGAATCCCCGTTCCACCGTGGGCACTGTTACGGAGATCTATGATTATCTTCGTCTTCTTTATGCCAGAATCGGCATTCCCCACTGTCCCCGGTGCGGCCGGGTGATTGAGCGCCAGAGCGTGGACCAGATGGTGGACAGTATCATGTCTCTGCCGGAAGGATCAAGAATCCAGCTGCTGGCCCAGGTGGTGTCCGGCCGTAAGGGAACCCACGCGAAGCTTCTGGACAAGGCGAAGCGTTCGGGCTTTGTCCGGGCCTATATCGATGGAAATCTGTACATGCTGGATGAAACCATCGAGCTGGAGAAGAACATCAAGCATACCATTGAAATTGTGGTGGACCGTCTGGTGGTGAAGCCGGGAATTGAAAAGCGTCTTTCCGATTCCATTGAAACCGTCCTCAAACAGACCGAGGGTCTTCTGATTGTGGAGATCTCCGGCAGGGAGGGAGCGGAAGGAGAGCGGAAGATCTTCAGTGAGAATTTCGCCTGTCCCATCTGCGGCATCAGCATCAGCGAGCCCCAGCCCCGTTCCTTTTCCTTTAACAATCCCTTCGGCGCCTGCCCGGAATGCCTGGGCATCGGAGTGAAGGCTGAATTTGACAAGGATCTGCTGATCCCCAATAAGGCTCTGTCCCTGAACGAGGGTGCCATCACCGCCCCTGGCTACGGTTCCGTATCGAACCCCGACAGCTACAGCGGCAAAATCATGCGGATGATGGCCAAGCGCCATGGCTTCTCCCTGGATACTCCCTGGAAGGATCTGAGAGAAGAGGACCAGCAGCTGATTCTTTACGGAGGCGATGACCGCTCCTTCCATATTGCCTATGAAGGACGGTTCGGCCCCAGAGACTATGAAATGACCTTTGAGGGTCTGATTCCGACCCTTAGAAGAAGATATAACGAGACCCCGGAAAGTATGCGGGGCGAGTATGAAGGCTTCATGACTCACCATGACTGTCCCGTCTGTCATGGCACCAGGCTTAAGCCCGATGCTCTGGCGGTGACGGTGGGCGGTATCAACATCGATCAGCTGACCAGAAAGTCCGTTAAGGAAGCGAAAAAATTCTTTGATGAGATTGATCTGACCCAGCGGGAGATGATGATCGGCAACATGCTGCTGAAGGAAATCAGAGCCAGGCTCAGCTTCCTGAACAATGTGGGACTGGATTATCTGACGCTGTCCCGGGCCGCAGGCACTCTGTCCGGCGGCGAGGCCCAGCGGATCCGACTGGCCACCCAGATCGGTTCCGGTCTGGTGGGTGTTCTCTATATTCTGGATGAGCCCAGCATCGGCCTTCATCAGCGGGACAACACCAAGCTGCTGGCCACCCTGGAGCACCTGAGGGATCTGGGCAATACCCTGATCGTGGTGGAGCATGATGAGGAAACCATGCGGGCCGCGGATCATATTGTGGATATCGGTCCACGGGCCGGCATTCACGGCGGCGAGCTGATCTGTCAGGGAACGGTGGAGGATATCTGCGCCTGCAAGGAGTCCCTGACGGGCGATTATCTGAGCGGCCGGAAAAAGATCGAGATTCCCGAAAAGAGAAGACAGCCTGACGGAAGATGGATTCACCTGCTGGGGGCGGAGATGAACAACCTCCACGGCACGGATTTCCATATTCCTCTGGGCATTTTTACCTGCGTCACCGGTGTTTCCGGTTCTGGCAAGAGTACCTTCGTCAATGAGATTCTGTACAAGATCCTGGCCAGGGATCTGAACCGGGCCAGACTGAAGCCGGGCAAATATGACAGCGTGGAGGGACTGGAGCATCTGGACAAGGTGATTGTCATCGACCAGTCTCCCATCGGCCGGACGCCCCGTTCCAATCCCGCCACCTATACCGGCGTATTTGATATGATCCGGGACCTGTTTGCTTCCACTCAGGACGCGAAAATGCATGGCTTCAGCAAGGGTCGCTTCAGCTTCAATGTAAAGGGCGGACGCTGCGAGGCCTGTTCGGGAGACGGCATCATCAAAATCGAGATGCACTTCCTGCCGGATGTCTATGTGCCCTGCGAGGTCTGCCACGGCAAACGTTACAACCGGGAAACCCTGGATGTGCGCTATAAGGGAAAGACCATCGCGGATGTGCTGGACATGACCGTGGAGGAGGCGCTGGACTTCTTTGAGAATGTACCCCGGATCTACAACAAAATCAAGACACTGCACCAGGTAGGTCTTTCCTATATCAAGCTGGGACAGCCTTCCACCGAGCTTTCCGGCGGCGAGGCCCAGCGCATCAAGCTGGCCACGGAGCTTTCCCGCAAATCCACCGGAAAAACCTTCTATATTCTGGATGAGCCCACCACCGGCCTTCATTTCGCCGATGTTCACAAGCTGATCCAGGTGCTGCAGGAGCTGGTGGAAGGAGGCAACTCCGTCCTGGTGATTGAGCACAATCTGGATGTGATTAAAACAGCGGATTATATCATCGATCTGGGACCGGAAGGCGGGGACCGGGGAGGCAAGGTCATTGCCACGGGTACTCCGGAGGAAGTGGCTGAGGTTCCCGGCTCCTATACCGGTGAGTTCCTTAAGAAGATCTTGAATTCCAAGCAGAGGTAAGATATGGAATATACGAAATTAGCCGAGGGCGTGTTAAAGAAGGCGGAGCAGTTTGCCGCCTCTTTGGGACATGGATATGTGGGCACGGAGCATCTTCTGCATGCGCTTTTGTCTCAGAAAGACTCCTATGCCTCCGCCGTGCTGACTGAGGCCGGAATCACCACCGAGAAGCTGGAGGAGATCCTTCAGCGGATGGATCTGAAGCCTGCCGCAGATCTGAAGATTCAGCCCGAATGGGCTCCCGGGTGCAAAGACATTCTCCGGGAGGCCGAAAACGCCGCTAAAAAGATGGAGGTGGATGTGGTGGGCACCCAGCACCTGCTGCTGGGCCTGCTGGCTTTTCCTGACAGCATCGGATGCCGGATGATTTCCATGATGGGCGTTAATCCCGTGGATTTTCTGGCCAGAATGCGTCAGGAGCTGGGCATAAAGCCCACGCCGCCTGAGACCAGAATGAGCCCCTACGGCATGCCCATTGAAGAGGAAACCCAGGATCCTGGCCCCATACTGCCGAAGTATTCCAAGGAAATGATTTCGGAGGAATCCATTCGGAAAGCGGATCCCGTCATCGGCCGTGAAACCCAGATCGAGCGGATGATTCAGATTCTCTGCCGGAGAACGAAAAACAATCCGGTGCTGATCGGTGAGCCCGGCGTGGGCAAAACTGCCATTGTGGAAGGCCTGGCCCAGAGAATTCATGCCGGCAATGTTCCGGAGCTTTTAAAGAACAAGAAGCTGCTTTCCCTGGATATGGCTGCCATGATTGCCGGTACCAAGTACCGCGGCGAATTTGAGGAACGGCTGAAGCGCTGCATGGAGGAGATCAAGGCCGACGGGAATATCATCCTCTTTATGGATGAGCTTCATACCCTCATCGGCGCCGGCTCCGCGGAAGGCACCATGGATGCTTCCAACATGCTGAAGCCGGCCCTTTCCCGGGGCGAAGTGCAGCTGATCGGCGCCACCACCGTGGGCGAATACAGCAAACGGATCGAGAAGGACGGCGCCCTGGCCCGGCGTTTCCAGCCCATCCTGGTGGAGGAACCCACCGAGGAGGAGGCTGTTGAAATCCTGGAAGGCATCAAGGAAAGGTTCGAGCAGCATCATGAGGTTTCCTATTCTAAGGAAGCTCTTGAGGCGGCGGTTAAGCTTTCCCGGCGGTATATTACCGACCGTTTCCTTCCTGACAAGGCCATTGATCTGATGGATGAGGCAGGCTCAAGAATCCATCTGGATGAGATTGAAAAGAAAACCGGCCGTTCTGACGGACAGGAAACCGTGCAGGATCTGGAGGAGCTGAAGAAATTAAAGGAATCCGCCATCATCCGGGGCGATCTGGAGGAAGCCCGCAAGATTCAGCAGCAGATGGCTGCCGCGAATTTTGAGATCTCCATGAAGAGCGGCAAGGGCAAGGCTTCGGAGAAGCACAAATACGAGACAACTGTTTCGGAAAATGATATGGCTGATGTGGTGGCCCTCTGGACCGGCATTCCCGTGACCAAGCTTCAGGAATCGGATAATTTCCGTCTCGCCCATCTGGAGGACCGGCTGCATGAACGGGTGATCGGTCAGGAGGAAGCGATTACAGCCTTGTCCCGGGCCATCCGCCGCGGACGTCTTGGACTGAAGGATCCGAAACGGCCCATTGGCTCTTTCCTGTTCCTGGGACCCACCGGCGTCGGAAAGACAGAGCTGGCCAAGGCTTTGTCGGTGGCACTGTTCGGCAAAGAGGATGCTATGATCCGGGTGGATATGTCCGAGTATATGGAGAAATACAGCGTTTCCAAGCTCATCGGCTCCGCTCCCGGATATGTGGGATATGAGGAGGGCGGTCAGCTTTCCGAGAAAATCCGCAAGAAGCCCTATGCGGTGGTGCTCTTCGATGAAATTGAAAAGGCTCATCCCGATGTGTTCAATCTGCTGCTGCAGGTGCTGGATGACGGCCGTCTGACGGATGCCCAGGGCAGAAAAGTGGACTTTAAGAATACGGTCATTATCATGACCTCCAATACCGGCGCCAGAAGCATCAGCAGCCCCAAGCAGCTGGGCTTCATGACGGATCATTCCGAACAGCATGCCTACAATGATATGAAAAAGCATGTGATGGATGAGGTGAAGCGGGTCTTCCGTCCGGAATTCCTGAACCGTATTGATGAAACCATTGTCTTCCATTCCCTCAGTAAGGATGAAATCCGGCAGATCGCCGAGATGATGTTTAAGGAAATTGCCGGCAGAGTCAGGGAAGGCCAGAATATCAGCCTGGAGGCCTGCGAAGACGCCATGGAGCTGGTCTGCCGCAAGGGCTATGATCCTTCCTACGGAGCCAGACCCCTGCGACGGGTGCTGCAGTCACTGCTGGAGGATGCCCTGGCTGACGCCATTCTCGATGGCTCCATCAGGAGCGGCCAGAAGGTGCTGGTGAAGGCCTCGGCGGATGAAAAGCTGCTGCTGCAGCCGGCCGAATAAGGGAGAGCGGTATGGCTAAACCCAAACAGGTATATGTATGCACCAACTGCGGTTTTGAAAGCCCCAAGTGGATGGGACAGTGTCCCTCCTGCCATGAGTGGAACTGCCTGGAGGAGCGGGAGGTACAGAAGACTCCGGCTCAGGCAGGCGCCCGGCAGGGCATCTCCCGGAGCGTGATTGCCGGTGCCCTGCAGCCCTTAAGCAAGGTATCCCTTTCGGGCAATGAGCGCATCCGTACCCGGATTCCGGAGCTGGACCGGGTGCTGGGAGGCGGTATTGTCAGGGATTCCATCAGTATTATCGCGGCGAAACCCGGAGCGGGTAAATCCACGCTGCTGCTGCAGCTGGCACAGCAGGTGGCTTCCTCCGGCTATCCGGTGCTCTATGTTTCCGGTGAGGAGAGCGAGTCCCAGATGCGGCGCCGCAGCGCCCGGATTCTTCGGGACCAGATTCACGAGAATATCTGGGTTCTCTCCACAGCTCACATGAATGAAGTTCTTTCTGCCATTGATCAGGTGGATCCGGCACTGGTGATTCTGGACAGCATCCAGACCTTTTTCCTGGATGAGTACAACGCCCGCCCCGGTTCACCGACCCAGATTGTGGAATGCACCAACGCGGTGCTGCGGATCGCGAAGGATCCGGCCCATCCCCGGGCGGTGATGATGGCCGGTCAGCTGACGAAGGATGATGAGCTGGCCGGTGTCCGTTCCCTGGAGCACATGGTGGACACCGTCCTCTTTATGGAAGCGGATCCCGTGGAGGAAATCAGAACCCTGTCGGCCAGCAAGAACCGCTTTGGCAGCACGGGGGAGATGGGCTTCTTCACCATGGAGGAGGGAGGGCTGATGCCCATTGATAATCCCTCCCGTTTCTTTATGACCAACCGGACGCCGGGAACTCAGGTGACCGGCAGCGCTCTTTCTGTACTGAAGGAGGGCACCCGGCCCATGATAATTGAGGTGGAAAGCCTGATTTCCCAGAGCTTTACCCCTTATCCTTCCCGGATTTCCGAATGCCTGAGCCGTGACCGGATGGGTACCCTGATTTCCATTCTGGAGCAGCGGGGCGGCATCGGCCTTTACGATAAAAATGTGGTGGTCAAATCCACAGGCGGCCTGAAGCTGAGCCAGCCCTCGGTTTCGCTGGCGGTGCTGGTCTGTCTGGCTTCTTCGGCCCTGAAAAAGCCCATTCCCGAGGGAACGGTTTTTATCGGGGACGTGGGACTGACGGGAGAGCTGAAGAAGGTTCCTTCCATTGATATGATGGTGAGAGAGGTCAGCCGTTTGGGATTTCATACCATTTATGTTCCTGCCGGAGAATACAAAAACGAGACCCTGAGGGAACTGGCGGATACCCGTCTGATCCGGGTGAAGGAACTTTCCGGGGTGATTCGCGCCATCTTCGGCGATTACAGGAAAGAGCTTCTTTCCTGATTGGAGTGAGATCATGGATCAGGATAGAAAAAATGCCGTCAAGGCATTTCATGAGATGACCTTTTCCCAGAAAGCGGGCCATATTCTGCGGTATCACTGGTGGAAAATCCTGCTGGTGATCCTGCTGATTATTGCCGCTGTGGATTATATCGGCCACCTGACCTTTGCCCGGGAGAAGGAGAGCTGCATGGGCATCGCCCTCCATGCCAGGTATCTGGATCCGGAGGCCATCGATGGTCTTCCCGGCCATCTGAATGAGGTCTACGCGGTTTATACCGCCGGAGGAGAGAAGGAATTCAAGGTTTATCAGTTTTATAACGGCTATACCGCCGCGGAAGCGGAGGAGAATACCGCCACCATTTACCGGATGGCCGCCAGTATTCAGACCCAGATGCTGGATGTCTTTATCGGTGATGAGGAATCCCTCGATTTTGATGCCGGCAGCGGCTATCTGCTGGATCTGAGAGAGGTTTTCTCGGAGGAAGAGCTGGCTCTCATTGAGGAGAAGGCCAACGCCTTATCCAAGGATAAGGAGAGCGGGCTGATCCGCAGGGATGTTTCGGTCACCTCGGATACGGGACGGATTGTCAGCACGGAGAAGGATATTCCTCTTCTGATCTGCGTCCGGGGCGCCGATAGTACAATTGACGAATCTTTGGCCCTGAGACCCGCATATATCGGCATCGTGTCCAATGCTCCAAATCTTGACAATGTGAAGGCTTTTATATTAGAATTACTAGGTATTACAAACATATCCTGAAGGATATTTTGACTTAGCAAAACATATAAAAGTGAGGTTAAGATGGCAATCGAGTATAAGAATGCCGGTGTCGATGTCGAAGCCGGATATCAGTCTGTCAAACTCATGAAACAATTTGTGCAGTCCACCTTTGGACCTGAGGTTGTAACGGATCTCGGGGGCTTCGGTGGACTGTATTCTATTGCCGGAAAAACCATGGAAGAGCCCATCCTGGTTTCCGGTACCGACGGCGTAGGCACCAAGCTGAAAATCGCCATGCTGCTGGACAGACACGATACCATCGGCATTGACGCGGTGGCCATGTGTGTCAACGACGTGATCTGCTGCGGCGCCGAGCCTCTGTTTTTCCTGGATTATATTGCCTGCGGCAAGAACTATCCCGAGAAGATCGCGGCCATTGTCAAGGGCGTGGCCGAAGGCTGCCGTCAGGGCCACAGCGCGCTGATCGGCGGTGAAACCGCGGAGCACCCCGGCATGATGCCGGAGGATGAATACGATATCGCCGGTTTCTCCGTGGGTATCGTAGACAAGAAAAATGTCATCGACGGCTCCAAGGTCAGGGCCGGCGATGTGATTATCGGTCTGGCCAGCACCGGCGTTCACAGCAACGGCTTCTCTCTGGTGCGCAAGATCTTCGGTATCGACACCGAGGATGCCCTGAAGAATCTTTCCTCCGACTATGGCGTGCTTTCCCGCAGCCTGGGCGAAACCCTGCTGGAGCCCACAAAGATCTATGTGGACGCCATTGACCATCTGAAGGAAAAGGTGGAGATCAAGGCCATCTGCCATATCACCGGCGGCGGCTTCTATGAGAATATTCCCCGGATGCTTCCGGAATATACCAACGCCTATATTGAGAAGGGAAGCTGGGAAATGCCCGAAATCTTCCCCCTGATGAAGCAGGTGGGCGAAATCAGCGAGCATGGCATGTACAATACCTTCAACATGGGTATCGGCATGATGGTGGCCGTGGATCCCTCCGAGGCGGAGACGGCGCTGGCAGCCCTGAAGGAAGCGGGCCAGAACGCCTGGTGCATCGGCGTGATTGAAGAGAGCAAAGAGCAGACTCCGGGGGTTATCCTGTGATCCGGGCGGCAGTCCTTGTTTCCGGCGGCGGCACCAATCTGCAGGCCCTGCTGGACGCGAAAGCGGCCGGAAAACTGCCGGAGGTGGAGTTTGTCTGCGTAGTGGGAAACCGCAGGAAGGCCTATGGTCTGGAGCGGGCCCGGATGGCGGGCATTGAAGCCATCTATCTTCCCACGGTGCGTTTTGAGACCAATGAGGCTTACAACATTGCCCTGCGGGATCTGCTGCTGGAAAAGAAAATCGATCTGATTGTGCTGGCGGGATTTCTGGTGGTGCTGGGACAGACCATGGTGGATGCCTTTCCGAACCGCATCATCAATATTCACCCCAGCCTGATTCCTTCCTTCTGCGGCGACGGCTTCTACGGACTGAAGGTCCATGAGGAAGCCCTCCGGCGCGGAGTCAAGGTCACGGGAGCCACGGTGCATTTCGTGGACGGCGGTACCGATACCGGCCCCATTATCCTTCAGAAGGCGGTGGAGATCCTGCCGGAGGATACGCCGGAGAGCCTGCAGCTGAGAGTCATGCAGCAGGCTGAATGGAAACTTCTTCCGGAAGCCGTGAGGCTTTTCTCGGAGGGGAAACTGATTGTGGAAGACGGAAGAGTAAGGGAGATCTAATATTATGAAAATCTTAGTGGTAGGCAGCGGCGGCCGTGAGCATGCCATTGTCTGGAAGCTGGCCCAGAGTCCCAAGGCGGATAAAATCTACTGCGCTCCCGGAAACGCAGGCATCGCTTCCATAGCTGAATGCGTGCCCATCAAGGCCACCGATGTGGTGAAGATGGCCGATTTTGCTGAGGAAAAGCAGATTGATCTGACGGTGATCGGCATGGACGATCCCCTGATGCTGGGCATCGTGGATGAGTTTGAAAAACGCGGACTGCGGGTCTTCGGACCCCGGGCCAACGCGGCGCTGATTGAGGGAAGCAAGGTTTTCTCCAAAAATCTGATGAAAAAATATCAGATTCCCACCGCCGCCTACGAGGAGTTTACCAATCCGGAAGCTGCCAGAAATTATATTCGTGAAAATAAGAAATATCCCCTGGTGCTCAAGGCGGATGGTCTGGCGCTGGGCAAGGGCGTGCTGATCTGCGGGTCCGAAGCGGAAGCTCTGGCCGGCGTGGATGAGATCATGGTGGATCAGAAATTCGGGTCTGCGGGCAATCAGATGGTCATTGAAGAGTTCCTGACCGGCCAGGAGGTTTCCGTTCTTTCCTTCTGTGATGGAAAAACCGTGAAAACCATGGTGTCCGCCCAGGACCACAAGAGAGCCTTAGACAACGAACAGGGTCTGAATACCGGCGGTATGGGAACCTTCTCTCCCAGCCAGTATTACACTAAAGAATATGAAGAGAAAGCCATCGAAACCATCTTCCAGAAGACGGTGGATGCCATGAATGCCGAGGGACGCACTTTTAAGGGCGTACTCTACTATGGTCTGATGCTGACAAAAGATGGTCCGAAGGTGCTGGAATACAACGCCCGCTTCGGCGATCCGGAAACCCAGGTAATTCTGCCCCGGCTGAAAACCGACCTGCTGGATATTTTTGAAGCCTGCATCGACGGCTGCCTGGATCAGCTGGATATTCAGTGGGAGGACAATGCCGCTGTCTGTGTGGTGCTGGCCTCCGGAGGCTATCCCGTGTCCTATCAGAAGGGCTATCCCATCCAGGGTCTGAACGCCTTTGACGGACGGGATGATATGATGATCTTCCATGCGGGCACCGCCTTCAACGAGAAGGGTGAGATTGTCACCAGCGGCGGACGGGTGCTGGGTATTGTGGCACTGGGAGACAACCTGAAGGATGCCATCGACAAGGCTTATGCCCACGTGGATGAAGTGACCTTTAAGGATGCCTTCTACCGGCACGATATCGGCCGCAAATAAGCTGGCACGCCTAATTAATTCAGAATCGAGGAAAAGGGATATGAAACAGAATCAGCTGATGATCTATGTTCATATCCCTTTTTGCGTGCGAAAATGCCGTTACTGCGATTTCCTGTCCTTCCCGGGAAGCCAGGAGACGCAGCAGGCCTATATTCAGGCTCTGCAGCGGGAAATAAAGGAACGGGCCGGAGAGGGCGCCGGCTGTAAAGTATCATCTGTTTTCTTCGGCGGCGGAACCCCTTCGGTGCTGCCCGGGGAATCCATCATCCGGATCATGGAGACGATCCGTGAATGCTATCAGCTTTCTCCCGAGGCGGAAATCACCCTGGAGGCGAATCCGGGAACCCTGAGTCCGGAAAAGACCAGGATGTGGAAGGAAGCGGGGATCAACCGCATCAGCATGGGCGTTCAGTCCATGGATGACGCACTGCTGGCTGCGCTGGGCCGGATTCACAGGGCAGATACCGTAGAGAAATCCGTCTCCCTGATCCGGGAGGCGGGCTTTACCCGTTACTCCTTCGATCTCATGATGGGCCTGCCTGGGCAGAGCCTGGCGCAGTGGATGAATACCCTGGAGCGGGTCATGGAATTTGAGCCGGAGCATTTGTCCTGCTATAGCCTGATCGTGGAGGAGGGAACCGAGTTCGGGGACCTTTATGATCAGGGTCAGCTCATTCTTCCTCCTGAGGAAACGGAACGGACCATGTATCATGAGACCCTTCGTTTCCTGAAAGAACAAGGACTTTTTCAGTACGAGATTTCCAATTTTGCTAAGCCCGGAGCCCATTCCAGACACAATGTGGGCTACTGGGAAAGAACGCCTTATCTCGGCTTCGGACTGGGAGCGGCGTCACTGACCACGGGCAATGTGCGCTTTCATGACCAGACATCCCTTTCCGCCTATCTGGCAGATCCCTCCGTAAGAGAAGATGAGGAGAGGCTATCCAAAGAGGATCAGATGTCTGAATTTATGTTTCTGGGGCTTCGGAAAACGGAAGGAATCCGCATCGGTGAATTTGCCCGTCAATTTGATCTGAGGCCGGAGGAGGTTTTCGGAGAAGCGATCCAAAGGCATCTGAAGGATGGTCTTTTATGTCAGGAAAACGGCCGGCTTTTCCTCTCGGAGAAGGGGCTGGACCTGGCAAATCAGGTTTTCGTGGACTTTGTGTAAACTTTTTGAACAAACCGTAAATTCCATATTTTTTCGGTGAAACCCATTGACAAATGAGGGTGGAGGGTATATATTATACCAAGATGTTAGCACTCCTCATCATTGAGTGCTAACAAAAACAAATGGCAGGTGATTTCGTATGGATATGAGCGAACGCAAGCTTCAGATCCTGCAGGCCATCATTCTGAATTATCTGGAGACGGCCGAACCGGTAGGATCGCGTACCATTTCCCGTCGTTTCCTGATGGATCTGTCTTCGGCCACCATTCGAAACGAGATGTCAGATCTGGAAGAGATGGGATTGATTGAACAGCCCCATACCTCTGCAGGCCGTATCCCTTCATCCAAGGGCTACCGTCTGTATGTGGACCAGCTGATGAAGCGCGACAGCGTTGACGATCAGCAGGTGGGCATTCTGATGAACCTTTTAAAGAACAAAACCCTCCAGCTGGACTCCCTTCTTAAAGAGATCGGAGATCTGCTGGCTACCCTGACCAAGTATACCACTGTGGTTACCATGCCTCATCTGAAAAAATCAGCGCTGAAGCATCTGCAGCTGATGCCTCTGGACGAACATTCAGCGGTACTGGTGCTGGTAACCGATGGAAATATCGTCCGGAATCATGTGATCCCGCTGGTGCGCCGACTGGAACCGGAAACCATGTACCACATTTCCGATGTGCTTAACAAAGAGCTGTCCGGCCTTTCCGTCACCCAGATGGATCTTACCCTCATTCAGAAGATTAAAAGAGAGTGCCAGGTGGACTCGGAAGTCATGGAGAGCCTGCTGAATGCCATCAGTGATACGCTTCAGCACGCGGATGACGGAGATGTCTTTACATCCGGCGCCACCAATATACTGAGCTTCCCGGAATTCTCCGATATTGCCAGAGCCAGGTCTCTGCTGGAGTTTCTGGGGCAGAAGGATCAGATTCTGCATCTGGTAAATATGGAAGACAAATCCACGGGACCGGGACTGAAGATCCGGATCGGTACCGAGAACCAGATCGAGCAGCTGCATGACTGCAGTATCGTAACAGCCAATTATCGTTATGGGGACAGAACCATAGGCACCATCAGTGTCGTCGGCCCCATGCGTATGGATTATAAAAAAGTGGTTTCAGCTCTGGAGGGACTGATGCAGGATTTCCCGAATCTGTTTGCTCCGGGCGCTGATCCGCCGCAGATTACACAGGAGGACAATCATGGAAAATCCTAACCAGAACGAAGAACTCCGGGAGGAGGAGCTGGAGGAGCAGACTGAGGCTGAGGAGGAAACCGAAGAGTGTTCGGCAGACTCAGAAGCTGAGCTTCAGGAAGAAGCTGCGCCGGCTGATCCCAGGGAGGAAGCCCTTCTGAAGGAAGCGAAAAGAGCAGAAGAAGCGGAAGCCAAGCTTAAGGAAACTCAGGACAGGCTTCTTAGAAATATGGCTGAGTTTGACAATTACCGCAAACGTACCACAAAAGAAAAGACCCAGTCCTTTGACAACGGTGTCAAGCACATCGTAGAGAATCTTCTTCCCGTCATCGACAACCTGGAAAGAGCCCTTCAGGCTGCCAAAGATCCTGAAGACAATTTCGTCAAAGGCGTACAGATGACCTACGATCAGTTTATCAGCACCCTTGAAAAGCTGAACGTCAAACAGATCAACCCCCTGGGCGAAACCTTCGATCCCCATTTCCACGACGTCATGCAGCATGTGGATGATGAGAACTACGGTGAGGACGAAGTCGTTCAGGTATTCCAGAAAGGCTATATGATCGGCGATATGCTGATCAGGGCCGCTCTGGTTAAAGTTGCCAACTAACTATTTTTTTGAACATAATCTTAAACGGAGGAATTTACAAATGAGCAAAATTATTGGTATTGATCTTGGTACTACCAACTCCTGCGTGGCCGTCATGGAAGGCGGACAGCCGGTAGTCATCACCAACCCGGAAGGCAGCCGTACCACTCCTTCCATCGTATCCTTCAGCAAAACCGGTGAGCGTCTGGTAGGCGACCTGGCCAAACGTCAGGCTGTTTCCTATCCCGACAAAACCGTTCGTTCCATCAAACGTTCCATGGGTACCGATCATCGTGTTACCATCGATGGAAAATCCTATTCTCCTCAGGAAATCAGCGCCATGATTCTTCAGAAGCTGAAGGCTGATGCTGAAGCTTATCTGGGAGAAACCGTCACCGATGCTGTTATCACCGTTCCCGCTTACTTCAATGACGCTCAGCGTCAGGCCACCAAGGACGCCGGCCGTATCGCTGGTCTGAATGTCAAGCGTATCATCAACGAGCCCACCGCGGCTGCGCTGGCCTATGGTCTGGACAACGAGTCTGAGCAGACCATCATGGTATACGACCTGGGCGGCGGTACCTTCGATGTTTCCGTTATCGACATCGGTGAAGGCGTTATCGAAGTTCTGGCCACCAGCGGCGACAACCACCTGGGCGGCGATGACTTTGACCAGAGAATCATCGATCATCTGGTGAATGAGTTCAAGCGCACCGAGGGCGTGGATCTGTCCAGCGATAAGATGGCTATGCAGCGTCTGAAGGACGCCGCTGAGACAGCAAAGAAAGAGCTGTCCAACATGACCACCACCGATATCAACATTCCTTATATCACTGCCACCGAGGAAGGTCCCAAGCACCTGTCCGTACGTCTGACCAGAGCTGAGTTTGACCGTATGACCGCAGATCTGGTAGAGAGAACCAAAGCTCCTGTGACCAACGCTTTGAGAGATGCAGGCATCAGCGCCTCTGAGCTGGGCAAGGTTCTGCTGGTAGGCGGTTCCACCCGTATCCCCGCTGTTCAGGAAACCGTTAAGGCCCTGACCGGCAAGGAGCCCTCCAAGACTCTGAACCCCGATGAGTGTGTAGCTGTCGGTGCTGCCATCCAGGGCGGCAAGCTTTCCGGCGAGGCCGGCTCCGGCGATATCCTGCTGCTGGATGTTACTCCTCTGACCCTGGGTATCGAGACCATGGGCGGCGTTGCGACTCCTCTGATCGAGAGAAACACCACCATTCCCACCAAGAAGTCTCAGGTATTCTCCACCGCCGAGGACAATCAGACCGCTGTTGACATTCATGTTGTACAGGGTGAGCGTCCTCTGGCCAGAGACAACAAGACACTGGGACGCTTCAGACTGGACGGCATTCCCGCCGCTCCCAGAGGAATTCCTCAGATCGAAGTTACCTTCGATATCGATGCCAACGGTATCGTGAATGTTACCGCTAAGGATCTGGGTTCCGGCAAGGAGCAGAAGATCACCATCACCGCTTCCACCAACCTGTCTGATGCAGAAATCGACAAGGCCGTGAAGGAAGCCGAGCAGTACGCCAGCGAGGATAAGAAGCGCAAGGAAGCCATTGAGGCTGTCAATCAGGCAGACGCCATGGTATTCCAGGCTGAGAAATCCGTTCAGGAGCTGGGCGACAAGGTTCCTGCCGATGACAAGAGCCGCATCGATGCTGAGGTCTCCAAGCTGAAGGCGCTGGTGGAGAAACACAAGAACAACTCCAACATTTCCGATTCCGAGGTTTCTGAATTGAAGGCTCAGACGGAAGCGCTGACCAAGGCTCTGAATGACATGGCTACCAAGCTGTATCAGCAGAACGGCGGCGGTCAGGGCCAGCAGGGCAATCCTTTTGAAGGCCAGGGCGGATTCGGCGGCCAGGGCGGCTTCGGCGGCCAGACCGGAAACCAGGGTCAGGGCAACACCAACCCCGGCGGTCCCGACGATGTTGTGGACGCTGATTTCAAAGAGGTCTAATTCATCAGTAAAAAAAAGCCCGGGGCAACCCGGGCTAAATCTGAATATCACAGAAAAGTAAAAGAAAATGGCAGAAAAAAGAGACTATTATGAAGTACTTGGCGTTGAGAAGACGGCTACGGATCAGGAACTGAAACGCGCTTACCGTCAGCTGGCCAAGAAATATCATCCGGATGTGAATCCCGGAAACAAGGAAGCCGAGGAAAAGTTCAAGGAGGCTTCTGAAGCTTACGCTGTGCTTTCCGATAAGGAGAAGAGAGCCAAGTATGACCAGTTTGGTCATGCCGCCTTCGATCAGACCGGCGGTCCCAGCTACAACTACAGCGATTTCAGCGATATCTTCGGAGATCTTTTCGGCGGTATGGGCGGCTTTGGCGGCTTCAGCGATTTCTTCACCGGCGGCCGCAGACGGGATCCCAACGCTCCCACCCAGGGTCAGGATGTACAGACCAGACTGAACATATCCTTCAAGGAGGCGGCCTTTGGCTGCAAGAAGCATGTGGATCTCTGGGTCTATGACAACTGTCCTACCTGCGGAGGATCTGGAGCCAAGCCCGGCACCAAGCCGGAAACCTGTTCCGTATGCCGCGGCAGCGGACGTCAGAGAGTGGAACAGCAGACCATGTTCGGCACCATGATCAATGAACGGGTATGCTCCAACTGCGGCGGTACCGGTAAATTTATCAAGGATAAGTGCACCGGCTGCAGCGGAACCGGACGCATCAAGGTGAGGAAAACCTATGAGGTTTCTATTCCTGCCGGCATTGATGAAGGTCAGAGTGTCCGCATGAGCGGCAAGGGAGAGCCTGGCAGCAACGGCGGACCCAACGGAGATCTTTATATCACTGTGATGGTGCAGCCTGACAGCGTGTTCTCCAGGGAAGGCTATGACATATACTGCAGCGTGCCCGTGAGCTTTGCGCAGGCGGCGCTGGGTGATGAGCTGACCATTACCACCCTGGACGGCCAGGTCAAATACAACCTGGACGCCGGCACTCAGCCCGGTACCAGATTCCGTCTGAGAGGAAAGGGCATTCCCTATCTTCGCAATCCCTCCCAGAGGGGCGATCTCTACGTTACCGTCAAGGTGGATGTACCCAAAAAGATGAATGAGGAACAAAAGCAGAAGCTGAGAGAATTCGCTTACAGCATGGGAGAGAATCCTTCCGGCAGCGGTCCTGCCAAATCTTCCTTTTTCAAGAAGATGAAGGACGCTTTTGATTAATGCATGAGCGGTAAGGGATAAATCCGTAAAATCCCTTACCGCTTTCTTGCGTTTTATTCTGGCAGGACTTATAATAAGAGATATTTTATGTATTAAAGGATCAACCAATGAATTATCATCAGATTACCGTTCACACTGTTACCGAGGCCGTGGAGGCTGTCAGCTACGCTTTTATGGAGCTGGGCGCCGGCGGCGTGGAAATATTTGACCCCAAGGATATTCTGGATCAGGAAAAAAGCCCCACCAGCTGGGACTACATCGATGAGGATCTTCTCAAGGATCTTTCACGGGATGAAGTACTGATGCGGTGCTATTTCAGCACAGAGGTGATTCCGACTCCTACAGCGCTGGAGGAAAAGCTCCTTCAGATCCGTCAGGCCATGCAGAACATCTCCCAGTATCTGCCGGTGGGCAGCTGCCTCATCGAAACGGCCATGACCGCCGAGGAGGACTGGATGAATGCCTGGAAGGCTTATTACAAGCCCTTCCGCCTGGGCCATCATATCCATATTGTTCCTTCCTGGATTGAAGTGGAACCGGATCCGGAGGATATTATGATTCATATCGATCCCGGTATGGCCTTTGGCACGGGAACCCATGAAACCACCTCCATGTGCATGGCTATGCTGGAGGAGCAGGTGAAGCCCGGCGATACGGTGCTGGATATCGGCTGCGGCAGCGGCATTCTGGGCATCGTGGCAGCCAAGGTGGGCGCGGGCAGGGTTATCTGTTCTGACCTTGATCCCAACGCTGTCAAGGTGGCCAGGGAAAATGTGGCGAAAAACGGTGTTTCCGATGTGACGGAGGTTTATCAGGGAGACCTGACGGAGATTCCCGCCTTTGAGGGACTGAAGGCGGACCTCATTGTGGCGAATATCATCGCCGATGTGATTATTTTCCTGGCGCCGAAGGCAAAGGGCCTGCTGAAGAAGGGCGGCTGCTTTATTACTTCGGGTATTATTCAGGAACGGAAGCAGGATGTGCTGGATGCGCTGAAGGATGCCGGCTACGAGATCCTTGAGGTCCAGGACAAGGGCAGCTGGGCTGCTATCAGGAGCAGAATCTGAGCAGGCATTCAATAAGTTTCGGAGGAGACCCCTATGCCTAAGTTTTTTGTTACCAGGGAAGACATCCAGGGTAATTACATTATCATGCACAAGGATGTCCATCATATTCTTCATGTGCTCCGCAAATCCAAAGGCGATACGCTGGAGGTCTGCGACGGGAAAAACACCGATTACGTCTGCGAGATTCTGGAAATCTCCCGGGGCGAGGATCAGATCATCTGTAAGGTTCTGTCCAAGGTGACCTCCAAAAGCGAGGCGGATGTGAAGGTCTGCCTGTATCAGGGATTGCCCAAGGCGGATAAAATGGAGCTGATTCTTCAAAAAGGCACTGAAATCGGGGCCTATGAGTTTATTCCCTTCGAATCAGAACGGACGGTGGTGCACCTGGACAGCAAAAAATCAAACGCGAAACTGGAGCGATGGAATAAGATTGCTGAAAGCGCTGCCAAGCAGAGCGGACGGGGCAATATCCCCCGGGTCAGGAATGTTCTGGATTTCAAGGGCGCTGTGGCCGATGCGGCCAAAAACTGCGACCTGGTGCTGGTGTGCTATGAAGACGAACACAAAACCAGTCTGAAAACGCAGCTGAGACAGGTGGAGAAAAGACCGGAGAAGGTGGCTGTTTTCATCGGACCGGAGGGCGGTTTTTCACCCGCGGAGGTAAAGCAGATCCTGGAAGGCGGCGGACATGCCGTTACCCTGGGCCCGAGAATTCTCAGAACTGAAACCGCCGGAATGATTGCCACGGCGCTGATCTTGTACGAATACGACCAGATGAATTAAGGATTTATATGACAGAAGAACATTACCTGGACAACGCGGCCACCACCAGGGTGCTGCCGGAGGCTGTCCGTCTGATTGATCAGATACTCAGTGAGGATTACGGAAATCCCTCATCCCTCCACAGAAAGGGGCATGAGGCGGAAAAGTATATCCGCCATGCCAGAACGCAGATCGCAGATGTATTAAAATGCGATCCCAAGTCCGTTTATTTCACTTCCTGCGCCACCGAAAGCTCCAATACGGTGATCCGCGGCGTGAGCCAGCGACGGATTCACCAGGGCAAGCATATTCTGACAACCCAGGGAGAGCATTCCGCCACGGCCGAATGTCTGAAAATGCTGTTCTCCCAGGGCTTTGAGATTGAAACTCTGGCCTGTGATGCTTCCGGGAAGGTGCTCCTGGAGGACCTTCGGCAGAAAATCAGGCCGGATACGATTCTCGTAACGGCGCTGCAAGTCAACAATGAGACCGGCTGTATTCAGCCCGTGGAGGAGATGGCCAAAATCATCCGAAGCCAGAACAGCCAGTGTCTTTTTCATGTGGACGCGACCCAGAGCTTTGCCAAGTATCCGCTGTTTCCCGAGCGCTGGGGTGTGAATTTTATCAGTGCCAGCGCCCACAAGATCAACGGCCCCAAGGGCATCGGCCTTTTGTATATCCGCCGGGGCCTGACGCTGCCCAGCCTGATTGTGGGAGGCGGGCAGGAGTCCCATTTCCGTTCAGGCACGGAAAATGTTCCCTATATCGCAGCCTTCGGTCTGGCGGCGGAAATGATGTGGAAGGAAAGAGAAGAGATTCTTTCCAAGATGCAGAGCCTGAAGACGGAGCTTTACCAGAGCCTGACCTCAGCGCTGGATGGAATTCATCTGAACGGACCTTCTCTGGAGGAAGGCGCCGCCCATATACTCAATCTGCGGATTGAGGGCGTCCGTTCGGAGGTGCTGCTGCATTCGCTGGAGGATTACGGAGTCTATATTAGCTCCGGTTCCGCCTGTTCCTCCAACAATCCCAGTGAGAAAAGTCCTTCGCTGCATGCTTTGGGCCTGACGCCGGCCCAGATGGATGAGTCTGTCAGAATCAGCTTTGGCAGATACAGCACCCGGGAGGATGTGGAGGCTTTTGTCAAAGCCATGAAGCTGACGGTGCCCATGCTCCGGAGATTCAGAAGAAAATAAAAACGACAGGATACAGATAAATGAAAAAAGGCATTCTGATCAAATATGGTGAAATTGTACTGAAGGGCATTAACCGCGCCCAGTTTGAAAATGTCCTGATCAAGGACATTCATATTGCCCTCAGGGGCATGGACGAATCCGCCATCCGCAAGGAGCAGGGAAGGCTCTATATCAGCCTTCCGGAGAGTGTTACCGGGGAAAGAGAAGCCGATGAATGGATCCAGGAGGCCTGCCGCCGCCTGCAGTATGTGTTCGGCATTCTGAGAATCTGCCCCGTGGATGTGCTGGAGGAAGATGCGATTGAGATCATCGGCCGGAAGATGGCTGAATATGTAAAGCGCGAATTTGACCAGGGACATACCTTCAAGGTCATCTGCAAGCGGGCCAACAAGCATTATCCCATGAACAGCATGGAGGTGGCCGCGGAAGTGGGCGCCATGGTGCTGGATGAGGTGGAGGGCTGGACTGTCAATGTCCACGAGCCGGAGGTGTTGCTTTATGTGGAGCTCCGCAATCAGGTCTATATTTACGGCAAGGAGATTGCCGGCCCTGGCGGTCTTCCCGTAGGCACCGGCGGCAAATCGACCCTGCTGCTGTCCGGAGGCATCGATTCACCCGTGGCGGGCTGGATGATGGCCCGGCGCGGCATCCGCCTGTCTGCCGTCTATTTCCATGCCCATCCCTATACCTCGGAGCGGGCCAAGGAAAAGGTGCTGGATCTGGCAAGAATTGTCAGCCGCTATTCCGGTCCCATTCCCGTCTATGTGATTCCCTTTACTGAGATTCAGCTGGCCATCTATGAGAGATGCCACCATGAAAAGCTGACCATTATCATGCGCCGCATGATGATGCTGATTGCTGAAAAAATCGCCGCCAAGGAGGGCTCCGATTCCCTGATCACCGGTGAGAATGTGGGTCAGGTGGCCAGTCAGACCCTGGCCTCCATGTTCTGCACCAACGCGGTGTGCACGCTGCCTGTCTATCGTCCGGTGATTGCCTTCGATAAACAGGAAATTGTGGAAATTGCCAGGAAGATCGATACCTTTGAAACCTCGATTCTTCCCTATGAGGACTGCTGCACTATCTTTGTGGCCAAGCATCCCACCACCCAGCCCAAACTGGCGGATATCGTGGAGGCCGAGAAGCCTCTGCTGGTGGATATGGATGAAATGATTGACCGGGCGGTCAATGACGCCGAGCTTTATCTCTGCCATCCCGACAGCTATAAAAAGGTGAATAATTCAGCCGAAGCATAAAAAGAAAGGCGATGTCTGTACCATGAGCATGACTCACGAAGAAAGAAAGAAGCTTCGTAAACGCAGACAGATGAAGACCAATGCAGTATTTCTGGGGATCATTCTCCTGCTGGTTGGTCTGACCGTCTACCTGTTCATTCTTTTTCCATCGACGCACTTCAATCAGGGCGTTATCATCAACGGTCTGGATGTCTCCAGAATGAGTCTGTCCAAAGCAGCCAGACTGCTGGAACAGAAAAGCCTGCCTGAGCTGAAGCTGACTGTCCTTGGAAGAGAGGGAGAGACCCTGCAGGTTGACGGTGAAGATGTGGACTTTGGCTATGCCGGCCGTTCCATGAAGGAGGCGCTGAAGACCATCCGAAAGGATCAGGGATTCTGGTCCTCCCTCGGCAGCGATGAGAGCAGGGAGCTGGAGATACAGCCTTCCATTAATACAAATAAACTGAAGAGACTGCTGAAGGGATCCGCCATCGCGAAAGCCGATCCGGTGGAGCCCAAAGACGCCTATATTTCCAGAGGCGAGGACAATGGCTTTGTCATTGTTCCCGAGGTCAAGGGCAATGAGCTTGTTTCGGATGACTGGATGGCATACGTGGAAGAAACGGTACTGGAGAAGCTGGATAGCCGGCAGACAGAGATTACGGTTACCATACCCGATGATTTTTATGTGAATACCGCGCTTCCCGCTGATGATGAGAATCTGCTGGAGACCCTCAACCGGCTGAATGAAGTGGCTTACCATTCTCTTTCCGTGGATATGACAGGAGTGACCGAGAAAATCTATCTCAAGGATGTGGCTGTCATCGGCCTGGACGGCAGGTACACCATCTCCGAGGATCTTCTGAGACAGCGGGTGCATCAGCTGGCTCTGGACTATGACACCATGGGCTGTGACAGAACCATTGTTCTGCCGGATCACCGGAAGATCACCATGAAGGGGTCCTATGAAGTGGATACCTACGGCTTTGATCTGAATGAGGATCAGACCTACGAGATTTTGCTGAATGCCCTGAATGAAAACAAGAAAAAAGTAAAAGCCAAATACTATACCATTGGTCAGACCAGAACCGACGACGGAAGTCTGGATATCGGCGGAGATTATATCTTTGTGGATATCGACCGGCAGAAGCTCTACGCCGTGCTGGACGGCAAGCTGCTGCTGAGCTCTGATCTGGTTTCCGGCCTGGAATCCGATCCGGACCGGAGAACGCCCTATGGCATCTATGGCATCTGGAAGATGGATACCGCCTGTTCTCTGGTGGGCACGGAGGCCAACGGCACCGCCTGGGACAGCTATGTCAACTACTGGATGGCGACGGATTTTCACGGCAACGGCCTGCATGATGCCGTATGGAGAGAACAGTTCGGAAAAGACATCTACAAGACGGACGGGTCCCACGGCTGTGTGAATCTGCCCTATGAAACCGCGCAGCTTCTGTATTACAACTATAACGAAGGATCACCTGTGCTGATTTACCGTTCTTCCCAGGAAGAAAGTGGCTCTGCCAGCGGCTCCGGCGCTTCCTCCGGCAATGCCAGCGGCAGCTGAGGAGTCTTTCATGCGCTGGCTGTCGGATGTACTCAAAGAGCAGTACGGGGAGAAGGTCTATAAGCTGTCATTAAGCTCCGGCTGCACCTGTCCCAACAGGGACGGTACCCTGGGCTATGGCGGATGCACCTTCTGCTCGGAGGGAGGCTCCGGTGATTTTGCCGCCGAAACAGCTCCCATTGAAAATCAGATCGAGGAAGCCAAAAGCAGGATCCGGAAGAAAACGGACGCGAAGAAATTTATCGCCTATTTCCAATCCTTCACCAATACCTACGGAGATATTGATTATCTTCGGGATCTCTATACCCGGACCATCGCAAGAGACGATGTGGTGATCCTGTCCATAGGAACACGGCCGGACTGTCTGCCCCGGGAGATGGTGGATATGCTCAGCGATCTGAACAAAATCAAGCCGGTATGGATCGAGCTGGGGCTTCAGACAGCCCATGACGAGACGGCTCGCCGGGTACACCGGGGATATGAACTAAAGGTCTTTGAGGAAGCCTATGAAATACTGACGGGGGCCGGACTTTCTGTGATCGTCCATCTGATTTTTGGCCTGCCTGGGGAAGACAAAGAGGATATGCTGTCTTCAGTCAGGTATCTGGCGGAGCTTTCGCTGCCGCCGGAGGGAGTGAAGCTTCAGATGCTTCACATCCTGAAGGGGACGCAGATGGGAAGGGAATATGAAGAACAACCCTTCGAGATGATGGATCTTTCTTCTTACTCGGATCTGATCGCCGAGAGTATTCGGATTCTTCCAAAGAACTTGGTAATTCACCGGGTGACGGGAGATGGTCCCAGACGCCTGCTGCTGGCGCCCCTCTGGACGCTGGATAAAAAGGTTGTACTGAATACCATTCATCGAAAGATCGATCAAATACTTATTCAGGAGGAAGAACGATGAGTCTGACAGTGAATCTGTATTACAAGGGAACCAATGGCTCTGCGAGAGCCTTCGCCGAGGAAATGGAGAAGAGCGGCATCGCCTCCCGGATCCGGGCGGAGCAGGGAAATATCCGTTATCAGTATTTTATTCCTCTGGATGATCCCGAGACCGTGCTGCTGATTGACAGCTGGGAGGATCAGGAAGCCATCGACGCCCATCACGCTTCTCCCATGATGAAAGAGCTGGCATCCCTGAGAGAAAAGTATGATCTGCATATGATCGCCGAGCGTTATGTCTCTGATGAATCCATGCCTGAGTCGGATAATGCTTTTCTGAGAAAGTAACAGGTTCTGATGCCGCTGGAGCCGTAAAGAAGGCATCCATACGGCGGATATCCTGATTTTGTTTTATTTTTTGAAATTTTCCCAAGACCTTCGTCGGATTTGATATAATACAGTCAAATCACAGACGGAGGTCTTTTACTGATATGAAGAAAGTTGCTGTTCTTTTTGCGGATGGATTTGAAGAGTCTGAATCCCTGACTATTGTTGATATTCTTCGCCGCGGAGGCATGGAGTGCCTGATGGTCGGTGTGACCGGCAGGGAAATGATGGGCGTGCATGATATCAATGTCCGGGCGGATGTGGAGCTTAGGGAAATCAGCGCCGATGATATGGATATGGTGGTAATCCCCGGCGGTTATGTGGGGGTAGACGCTCTGATGCATGACATGGCAGCGCTGCAGCTGATCAGTGATATGAATGAGAAGGGCAAGTTTGTTACCGCCATCTGCGCCGGTCCCAGAGTGCTGGATCGGGCCGGTGTGCTGGATGGAAAGAAATACACCTGCTATCCCGGTCAGGAGGAAAAGATCAAGGAAGGTACCTTTGAGGAAGCCATTGTCCTGAGGGACGGCAATCTGATCACCTCCCGTGGTCCTGCCACCTGCTATGCCTTTGCCTATGCCTTGCTGGATGCGCTGGGCGGAGACAGTCTGGCGGTAAAAAACAAAATGGTGTATTTCAACGCTTTTGATGAAGCCTCTTCCCACAGAGAGACCTGCCCGGATTCCGTTAAAGTCCCTGAGAAGAACAGGAAGGTGGCAGTCCTCATGAAAGAGGGCTATGAAGAAGGCGAGACCTTCAGTATTGTGGATATTATGCGCCGCCTGGGCATCGAATGCACCACCTTCTGCTTTGATGAGGATCTCTGGGTGAAGGGCATGCAGGGTATGATGATTCAGGCCGATGAGAAATTCGGTGAGAGCATCGAAGAATATGATGCCGTTGTGCTGCCCGGCGGCCGGCCTGGCGGTCCCAATCTGATTGCGGATCCCCAGGTAATGGATCTTCTGAAGCGCTGGAACGAGACTCCCGGCAAGATTCTTTCCGCCCTTTGCTTCGGCACCAGGGCTCTGGCTGCGGCCGGTGTTATTGAAGGAAAGCATATGACGGGCTATACCGGCTATGATCAGTTCCTGACCGGGGCTATATTTGAGACCAAAGTCGCCGTGGCGGACCAGAACCTGGTTTCTTCCCAGGGTCCGGCCACCGGCTATCCCTTCGCCTTCAAGCTGGCGGAGGTTCTGGGTTATGATCCCAGCATCGTCCGCAGCCGTCTGATGTATGACTATGCCGGCGGTATCCTGGGATGAGCGCTAAACGAGGTAATCTTCCCTATCTGCTGATACTGATCTGCTGCTGCCTTATGGCAGCCAGCGCCGTGGGCGTCTATACCAACTCCGTAGGGGTCTTCTATACCAAAGTTTCCGCCGATCTGGGCGTGGGGAGGGGCGCCTTTGCCCTGCATGCCACCCTGTGCGCCCTGACAGCAGGTTTTCTGTGTCCCCTAGCGGCCAGGATTATGCGGCGGTATCCCATGCGTCTGCTGATTCTGGCAGGTTCAGTTCTGGCGGGCGGAGCCACGGTGCTGATGAGCCTGACATCGAATATCTATGTGTTTTATCTGCTGGGGATCATCCGCGGCGTAGGCATGACCACCTTCTCCCTGATGCCGGTTACGACGCTGGTCAACAACTGGTTTAAGGAAAAGCATGGTCTGGCCGTGGGCATAGCCCTTTCCTTCAGCGGCATCGCGGGAGCGGTTTTCAGTCCGCTGTTCAGCTCCCTGATTGAGTCCTATGGCTGGAGAACCTCCTTTGTGTGGATGGGAGTGATCGGCTTTCTGCTGACGGTCCCGGGCATGTTCTTCGCTCATTACGAACCGGAAGCCATCGGTCTCCCTGCTTATGGCGGCGTGTTAAAAACTGAGAATAAGGCCGGCACTGCCGTTGATCAAAGGAAGGAAGCCAAAGGTGCGAAGCTGTATCTGCCGGCGCTGATTCTCCTCTCACTGATGACAGTGCTGCATACCTCTGTCACGGGCATCGCCCAGCATTTTCCGGGAATGGCCGAATGGATGGGCATGAGCGCGGCGGTGGGGGCTGCCATGGTCTCCGCCGGTATGATCGGAAACATCATCAGCAAGCTGATTATCGGCTCCCTGAGTGACTGGATCGGTCCCTTCCGGGCCTCCATGTGGATGATCGCTGTCAATGCTATTGCCCTGGTGGGCTTGCTGGTTCTGGGAGGTTCGGCGGCCTGGGTTATGTATGCCATCGCATTCCTTTACGGCACCGTCTATTCCGTGGGAGCGGTGGGCATTCCGCTGCTGACCAGAAAGCTGTTTGGCCAGAAGAACTATTCCAACGCCTATTCCATTATGACCATCTTCACCAGCATCGGCAGCGCCTCGGCCCTGACCATCATCGGACTGGTCTACGATATGACCGGCGGCTATACGGCCGCGCTCATGGGTGGTCTGGCCATCGACATCGTCAATTTCTGTCTGCTGATTGTCATGAGCAGGGTGCAGGCGGGACGAGAAAAGAATGTTGCCTGAGCCGGCTGGTTCTGCTACAATAACAGTCAGAGATTTCTGAAGATTTCTGACTGTTATTTTTTTCGCGGACAGACCGCAAGTTTCGAGATTTGGAGTGAATCATGGCCTATTACGGAAAACTGCCCATTGTTCTTCTTTCGGAACTGGCTTCGGGAAAAGAGGATTCCTATAACTGCCGGATTGCCGCCTATCTGCTGCGGCATCTGGGGGAGAGCATCAGCGCTGAGCAAATCGCCAGAGACTGTTTTGTTTCCAAGAGTGCTGTCAGCCGCTTTGCCCGTGATGTGGGACTGGAAGATTTCATGGAGCTGCGGGAGCTCCTTAAGAATTCGGAAAAGACCTTTGAGCTGATGGAGGGAGATGATTCCAGAAGTCAGGCCGGAAATATTGTCACAGAGGCCTCCAGAGCCATGGAAATGGTCTCAGAATCCCTTGATTACCCTGCCCTGTATGAGATTTAGTGTCCGACCTCATTAAAGCCCCCAGAATCGCCTGTATGGGCCTTCTGAAGGCGGAGACTGCCGCGCTGAACCTGCAGAGCGATCTGGCGATGCTGGGACTGGAGGCAGTGACCAAGGTTTCCTTTATGGATCAGATGGAATATCTCAGTCACACGGCGGAAGATGAGGTGGTGGTGATTTTCAGCTATCAGGGGATCTTTTTTGACTATGATCTTCCGCCTTCCGTCAAAGAGGGCAAGGCGAAGATCTGGGTGGTGACCGGGAATCCGAAGGCCAGGGAAGAGCTGAAGAAAAAGCTGCCCCTTCGGGGTATTCTTTCCTTTTCTTCTCATCTGGATCTGATATCCCACCCCTATCAGCTGATCGCCGTTTCCACCATCATTGCCCAGCAGCTGGCCTCAAGGCTGCAGACATCCAGATAAAAGAGAGGATTAAATATGAGTGAACAGAAAAAAGGAAAGCTAAAGAAAATCATTCAGCTGGCTGCGGTTTTTGTATCTTTCATCAGCTGTGCCATTACCGTACGGATCCTGGACAGAAAAAGAAAAAATCACGGAAAGCTGAGCGAAAAGGATGAACACTGAGAAGCTGATTGAAGAAATCTCCCTGACTGCCAGAGAAGCGGGGCAGATCATGCTGGAGGCGGAGGATATCCGTCATACCATCAAGGCCAAAAGCGGCCATGCCAATTTTGTCACCGCCTATGATGAGCGGGTGCAGGAATTTCTCTTTGACAGGCTCCAAAAGATCCTTCCCGGGGCCCATTTTGTAGGTGAAGAGGAAGGGGCGGAGGTCTTTAAGCCTGAATATGAAAAGGGCTATACCTTCTGCATCGATCCCATCGACGGAACCTCCAATTTCCTGACGGGCTACCGTCCCTCAGTCATCAGCCTAGCCCTGTTTCTGGATGGGAAAAACCATGTTTCCGTGGTCTATGAGCCCTATCATGACCTGATGTTTACCGCGGCCCGGGGAGAAGGGGCTTTCCTGAACGGAAAGAAGCTTGAAAGCTCCCGGGAGCCTCTGGCCAGGTCCCTGGTGTCCTTCGGAACCTCGCCCTATGATCCTGAGCTGATGGACCGCTCTTTTGAGCTGTGCCGGAAGATTCTGCCTCAGTGCATCGACTTAAGGCGCAGCGGCAGTGCCGTCTGGGATATCTGTCAGGTAGCCATGGGTGTGACGGGCATGTTCTTTGAATGCAGGCTCCGGCTCTGGGATTTTGCCGCCGCGGCCCTGATTGTGGAGGAAGCGGGAGGCCGGATCACCGATATGGAAGGCCAGCCCCTGACCATGAGAGGTCCTTCCTCCGTGCTCTGCGTCAGTGCCGGTGTGGCCGGTGAAATCAGACGATTTTGACAAGTGATAAAAAATGGATTATAATATCCTTTCGTAACTGATCAACGAAAGGATATTTTTTTATGGCCTGGTACGACGAAGCAGTCTTTTATCATATTTATCCCCTGGGACTTCTGGGAGCCCCGAAAACCAATGATTATGCAGAACCGGTTCACCGGCTGCCGGAGCTTTTGCCCTGGATCGATCATATCAAAGCGCTGGGCTTTACGGCGCTGTATATTGGTCCTCTTTTTGAATCCGTGGGCCATGGCTATGAGACCACCGATTACTACAAGGTGGACAGCCGCCTGGGAACCAATGAGGATCTGAAGAATCTGGTGGCCTATTGCCACCGCAATGGCATCCGGGTCATTCTGGATGGCGTTTTCAACCATACGGGACGGGATTTCTTTGCCTTCAAGGATCTGAAAGCAAATCGGGAAAACTCTCCCTACAAAGACTGGTACTGCAATGTCAACTTCTGGAACAACAACTCCTACAATGACGGCTTTTCCTATGACAACTGGGGCGGCTACGACCTGCTGGTAAAGCTGAATCAGTGTAATGGGGCCGTGAAGGATTACATTCAGAATGTCATCCGTTTCTGGGTCCGGGAGTTCGATATTGACGGACTGCGTCTGGATGCGGCGGATGTGCTGACTTTTGATTTCATGAAGATGCTCCGCTGGCTGGCGGACGATATCTCCAGAACCTCCCATCCGGAATTTTATCTGATGGGGGAAGTAATCCATGGAGAATACCACCGCTGGGTAAATCCGGAGATGCTGCACGCGGTCACCAACTATCATCTGCACAAGGCTCTCTTTTCCGGACATAATGATCACAACTATTTTGAAATCGCCCATACCGTGAAACGGCTCCTGGATATGAGGGGAGGGGCCGTCACCGGCCTTTACAACTTCGTGGACAATCATGATGTGGAACGGATTCACACGAAGCTGATCAATAAGGCCCATATGCTGCCGGTTCATATCCTGCTTTATACGCTGCCCGGTGTTCCTTCTGTCTATTATGGCTCGGAATTCGGCATCGATGGCCGGAAGGAGAGGGGCTCCGATGATTCCCTTCGTCCGGCTCTGAAACTGGAAGACTTTTCCAACGGACAGGGAAATGAGATCACAGCACTGATCGGAAAACTGGGACAGCTCAGAAAAGACCAGCCCGCCCTGAGCTACGGCAGCTATCAGGAGCTTTCCCTGACCACCCGTCAGTACGCTTTCGCCCGGTCCCTGGACGGAAAAAGCGTTCTGATCACTGTCAACAACGATGACCAGAACGCCTGGTTCAATCTTCCCGACATGGGATGGGGTGTTTATGAGGGAGTCCTGTCCGGCCGGAGAATCCAGTCGGACAACGGAAGACTCTCCATGGAACTGGAAGCCTCTTCGGGAGAGATCTGGGTAAGAGTCTGATGCAATTGATTTTTAAGTAAATGAAAGGACCCGCGGCATTGAAACTGCGGGTCCTTTGTCGTCAGGTCTGAAAGAGCAATTAGTCTTCCAGCTCCTTGATGTATCTTCTCAGGTTCTCCAGACCGGCCTCCAGAGCCAGGAAGCAGTCCTCCATGCCTTCGAACTCGATGGCCACAAAGCCGTCATAGCCATTGTTCTTCAGGGCAGCCAGGCAGGCCTTCACGGGAACATTGCCCTGGCCCACGATGGTGCCGCGCAGGAATGCGCCGGCGCGGGATTTGAAGAAGAAGCGGCCGGGATTGGGGCCGTCAGCGGGCTTGATGATGAAGTCCTTGGCGTGCACATAAACGGCGTAGGGAGCGGCGATGCCTACGGAGATGAAGGGATTCTCATCGGCGCAGGTAAAGTTGCCCATATCCACCAGCCAGCCATAGTTCGGATGACCGACAGCATTCATCAGCTTTTCAACACGAAGGGCATCCTGAGCAAAGAAGCCATGGTTTTCGCTCATGGTGCGGACACCCTTGGAAGCGGCGTATTCCGCTACCTGACGGATGCCTTCTGCCATGCGGGGCAGCGCGTGATCGAAGCTCTCATACTTTTTGGAGCGGTCCCAGGAAGCGGCGTCATGACGCATGCCGGAAGCGCCCAGGATCACAGCGATATCAACTTCCTTCTTGACTCTGGCCACTTCCTCTGCGGTGTCACGGTTCTGGAAATCGGCACCGACAGTGTAGTTGGTAATGGTGATGCCGACACGGTCCGCCTCGGCCTTGATTTCCCGGGCGAAGTCCTCCAGGGATTTGCCTTCGGGGCAGGCGGTCTTGAAGTTGAAATCCACAACCTCAAAGCCATCGAAGCCCATTTCCTTAGCCTTGGCGATGGAATCCATCAGGGTGATGCGGCCATCCCGGTAGGCCTGGGAGAAACTGTAGGAACTGACAGCTACTTTCATCATAGCTTAATTACCTCGTCTTATTGATTTAAAATAACTTCGTGACCGGTGCGGGCGGACTCGAAAATGGCGTCCAGTATTTCCATCAGGGTGATGCCGTCTTCCGCAGGAGACTTGCAGGGAGTACCGTTCATGATGCAGTCAACGTAATGGTTGATCTCGTTGCGGAAGATTACTCCCATGTTCATGGCGGTGTGGGCCTTGAGGGTGGTATCGGTCATATAGCCGTTGGCCTCGGAGATGAGCTTCAGCTCGGGATCGATCTTGGCGCCGCCCTTGGTGCCGTAAAGCTCGATCACGCCGGATTCTTTTTCCACGTTCAGGGAGAAGGAAACCTCTACCTGGACCACTGCGCCGTTGTCGTAGCGGATCATAGCGGTGGCAGCATCCTCAACGTCACAGATGTCGTGATCGGTATGAGAAGAGGAGACATATCCCTTGGGTGTCTTCAGGTTGCGGCGGTCAAACAGCTTCTGGAAGGTTGCACCGTAAACGGAAACAGGTTTCGGGTTGCCCAGCATGTAGCGGGTCAGGTCGATAACATGAACGCCCAGATCGATCAGAGGGCCGCCGCCGGATTTGGCTTTCTCACCGAACCAGCCGCCGGGGTTGCCGTTGCGGCGGATATACTGAGCCTTGGCCCAGTAGATTTCTCCGAAGTAATCGGAATTCTTGAAGTCCATGAAGATCTGGGTGTCGTTGCCGTAGCGGCGGACGAAACCGATCATCAGAAGCTTGCCGGCCTTGTCTGCGGCTTCTTTCATTTTACGGGCTTCTTCGGCGCTGGTGGCCATGGGTTTTTCGCAGAGCACATGTTTGCCGTAATTCAGAGCCATGATGGTACAGGGCATATGATTGGAGTTCCATACGCATACGCTGACGGCATCGATTTCGGGCAGTTCCTTGAGCATGGTTTCCTCGTCGGTGTAGAGACGGGTCACGCCATATTTTTCGCCCATCATCCTGACCTTGGCTTCGTCCAGATCGCAGAAGGCATAAAGATCAACATTGGGGTTGTTCTGGTAGGCAACAATATGCTCGTTGGAAATCGTACCGGTACCAATAATGGCAACTTTGATTTTGTCCATGGGAATCACTCCTTATATGTTATTTTTTTATGACTGATTAATATTTGGCCTTCAGGAAGCGGACTGCCTTGGCGATATCTCCTTCGGGATCGCCGCCGACCTCGCGCTCGATGGTCAGGTAACCTTTGTATCCGATATCCTCCAGAGCGGCAAGATAACGGTCAAAGTCCACATGGCCTTCACCCAGAGGAGTCTCGATGAAAGCGGGAGAGGTGACGATGACATCTTCAGCGGAGTGGCCGCTGTAGACCACGATGGGATCCTCAGCGAAGCACTGGATGCCGTCCTTGGCGTGGGTATGAACAATGTATTCCTTCAGGGTGTATACGGCGCGGACAGGATCATCTCCGGTAACCATGACAAAGTTTGCGGGATCCAGGTTGACAGCGACGCCGGTGGAATGAAGTCCATCCAGGAAGATTCGGAGGGTCTGGGCGGTTTCGGGACCGGTTTCAATGGCGAAATGGGCATTGAGAGAGTCGGCGTACTCAGCCAGCTGGCCGCAGGCATCCTGCATAATGGCATATCTGGGATGTCTGGGATCGGTGGGAACGACGCCGATATGAGTGGTGACCACGTTGGTGCCCAGTTCAACAGCCAGATCAAGAATACGTTTGGATTTTTCAATCAGCTCGGGATTGCGTTTGGGATTGGTAAAGCCTTCGCCCAGATCGCCGCAGAGGGCGGAGATGCAAAGACCATGATCGGCCACAGCCTGCTTGAAGGCGGCGCGTTTTTCACCCACCAGCTCCTCAGGGCTCATCTCGCCGCGGGTAGCATAAACCTGAAGGCCCTGAGCGCCTACCTTTACCGCCTTATCCAGCGCGGTATATACATCTACGCGAAAAGAGTCGAGGATGACTCCGATAGGAAATTGATACATACTGTACCTCCTTGATTCTGTTGATGATGAAATGACGGACGAGGGATGCTCTTATCTATTATGAACAAAGAAATCCGCCAAATCAATCCACTTGTTCTGAATATAGCACAAGAAAGAAGCTTTTTCAAGAACATATATTAAAATGCTTTAAAAAAGCAGAGGAAGCAGGGTGTTTCCGCATACGGAGAGGGTATAGCCCTCTTCCATATGGATCCAGGAAATGGGCTGTGGAAGGCTGAGAACGGAGAACTTGGAAAACTGACCGTCAATGCCGGTGCCTGTCATCTTGACATAAGCCTCCTTGGCGGTCCAGATGCGGTAGAAGCGCAGTACTTTGTCGAATTCACCGCAGGCCAGCACATAAGCCTCTTCCTCGGGATGAAAGAAGCGGTGGGCCAGCTTTTCCGCCTCCACAGGGCGATGCTCCTGCAGATCGATCCCCACAGGACGGCTGCTGATG
Source organism: uncultured Eubacteriales bacterium (assembly GCA_902783575.1). Classification (GTDB taxonomy): domain Bacteria; phylum Bacillota; class Clostridia; order Lachnospirales; family Bianqueaceae; genus RUG760. The sequence continues at coordinate 43,436 of CACZRP010000047.1, forward strand.
GCTAAAGCAAAATAATCTCCCGAATGGCTGATGGACAGATGGGCCGGATAGGAAGCGAACTCCGGTTTGCCCGTGACGGTTTTGATGATTCGCAGCGTTTCATCCGGTATACAGCCGGAATAATTATCAAAATGACGGACAGCCCTGGCCGTCAGAGCCTGTCGGTCCAGGCCCTCAGCCCTGGCCAGCTCAATGACTGTCCTGTTTTCCTGAGTAAAATAGGTATGGGGAGTGAGCGGAATTAACATAGGAAGCCTCGATTCAGTGGAATATATTGATTATAATGACATTTTCGGAGGAAGGCAAGGGACGAGTGTTGACTTGATACTTTAATTCATTTATAATTGTGAGAAAATATTCATTATCATGTATATTTTATCAGTTGATGATAATTAACGAGGTATATTATGGACCTTTCATTGTTAAGTCCCCCCGAGCGTCTGGAGATTGAGCTTTCAATCCTTTATTCCAAAGAAGGCTATGTCCGCACCAAGCTGAGCCAGTTTGATGAATATGAGCTTTTCGACAGGCACCGGGCGTTTCTTTCCGGAGAGCGAATGCTGACCTTCACCGATCCCCACGGCAAGCTTTTTGCACTGCGTCCCGATGTGACCCTATCCGTGCTGAAGCAGGCCGCCTATGTGCCCATGGATTCCGTCCGGGTCTATTACAAGGAAGATGTATTCCGCATGTCCAAGGAGACCCGCAGCTTTGAATCTTCCCGTCAGATCGGTGTGGAGCGCATCGAGAAGTCGGTGCCCTCCAGCGGGAAGCAGATTCTGAGCCTTGCCCAGAAAAGCCTCTCCCTGATTCCGGCGGATACAGTACTGGTGCTGTCTCATATGGATCTTTTTGATAAAAATGAATGGTTTCACAGTCTGTCTGCCCAGGATCAGGATCAGGTGCTGTTCCTGATGGGGCAGAAAAACGCCCATGATCTGAAGCAGCTTCTGGAGGCCAAAGGCTGTCCCGAGCTGATGGAGGGTCAGATCCTGTATGCCCTGAATCTCACAGGCTCTCCCGAGGAAATCCGGGAGCAGACAGCCATGCTGCCCGAGGATCTGATGATTTCTTCCTGCTGCCGCCGGGTGCTGGAGCTGGCGGATCAGATTCCTTCCGATGAGCATCACCGCATTGTGATTGATTTTTCTCTTGTCAATTCCCTGAATTTTTATAACGGTCTGATCTTCCAGGGATTCGCGGAGGGCTGCAGCCATTATGTGTTATCAGGCGGACGATATGACCGTCTGGCGGCGGAATTCATCAGCGACAGGGACAAAAACTGCGGCGCGATTGGCTTTGCCATCAGTATGGATGAGCTGGAGCCTGTCTGGAAGGAGAGATCATGATAACCATAGCATTGCCGAAGGGGCGACTGGGGGACAAGGTTTACGAGCTTCTGAACAGGGCCGGATACGGATTTGAGGCCATGGAGGACGTGGGCCGGAAGCTGGTGATTGAAGATGAAGAAAAGCAGATCCGCTATTTGCTGGTCAAGCCGGTGGATGTGGCGGTCTATGTGGAAAAAGGAGCCGCGGATCTGGGAGTTGTGGGAAAAGACATCCTTGAAGAGAGCGGCGCGGATATTTTTGAACTGCTGGATCTGGGCTTCGGCAAGTGCCACATGTGTGTGGCGGCGCCGGACGGCTTCATCGAAAATCCTTCCCGAAGGCTGAGAGTAGCCACCAAGTTTGAGAATATTGCCAGAGATTATTATTCCCGGCGGGGCAGGGATGCCGAATTCATCCATCTGAACGGATCCATCGAGCTGGCGCCGGTGCTGGGTCTGACGGATGTGATTATGGATATCGTGGAGACAGGCACCACCCTGAAGGAAAACCATCTGACCGTCATTGACAGATTTATGTATATTTCTGCGAGGCTGGTGGCCAACCGGTCCAGCTATCGTTTTAAAGAAGAGAAAATCCGTGAAATTGTCAGTCAGCTGAAGGAAATTATCGCGGAATAACAGGAATCAAGCAGCGAAAGCGGAAAGGAACCAATTCGTGTTAGAAATCAGAAAACTGTCCGGAGATAACTGGAAAGAACAGATTCCCATGCGCAGCCAGTTTGAGTATCAGGATGTCAATGACTCTGTCAGCGCCATTCTGGAGGATGTGCGGGTCAACGGAGACAGTGCCTTAAGAAAATACAATCTTCTTTTCGACCGTGCGGACACTCCCGAGCTGGAGATCAGCCGGGAGGAGATTCTGGCAGCGGTGCAGAGGCTGGATCCGGCCCTTCTCAAGGTGCTGGAGACGGCCGCGGCCAATATCCGCGCCTATCATCAGAGACAGGTCCGCCATGACTATCTGGAGCGTGAACGGGATGGGGTGGTGCTGGGACAGCTGATTCTTCCCATCGAAAAAGTGGGAATCTATGTGCCCGGCGGTACCGCTGCCTATCCTTCCACTGTTCTTATGAACGCCATTCCCGCCAAGCTGGCCGGGGTGGAAGAGATTATCCTGGTTTCTCCTCCCGGAAAAGCCGGAACCATTCCGGATCAGATCCTGGCAGCCGCCCATGTGGCTGGTGTGGACCGGGTCTTCCGGGTGGGCGGGGCCCAGGCCATTGCGGCCCTGGCCTATGGTACGGAAACCATTCCCAATGTTTACAAGATTGTCGGCCCCGGCAACATTTATGTTTCCATGGCAAAGAAAATGGTCTATGGCAAGGTGGCCATTGATATGATCGCCGGTCCCAGCGAGGTCATGGTGGTGGCGGATGGTACCGCCAACCCTGCCTGGGTGGCAGCGGATCTGCTTTCCCAGGCGGAGCATGACAAGCTGGCCTGTGCCATTCTTGTCACCGATTCCATGGAGGTGGCGGAGAAGACAGCCCGGGAGCTGGAAAGACAGGTGGAGCAGCTTCCCAGAAAGGAAATTGCCAGGGCCTCTCTGGACGCCTATGGAAGAATATTCGTTACGGATTCCCTGAAAAAGGCTCTGGATGTGGCCAACGAGATTGCGCCTGAGCATCTGGAAATCTATACTCAGAATCCCTTTGATTATCTGAGTCAGATCCGCAACGCGGGATCGGTTTTCCTGGGTCCCTATACTACGGAGCCTCTGGGAGATTATCTGGCGGGCCCCAATCATGTGCTTCCCACCAGCGGCACCGCCAAATTTGCCTCCGCTCTGTCGGTGGATGACTTTATTAAGAAGACCCAGATCTCCTATTTTACGCGGGAGGCTGAAAGAAAGGCCGCGGACGATGTGGCGCTCTTTGCCCGCAGCGAGGGGCTGGAGGCCCATGCCCGGGCGGCCCTGATCCGGAAGGAAGAAATCGAATGAGTGCCATGGATTCTCAAATGAAGTTCTGGAGCAGCTCCGCCAGGAACGCCGTGCCCTACACGCCGGGGGAGCAGCCGAAGGACAGGAAGTTTATCAAGCTCAATACCAATGAAAATCCCTATGGGCCTTCTCCCCGGGTGCTTCAGCTGTCGACGCAGGATCTTCACATGAATCTTTATCCGGAACCCACAGCCTATGGCCTTAGAAAGGTCATTGCTGAGATGAATTCCTTCAGTCCGGAGGAGATCTTTGTGGGCAACGGCTCCGATGAAGTGCTGGCCTTTGCCTTCGGCGCCTTTGGCGATGAAGATCATCCCTTCAGCTTTCCGGACATTACCTACAGCTTTTATCCCGTATGGTCGGATTTTTACCATGTTTCCAAACAGATTTTTCCTCTGGGGGAGGATTTTTCCTTTGATCTTACACTGGCTCCGGAGGATGGAGGGCCGCTGGTCATAGCGAATCCCAACGCTCCCACCGGAATTGCCCTGCCTTCAGAGGTTCTGGTCAATTATCTGGAAGCCCATCCCGACCGTCTGATGATCGTGGATGAAGCCTATGTGGATTTCGGCGCGGAGAGCATGGTACCTTATATCCGGAAGTTCCCGAATCTTCTTGTGGTGCAGACCTTCTCCAAATCGAGAGCACTGGCCGGCGCCAGGCTGGGATTTGCCTTCGGCCAGGCACAGCTCATTGAGGCCATGAACCGTATCAAGGATTCCTTTAATTCCTATACGGTTTCCGCCTTTTCCCAGGCAGCGGGTATCGTCAGCTATCAGGACAGTGATTATCTGGCGGAAACCTCTTCCCGAATTATAGCCACCCGGGAGAGAGCCAAAGCCGCACTGAAGGAGCTGGGGTTTGCAATGACCGATTCCATGGCGAACTTCCTGTGGGTAACCCATCCGCAGGAGTCCGGACAGTTTCTTTACGAAGCGCTGCGGGAGCGGGGAATTCTGGTAAGGCATTTTTCCAATCCTGCCCTGACCGAATATCTGAGAATTACTGTCGGCACCGACGACGAAATGGATGAGCTGATCTGTCAGCTGAAAAATATCAGAGGAATCAATCAATGAGACAAGCGGAAATTGAAAGGATAACCAGGGAAACCAAGATCCGGCTTTCCCTGAATCTGGATGGACAGGGAACCTATGCCAACTCAACGGGCATCGGTTTTCTGGATCATATGCTGGATGGCTTCGCAAGACAGACTCCCTATGACCTGACGGTCAAAGCGGTGGGGGATCTTCATGTGGATCAGCACCATACCGTGGAGGATACGGGCATCGTGCTGGGCACGGCCCTGAAGGAAGCGCTGGGGGACAGCCGCGGCATCCGCCGTTACGGATATTTTATTCTCCCCATGGATGACGCCCTGATTCTCTGCAGTCTGGATCTGTGCGGCAGAAGCTATCTGGCTTTTGATGTGCCCATGCCCACCCAGAAGGTGGGAGATTTTGATACAGAGCTGGTTCAGGAGTTTTTCCTGGGACTCACCCGAGCCGCGGGCATGACCCTGCATATCAAGCGCATCAGCGGAGTCAATTCCCATCATATCATCGAGGCTGTTTTCAAGGCCTTTGGCAGGGCGCTGGCCATGGCTACCTCTCTGGATCAGGATCATCTGAATGAGATACCGTCCACTAAGGGAGTGCTCTGATATGATTGCCGTTATCGATTATGAAGTCGGAAATCTGTTCTCACTGAAGGCTTCTTTGGAAAAAATCGGCGCCGACAGTGTTCTGACGAGGGATCCTGCCGTCATTCATGCCGCGGATGCCATCATACTTCCCGGCGTGGGCGCCTTCGGTCAGGCGGCTGATAAGCTGCGGGCTTTCGGACTGGACCAGGTGATTCTCCGGGAGGCCTCCGACGGGAAGCCTATTCTGGGCATCTGCCTGGGAATGCAGCTGCTGTTTGAGAAGAGCTACGAATACGGAGAGCATCAGGGGCTGGGGCTTCTTCCCGGCTATATAGGATCATTGAGGGAGGATCTTCCCAATCCTGATTCCATCGTCCCCCATATGGGATGGAATGAACTGAATTTCCGGAGGGAGGAAGACAGAGAAAAATGGCTCCCCCAGGGAAAAACCAGTATCTATACTTATTTCGTCCATTCCTTCTACGCCAAGGAATGCGATGACGTCCTTGTGGCCGACGCGGAATACGAAGGAATCCGCGTGCCCGGCATCGTGGGCAAAGATAAAATCTGGGGCATGCAGTTCCATCCGGAGAAAAGCGGAACCGACGGCCTTTCGCTGCTGCGCCGCTTTATCGAGATGACAGAAAAGCCGGAGGTGGTCTGATGCAGATATGTCCGGCCATTGATCTCCTGGGAGGAAAAGCCGTCAGGCTCACCAAGGGAGATTATGAACAGGTAAAAGTATATTTCAGCAATCCGGAAGAAATCCTGGCCTATTTCAATGCCCGGGGCGCCAGACACCTTCATGTGGTAGATCTGGACGGAGCGAGAGAAGGGAAGCTGAGCAATCTTTCCACCATCTCCCGTCTCGCGAAGGACAGCGCCCAGGAAATCGAAGTGGGCGGAGGAATCCGCACGGAAGACAGAATTGACGCTTACCTTTCCCTGGGGGTCCGTTATGTGATTCTGGGAACGGTGGCGGCCGAGGATCCTTCCTTTGTGGAAAGAATGGTGGCCCGTTACGGTGATGCCATTGTGGTGGGGGTGGATGCCAGAGACGGCTTCGTCGCCACCCGGGGATGGCAGCAGCTCTCCAGTCTTTCCGGACCAGAGTTCTGCCTGCGGATGGAGTCCCTGGGCGTATCCAGAATCATCTATACGGATATTTCCAGAGACGGCATGCTGTCCGGTACCAATATGGAGCTTTACCGGGAACTGACCTCTTCTCTGAAGCTGAAGGTCACCGCCTCCGGCGGCATTACCTATCCGGAGGAAATCCGCAGACTCAGAGAAATCGGAGTTCATGGCGCTATCGTAGGAAAGGCCCTGTATGAAGGGCTGCTGGATCTTTCCGAGGTCTTGAAGGCCGCGGAAGAATAAGGGAGAAGGAGGTTTCCGGGATGCTGGCAAAAAGAATCATTCCCTGTCTGGATATCCGGGATGGAAGAGTTGTCAAGGGCAAGAACTTCCAGGGAATCCGGGATGTGGAGGATCCAGTGGTCATGGCCGCCTTCTACAACGAAAGCGGCGCCGATGAACTGGTTTTTTACGATATTACCGCCTCAGCGGAAGGAAGAAAGCTGTTCACCGAAATGGTCAGTGATGTGGCCAGGGAGGTGTTTATTCCCCTGACGGTGGGTGGAGGCATCAACACCGCCGCGGATTTTGAAAGGGTTCTTACCCATGGCGCAGACAAGGTGAGCGTCAATTCGGGGGCCCTGAAAAATCCGTCCCTGATTGATGAAGCAGCCAGGATTTACGGTGATCAGTGCGTGGTGCTTTCCATTGACTGCCACCGGGTAGGCAATGAGTATCATGTTTTCTCCAAGGGCGGCCGGGAGGATACCGGCAGGGAGCTCCTCAGCTGGGCCCGGGAGGGCGTAGAGAGAGGCGCAGGCGAAATTGTGCTGAACAGCATGGATACGGATGGGGTCAGACAGGGCTTCGATCTGGAGATGCTGTCTCTGATTTCCGAGCTCAAGGTTCCTGTGATCGCTTCCGGCGGGGCCGGATGCATGGAGGATTTTTACAGGCTTTTTGAGGATCTTCCCTGGGTCAGCGCCGGTCTGGCCGCTTCGATTTTCCACTACCGGGAAGTGGCGGTCAGTGACTTAAAGAAGTATCTGGCCGGCAAGGGAATTCCGGTCCGAATCTAACAGCGAGGTGATGAGTTTGAATCTGGATGAGTTAAAATTTGATGAAAAAGGCTTGATTCCTGCCATTGTTCAGGATTATTATACGGGGAGGGTGCTGACCCTCGCCTATATGAACAAAGAAAGTCTTGAAATTACAATAAAGGAAGGAAGAACCTGCTTTTGGTCCCGCAGCCGCCAGGAGCTCTGGCGCAAAGGAGAAACCAGCGGCAATGTTCAGCATGTGGTCAGTCTGACTGCGGATTGCGACCATGACGCCATCCTCGTCAAGGTGATTAAAGAAGGCCCGGCCTGTCATCTGGGAACCGATTCCTGCTTTGAAAACAAGCTGATGGATAAGGAAGAGCCTGTTTTTTCTCCTGAGGATCTGATGGATCTTCTCAAGAGCCGGAAGGCTCTGATGCCGGAGGGCTCCTACACCACTTATCTGTTCCAGAAGGGACTGGATAAGATTCTCAAAAAGGTGGGAGAGGAATCCACAGAGGTGATCATCGCCGCCAAATCGGAAGAAGGCAACGGCGAGCTGATCTATGAGCTGGCGGATCTCTATTATCATGCCCTGGTGCTGATGGTGGAGAAGGGCGTCACCCTGGACCAGGTGAGAAATGAACTGGCCTCACGGCATGTGATTGATCATAAAGTTAAGCAGGAGAAAATGACTGCAAATGGCACTCATTGATATTTTCAGACCGGATCAGTATGTTCCCACCGTTTATGATGTGGACTATCAGAAGCTCTGGGATCAGGGAATCCGGGGACTGTTCTTCGATGTGGATAATACGCTGATTCCCTTCTATGAGGATCAGGTTCCCGCAAGGGCTGTCAAGCTCCTCACCGACCTTCGGAGAAAGGGATTTAAGGTGTTTATTCTCTCCAACGGCCGGTCTGAACGGGTGAAAAGCATCGGGCGGCAGGTGCAGCTGAAGGGACATGCCCGGTCCGGCAAGCCTCTTCGGTACGGTGTCTGGATGCTTAACCGAAAGACCCGGCTGAAGGGAAAACAGATGGCGGTCATCGGAGATCAGGTTTTCATGGATGTATGGTGCGGACACCGGCTGAGAGGGCAGGGAATCCTGATTGAGCCCATTGACCGCGTCAGGGATGAAGCCTCTGTCAGCAAGCGAAGGCCAAAGGAAAAGGAAATCCTGAACCGCCTTGGCATCACTCTTTTCTGTGACAGAAGCTGAGGGTGCATTCATTCTTTGCAAGATCAGAAAAAAACAGTTGAAAAGTCATGCAAAATCAGGTAAAATATATCAGTATTTTGTATGCAAACAAAAGACCTGTTTAATTTGGAGGAAATAACTATGGCAGACGTTCTCAGCGCTGGTGAATTCAGAAATGGCGTGACGATCCAGTACAATAACAACATCTATACGATCATCGAGTTCCAGCATGTAAAACCCGGTAAAGGTGCTGCTTTCGTTCGTACCAAACTGAAAAATGTCATCGACGGCGGTGTCATTGAGCAGTCTTTCCGTCCCACCGAAAAGTTCGATCGCGCTATTATCGAACGCAAGGATATGGAATATCTTTACAACGATGGAGAGCTTTACTACTTCATGGATCCCGAATCCTACGAGCAGATGCCCATCGGTAAGGATCAGATCGGCGACTCTCTGAAATTCGTCAAGGAGAACGAGAGTGTCAAGATCCTTTCCCATGACGGCAATGTTTTCGGTATTGAGCCTCCCATGTTTGTGGAGCTGGAAGTTGTTCATACCGAGCCCGGCGTACGCGGCGATACAGCTACCAACGTGCTGAAGCCCGCCGAGGTGGAGACCGGTGCTGTGGTTCAGGTTCCCCTGTTCATCGACAACGGCAGCCGTATCAAAATTGATACCCGTACCGGAGAATATCTGGGCAGAGCCAACTAATCAGTTTAACCATTCAATTGCACAGAGACCCATCCCAATGATGGGTCTCTGTCTTCATGTAAGAATCTTTCTTCTTTTGGAGGTTATCCCATGCGCAGAAGCGGTATTCTTATGCCAGTTTTCTCTCTGGCATCACCCTATGGAATCGGTGACTTCGGTTCCGCAGCCTATCAATTTGTCGATTTCCTGAAAAAGGCCGGTCAGAGCCTGTGGCAGATTCTGCCGCTGAATCCCACCAACTACGGGGATTCCCCTTATCAGTCTTTTTCAACCTTCGCGGGCAACCCCTATTTTATCAGCCCTGAAACTCTGATCAAAGAGGGTCTGCTGGAGGAGTGGGAGGTAAAGAGCTTCGATTTCGGCTCGGATCCTACTCATGTGGATTACGGCAAGCTGTATGAGAACCGGCTGAAAATGCTGGAGAAAGCCTACCGCCGTTTTACTCCCGATGAAGAATATGAAGCCTTTGTCCAGGAGGAAGGCTGGTGGCTGGAGGAGTTCTGCCTGTTCATGAGCCTGAAGAATGCCCATCAGGACCGGGCCTGGTCCGACTGGGATGAGGACCTGAAGCTTCACGAGGCAGGGGCTGTAGCAAAGGCCAGGGAAGAACTTGCCGACAGAATCGGTTTCTACCGTTTCCTGCAGTATGAGTTCTCCCGTCAGTGGAACAAGCTGAAGACCTATGCCAATGAGCAGGGAATTCAGATTGTGGGCGATATTCCTATCTATGTGGCCTACGACAGCGCGGATGTCTGGGCCGGTTCCGAAATGTTCGAGCTGGATGAGGAAAGGAATCCCATCAATGTGGCCGGCTGCCCTCCGGATGCTTTTTCCGCCGATGGACAGCTCTGGGGAAATCCTCTGTACCGCTGGGATCTGATGGCGAAGGAGCAGGATCCCTATCACTGGTGGAAGAAGAGAATCGCTTATTCCCTGAAGCTCTATGATATCGTTCGGATTGACCATTTCCGGGGATTTGAGGCCTTTTATTCCATTCCCTTCGGCGATGAGAACGCCAAGGGAGGAAAATGGGTCAAGGGTCCCGGCATGAACCTGTTTAATGAGATCCGGAAGGCTCTGGGCGAGGATCTTCCCATTATTGCGGAGGATCTGGGCTATCTGACGCCTGAGGTTCACCAGCTGCTGAGGGATACCGGCTTCCCCGGCATGAAGGTGCTGCAGTTCGCCTTCGATCCCAACGGCGACAATGAGTATCTTCCCCACAATCTGGTGAAGAACAGCGTTGTCTATACGGGCACCCATGATAATGATACCATCATGGGATGGATGAAATCCGCTTCCAGCGGCGAGGTGGAGTATGCCAAGGCCTATCTCCATATCAATCAGGATGAGGGCTTCAACTGGACCATGATGCGGGCCGCCATGGCTTCCGTCTGTGATACATGCATCCTGATGATGCAGGATTTCCTGGGTCTTGGAAATGAAGCCAGAATCAATATGCCTTCAACCCTGGGCGGCAACTGGCAGTGGAGGATCACCGACGGCTGCGTCAATGACTGGCTGGCAGGAATCATCGAGGAAAACACCAGACTGTACCGCCGTCTGCCGGAAAAGAAACCCGAAGCTTCCGCAGAAACTGAAGAAGCCGAAGAGAGCAGCGAAGAGAACTGATGGACGGACCAGCTGATATTTCAGCTGAAAAAAGGCCAGCTGAAACATCAGCTGGCCTTGCAATAAAAAAAGCTTCCAATCGGATTCGAACCGATGACCTACGCATTACGAGTGCGTCGCTCTACCGACTGAGCCATGGAAGCAATTGCCTAATTACTATATTACATTTTAAATAAAAAGTCAAGCCATTTTAGCAAGGAGACAGTGTGAGTCAAAAAGAGCATCTCAATATTCTTGTAGGCCAGTCCGGAGGCCCGACAGCTGTCATCAACAGTACCCTTTACGGGGTTATCATAGCCAGGAAGCGCTATCCTCAGATCACCGGCATTTACGGTATGATCAACGGGCTGAAGGGTTATCTGGAAAAGCCCGCCATGGATCTTCTGACCCTGGGTTATAGGGAGCTGGAGCTTCTGAAAACCACTCCCGGCGCCTATCTGGGTTCCTGCCGCTACAAACTGCCGGAGGATCTGTCAGACCCTGTATATGCAAAGATTTTCAGCCGGCTGGAAAAGGATCAGATCGATATCTTTCTTTATATCGGAGGCAATGACTCCATGGATACCGTGGACAGGCTGTCCCGGTATGGAGAGATGAATGGTTCACCGATCCGGTTTATCGGCATTCCCAAAACCATTGACAACGACCTGATGAATACAGATCATACGCCGGGATACGGCAGCGCTGCCAAATATGTGGCGAATACCGTGCGCCAGATCGTCATGGATGCGGATGTCTACGATCTCAGTGCTGTGACCGTGATTGAGATCATGGGACGCAACGCAGGCTGGCTGACCGCCGCTGCCAAAGCCTCCCGGAAATATCACGGGGATAATCCGCTGCTGATCTACCTTCCGGAAGTGGATTTCGATATGGAGGATATGCTTCGGCGAGTCCGGGATCTTCTAAAAACCCATTCCGCTGTGGTGATCTGTATCTCCGAGGGCATCCACGATGCCGACGGTACGCTGATCTGCGAATACGGCCATTCTTCTCAGATGGATGTTTTCGGTCACAAGCTGCTGGCCGGCGCAGGAAAAACCCTGGAGAACATTATCCGAGACAGGATCGGCGTCAAGGTGAGATCCGTGGAGCTGAATGTAGCTCAGCGCTGCAGCGCTCTGGAAGCCTCCTTCACCGATGTGACGGAAGCCGCTGCCTGCGGGGTCAAGGGCGTGGCCCTGGCCATCGAAGGCCAGTCGGGAATGATGGTTACCATGCACCGGGACACGGAAGAACTGATTTATTCCATTGATTACAGAGGAACCAGAGTGGATCAGGTTTCCAATGCGGTCAAAGCCTTTCCAAAGGAATGGATCACCGGAGAGGGAACGGATATTGCTGATGAATTCCTTCCCTATCTGATTCCCCTGATCCAGGGCGAGTCCTATCCGCCAATGGAAGACGGACTGCCCCGGTTCCTTTACCGTAAACAGTCCGTCTAAGAAATCGTATTATGTTTTGGCGCTGAGACAGCCGGAAGCAATCACGCATCATAAAACTCGGCCATGGCCGCGTTTTGAATCAGATGGCGCAGCCTGGTGAGTTTGCCGTTGTTTCTGGTGGGATGTACGCGGTTGGTCAGGAAGACCACGTAGAGTCCGGTTTCGGGATCCACCGCCAGAGAGGTTCCCGTGAAGCCGGTATGTCCCAGACCTGTATCACCAAACAAATCCCCGAAGAAAGTGGGTTCCGGTCCGCTGAGCTGGAATCCCAGCCCCCGGTTTTCATCCATTCCGGGGGTATAATTTTGTCTGGCCACATCAAACAGACGACGGGTAATGAGGGGAGAGCCCTGGGAAGAAAGCATATTGGCAAAGCGGATCATGTCATTCAGGGAGGAGAAGACGCCGGCGTTGCCGCTGATGCCTCCGAGGAAACGGGCGTTTTCATCGTGAACAATGCCGGGAGGCGTAGGCCCGTTCAGAGACATGGTTTCCGTATAGGCAGCTTCGGGATCCGGATCGCAGGTATCCGTGGGACGGTATCCTGTCCGGGTCATTCCCAGAGGTTTAAAGGTCCATTCCCTGGCCAGCTGATCCAGGTTTTTGCCTGTGATTTTCTCCATGATTTTTCCCAGAAGGATATATCCCATGCAGCTGTAGGTCACATCTTTTCCAGTCTCGTAAACCAGAGGCGCATGGAGGATCCGCCCCAGGGCTTCCGAAGGATCCTTGCATTCCTTCCACAGCAGGATTTCCGCGGGAAGGCCGCTGGTATGCGTCATCAGGTGCTTAACGGTAATCTGTTTTTTGTCTTCCGGCACATCGGGAAAGAAATCCGAGAGGGAATCCAGCAGGGACAGAGTCCCGTCCTCAATCATATGGAAGGCCGAGAAGGTGGTGGAGAGGATTTTGGTAAGGCTGGCCATATCGAAGAGCGTATCCTCCGTGACAGGGGCAGCTCCTTCCTCGAAGGATACAAAGCCGCCGGCCTCCTTGTAGAGAATCCGGTCCTTCTTTCCGACGGCGATGGCGCCGGCGCTGTAAACTCTGTCAGAAAACCCTTCCTTGAAAAGTCTTTGTGTCTGATTCATAGGGATACCTCTTGTTATTGGGAAATCTTGCCCATAATTACCGGATGGTCAGCGCCGGTGGCAGCCGGAGCGTTGTTGCAGATTCCATGGATGGTTTCATTGGCCAGAAGGGCAAAGGCAACGGCCTCCTTGGCGCTGCTGTCAAAGCCCAGATCTTCATTTGTCAGAACCTGAAGCTCAGGCAGCTGCAGCCGGATATCCTGCATCAGGGTCGGGTTCAGGCTTCCGCCGCCGCCTACCACCAGCCGTTCGGGCTTCACAGGGCAGAGATGATGGATGGATTCGGCGATACAGGAAGCGGTGAACATGGTGGCTGTAGCAAGAATATCTTCACCGGGAAGCTTCAGCTCTTCAGCCATCCGGAACAGCCTCTGTACATATTCTTCGCCATAGTATTCCCGTCCTGTGGTTTTGGGAGGTTTCACCTTCAGATAGGGATCCTTCATCAGCTCCTTCAGCAGGGGTTCACTGACCTTGCCGGAGGCTGCGATTCTGCCTCCATCGTCAAACCGCAGTTTTCCCTGGGTGATGCGGGAAACTACAGCGTCCATCACCATATTGCCGGGACCGGTGTCAAAGGCGGTGAGGTCGCTCAGCGCGCCGCCGGCCGGAAGAATGGTGATATTGCCGATGCCTCCGATGTTCTGCAGTCCCACATTTCGGTGGGGATCCCCATACAGAATATATTCCGTATAGGGCACCAGGGGAGCGCCCAGACCGCCGGCGGCCATATCCCGGACTCTGAAATCCGACACGGTAACAGCGCCGATTTTCTCGCACAGCAGTGAAGGGTCTCCGATCTGCAGGGTAGCACGGATCGGCTTTCCAAGATACATTTCAGCCTCGGGAATATGATAAACGGTCTGGCCGTGGGTTCCTATCAGATCGATATCAGAGACATCCACACCTGCCTTTTCGCAAAGCTCCAGACAGGCATCCACAAATAGCTCGGAGAGATAGAAATTCAGCAGGCACAATTCTTTCGCGCCGCCGAAGTCTCCCTTGGCTACCCGGATAATGCGGTCATGGACCTCTGCCGGATAGGCGGGAGAGACAAAGGCCAGCTGCCGGATGGTGGTGGAGAGACCGTGACCCTGGATACGGACAAGAACAGCGTCAACACCGTCAGCCGATGTTCCGCTCATCAGGCCGATCACCAGTTTATCGTTTTTTTGCATCAGATCAGAAAGCATAAGTTGACCTCCTGAAAGTTTTGATATATACTAAACTACTAACCCATCATTTGTCAAGGAAAGGATATGGAATGGTACCTATTGCCGATTACCGGATCAGGCAGGCGCTGAATCTTTACAATCAGGCCATCGCCGATCATGATACGGATTATCTTGTTTTATCCGAAGAGCAGTTTGTGCGGCTGTTTCTGACCCCGGTCAAAGAAAAGGATCAGGTCTTCTCCTGCTGCTGTGAAGACGGCAGCGGCTTTATTGTGGGCCATTTTGATCATGTAATCGAACGTTTTTTCCTGACGATGATTGCTGTGGCTCCCGAAAAACGCCGTCAGGGCATCGGAAGCCGCCTGGTGGAAGCACTGCAGCAGGAGATGGATCTGTATGCTGAAAAGAATCTTCTTCCGCCGCCGGCCCTGGAGATCTCCTTTTACAACCCGGTGAACATCCGCTGGGTAATCCCCGGAACGGACCATCATACCCATCAGAACTCCCAGGGAGTGCCCCTGGGCTCCGGGGCTCATCTGTTTTTCAAGAATCTGGGATTCAGGGACTTTGCCTGCCAGAATACCTATCATATGGATATTCCTTCCTATCAGTGGCCCACGAAGAAGCTGGCTCCTTATGAAAAAAGGCTTTCAGATGCGGGACTTTCCGTAGACTTCTTTGATGGAAACCGGCATCACGGCATGCAGGATGTGGTGGATGATCTGAATAATGCCATCTGGAACTGGCAGATCCCCGAAGAAATGAACAGACCCTCCGGACCCAGACCCATGCTGATCGTCAATGACCATGGTCAGTGCGGAGGCTTTGCGGGTCCCATTGTGGTGGAGCCCGATGGCCGGTGCTGGATTCTCGGGGTGGCTGTCCATTCCCGTTACCGGGGGCATGGGGCGGCAACCATTCTGTTTAACCGCATGTGTCAGGCCTTTAAGGAAGCAGGAGCGAAATATCTGACACTTTTCACCGATGAGAAGAATCCAGCAAGAAATATTTATGAGAGCGCCGGAATGAAAATTGTTTATTCCTGGGCGGATATGAGGCGTGTACATCCATGAACTTTACCGAAGAACTGCGCAGACAATGGACAGAGTCAGGCAAGAGCCTGAATCCTGAGGACATCCGTCCCCTGGTCCTGGCTTATCTGGGAGATACGATTTTCGATCTGTATATCCGCTCCCGGCTGGTGATGACCACCCATCTGCACCCGAAGGAAATGCACGTGTCCGCTTCCGGGCATGTCAATGCCCAGTCTCAGGCCCGTATGGTCAAGCTGATCCTGCCCCTGCTGACGGACAAGGAAACCCAGGTTTTTAAGCATGCCCGCAACCAGCGGCCCCAGACGCTCCCCAAAAACATGTCTCCCGTGGATTATAAGCTGGCCACCGGACTGGAGGCTCTGCTGGGATATCTGTTTGTCACCGGCCAGGATGACCGACTGATGGAGCTGCTGAACCAGGCCTACAGTCGTTTTCACGGAAAGGAAATCAGCAATGAGTGATTCATATATCTTTGGACGAAATGCCGTTCTTGAGGCCATCGGGGCCGGCAGAAGCATAGAAAAGCTCTATGTACTGAAGGGATCCAGAACGGGATCCATGCCCGCGATATTGAATGCCGCTCAGAAAGCCGGCATACAGATTTCGGAAACCGACCGAAGCCGTCTGGATGAAATGACCTCGGAAAATCATCAGGGCGTGATCGCGGCCGTTTCGGCAGCCTCCTACGCGGAAGTTTCCGATATACTGAAAAGAGCGGAGGAAGCCGGTGAGCCTCCTTTTCTTCTGATCTGCGAAAGCATTCAGGATCCCCACAATCTCGGGGCCATGATCCGTACGGCAGAGGCCTGCGGCGTTCATGGCATTGTCATTTCGAAGCATCACGCCGTCGGTCTTTCCGATGCCGTAGCCAAGACAGCGGCGGGGGCCCTGGAGTATATGCCCGTGGCGAAGGTGTCCAGTATTCCCAAGCTCATCGATCAGCTGAAAAAAGAAGGAATCTGGACAGCCTGTGCCGATATGGACGGCGATAATATCTACCGCACCGATCTGACGGGGCCCATGGCGCTGGTCATTGGAGGAGAGCATGAGGGCATTACCCGCCTGGTGAAGGAGAAATGTGATTTTACAGTCAGTATTCCCATGAGGGGAACGGTGAATTCCCTGAACGCTTCCGTTGCTGCCGGCGTCCTGATGTATGAGATCGCCAGACAGCGGGATCTGAAAAAGAGGTAACATGAAATCTGACGAGTTATTGTCGAAAATCATCCATGAGAGCAGTCCCGCTTCTCCGGAACACCGAAAGGCCCTGGAGGAGCTCATTGACAGGTACAGGAATCTGGTGAGAAAAAGAGCCAGAGCCTATTTCCTGATTGGCGGCGATCCGGAGGATCTGATCCAGGAGGGCATGATTGGACTGTATAAGGGCATCATGGACTTCGATGAGTCCAAGGGCGCCTTTGGCAGCTTTATTTCCCTCTGTGTGGAACGGCAGATCCTGAGCGCCGTGAAGATGGCTTCCCGGGAAAAGCATCAGCCCCTGAATCAGGCGGTTTCCTATCTCCAGACCCAGACCGATGAGGATGGCAATGAAACCCAGCTTCTGGAGAGCATCGCGGATCCCTCCGTGCTGTCTCCCGAGCAGACCATTGTGGGCCAGGCTGGAGGCATGGACATCATGAATGCCCTGAAGAAAAAACTTTCCGCCATGGAATTCAAGGTGCTGGAGCTGTATCTTTCAGGCATGGGATATCAGCAGATTGCCGTGAAGCTGAATATTACCCCCAAAGCCGCCGATAACGCTCTTCAGCGGATCCGCCGCAAGACCATCCGGCTGCTGGAGGAAATGGAGCAGGGGGAAGACCGGTGATTGAACTTGTAATTGCTCCGCAGGAGGCCGGACGGAAGCTGGGCAGATTGATGGAGCATCTGATGCCCGCTGTTCCGAAGAGCTTTCTTTACAAAGCCATCCGGCAGAACAAAATCAAAATTGACAGAAAAAAGCCGGCGGATCTTTCCGTCGTTCTGCAGGCTGGAAATGTGGTTCAGATCTATCTGACGGATGAACAGCTGAAGGAATTCGGATACAGAGCCGGGAATGTCCAGAAGCAGAAGGCAGAAACCGGCAGAGGAGAGAAAAAAGAGCCCCTTCGGGTGCTGTACGAGGATGATCAGCTGCTGATCGTCTTCAAACCGGCAGGCATCGCCACCCAGAAGGGAAAAAATGATCCCTGGTCCTTCACCGATGCTGCTCTGGAGTATCTTCACGCGAAGGGCGAGGGAACGTTTGGCACCTACCGGCCTTCCTTTTGCCACCGGCTGGATAAAAACACCGCCGGCGCGCTGATTATGGCCAAAACGCTGGAGGCCCATCATCGGGTGGATGAACTGCTTTCTTCCCGTAAGATTCACAAGTATTATCTGGCAGTGACGGAATCTGAAGCTCCAGAATGGCAGGAGGAGACGACGCTGGTCAACGGATACAGGAAGGATCATGTGAAAAACATGGCAGAGATCGTTCCTTTTCAGGAACCTCTTCCTGCGGGCTATCAGCCCTGTTCTCTGAAGGTTATGGAGCTTTCTTCCAACGGGAAGCAGTCCCTGGTCAGGGTCGAACTGCTGACCGGCAAAAGCCATCAGATCCGTGCCCAGCTGGCCTTTTATTCTCATCCCCTGGTGGGGGACGGCAAATATCAGGGGGGAAAAACCTTCCGTCAGATGCTGCTGGCCTATGAGCTTTATTTTGAAAAAGCAGAGGAGCCCATTGCCTCCCTGCGGGGAAAAAGAATCCGGGCCGAAGCCCCCGATGAATTCAAGAAGCTTTTCCCCGGTTATTTTCAATAGAAAAAGGCCTTCCGTCAGGGAAGACCTTTTTAGTTTGCTTAGGAATTACTGAATCAGGCAGCTCTGATATTTTTCGGGAATTTCGTTCTCGTCACAGCTCATGCTGATAATGAAGTGAATATTGTAACGCTCGGCAACCTCGGCTACCCGGTCCAGAAGAGCACCCATCTTGTCAGCATCGATTTTCGCGTTCTTCAGAAGACCATCAATAAAGACGGTATTGATATCATAATCCTGAGAAAGAATGCCGCAGACAAATCCGAAGAACTCGCTGCTGGTCTTTAAGGGATATTCGGCGGTCTGTACTAAACGGATAGAATAATCCAGACGGAAGATCTGGCTCTGGTCTGCATCTACATAAACGATATGTCCATCATTGGTTTTGGCAAGAGTGTTAGCCATATCGATGAGCTGTTTGGTCTTTCCGGCGCCCTGCTTGCCGCAAACTAATTGAATCATAGGTAAAACCTCCTTGATAGTTCCCTGCGTGTAATGCGGGGAAACGTCTTGTTTATTTATTATAGCATTGATAGCCCTGTATTTCAAATCCTTTTACATTTTTTTATGGGCAGTGTTTTTAAGAGTTTTTCCGGCGGAAAAGATAATACCTGGGCCGGCGGTTCTCCGTATCATCCTCCAGTACCAGAGAAGTGGTATAGAGGAAGAGACCATCCTCCCGGATTTTGCCGATTCTGCCGGGAATCGTATATTTATTCACCCTCCAGGCGGGATCCATCAGACAGAATTCACCATGGGCATAGGAGAGGGCGAAGACATAGTGGCCCACATCGGAGAGGGTCCCGATATGGCCTTCCCGGTCGCCGCCGATATGGACAATGGCGGCGCCTCCCTCCTGCAGGCACTGACTCAGCTCCCAGGTGTTGTTGGACATGGTCAGCTGAAGATCATACTTTTCCGCCACCACCGGGCCGAGAATCTGCATATTGGTGCCGGGTTTGAGGTTGGCTTTGTTTTCCACGGAAAGCCTGACGGCCTCTTCCAGGCTCAGGGATTTCATGGTCAGACGGTCTACCACCATCATCAGGGCGCAGAGGCCGCAGCCGGCATCCCTGATATTTCCGCTGGTGGCTCCCTTGGATTCGGGATCACTGACATTGTTGGGATAGGATACATGAGGGTAATCATTCTGGTTGATATACAGCATGGGAGTTCCTTCTTTCTCGATAGATAGACCGCATTATATCACAGCATCGCCGGCTGCACAAGGGCGCGGCCGCCAATTGTTCCTTGACGTTTACCATATATTAAGGTAAAATAATCTATTAAAGACTACTTCAGCAATTGAGGTCAAGAAATGTTTATCAAGCAGGTGCACGCTAAAATGTCTGCCTTTGATGGAGGAATTGCTTCCTTATCCGAAAAGAATATCGCGGAGGATCTTCCGATTCTGGACTTTATGGATCCGGAGCAGGATATTGTCTTTTCCATGAGTCAGTATCCGGGAGATGAGTGTCAGCCGCTGGTGGAAGCCGGCAGCTATGTCCTTCGGGATCAGCCCATCGGCAAGCCGAAACGCGGCGGTGCGTTTATCTACAGCAGCGTTTCCGGAATGGTTAAGGAAATCCGCCCCATTCAGCTGGCAGACGGAACCAGAACTCAGGGGATTGTCGTGGAAAACGATCATCAATACACGACCATTCTGTCACCTTTTGAGCCTCAGAGTTTTGAAAACCTCAGTCTAAATGAGATCCTTGGCAGGATTCACTATGCCGGCATCGCGGGCATGGATCCTGATCATATTCCCGTTCATCAGAAGATTGAAAAAACCGATCCGGAGAAAGTTCATACCATTCTCGTCAGCGGCGTCGATCTGGATCCCATGGAATCCTCCCGTTACCGGATGGTGCTGGAGGACCCGGAAAGAGTGGTGAAGGGACTCCGAATTCTTCTGCATCTCTTCCCCCTGGCAAAGGGAAAAATCTGTATCAGCCGCGTTCAGACCAAGGCCGCGGAAGCGCTGAAGGAGCATCTGACAGATAAGGACAAGATCCGGATTTCCCTGGTCAGCGAAAAATATCCCCAGGGCGATGACCAGCTTCTGGTAAAGACCGTCGCCCACAAGGAAATTCCCGAAGGAGGCTCCGCCTCGGATCTGGGGATTCTCATCATCGGCTGTGATACAGCCATCGCCATCAGCCGGGCTGTCGAAGAGGGCCGGCCGGCAGAGCGGGTGATCATCACCCTGGCGGGAGACTGCATCAAAACTCCCAGAACCTTCCGGGTCAGAATCGGTACCAGCCTTCAGGAACTGCTGGAGCAGGCCGGAGGCATGACGAAGCGTCCCCGAAGAGTGATTTACGGCGGCCTGATGCGGGGAAAAACCGTGGACTCCCTGGACGCTCCCGTTACCAGAAGCACCACCTCCCTGATCGTCTTTTCCACCAAGGAAAATAATAAAAGCAAGGAATATGCCTGTATCCGGTGCAACCGGTGCATTGACGTCTGCCCGCTGCAGCTGCAGCCCTATCGGCTGAAAAATGCTGCTGATTCCGGAAACACCCATCTTTTTGAGGTTTTCCACGGCAGTATCTGCACCTGGTGCGGCTGCTGCAGCTATGTCTGTCCTTCCGGCAGAGAGATTGCTGACAGCATCCGGATGTTCTCTCTGAATCCGGATCACGCGGAGAAAAAGGCAAAGGAGGAGCAGGATTCATGAGTGTCGGTGTTGTTTATCAGTCCAGGGCTCCTCACAAAAGATCCACCATTACCTCGTCCTACCAGATGAGGGAAGTGATTTTCGCGCTGGTTCCCGTTATCATTTTCTCGACTCTGTATTTCGGATACCGGGTTCTGCTTGTCCTGCTGCTTTCTGTTTCCAGCGCGCTGGTGTCGGAACTTCTGATAGAAATTCTTCTGCGCCGCCGCATCACCCTGGGCGATTTCAGCGCAGCTATCACGGGCATTATTTTTGCCCTCAGCCTACCGGTGAACGTAGCGTGGTGGATTCCCGTGGCCGGTTCCGCCGCCGCCATTCTGGTCTTTAAGGGGCTCTTTGGCGGTATCGGAAAAAACATTCTGAATCCCGCCATTGCCGCCCGAGTAGTGACAGCCCTGGTTTTTTCAGAGCAGATGAGCAGTCTTCAGATTGACGGTATTTCTGTGGCAACTCCTCTGGTATCCATGTACAGCGATACGCTGCTGTTTCCCAGCAAGCTTTCCTGTTTTCTGGGAGTGGTTCCCGGCTGCATAGGCGAAACATCCACCCTTTTGATTCTTCTGGGAGGCATCTATCTCATCAGCCGCAGGCTCATCGACTTCAGGATTCCCTTTGCCATGATTACCACTGTTTTTATCCTCAGCTATGTGCTGGGAAGAGACGGTCTTGATCAGATTCTGACCGGCAGCCTCATGCTGACTGCTTTCTTTGTGGCCACCGATTATGTGACTTCCCCCATGAATTCCACCGCCAAGTGGATTGTTGGCGTGGCCGGAGGACTGATCGTCGTGCTGATCCGGTTCTATACGCCCTTCAATGAGGGCACCAGCGCCGCGGTTCTTGTGATGAATCTTCTGACGCTGCCGCTGGACCGCTTCCTGGTTCCCGCTCCCTACGGCACCAGAAAGAAGCAGAAAAATACGGAAGAAAAAGACGATTTTGAAGAAGTAGGAGAAGAGTAAAATATGGCTGTTCGAGGGAAAAATACCTGGACCCTGATTTTGTTTATACTGGCCGGAATTGTGCTGGGAGGATTTCTCGGTGAACTGCTGGGAGGCCTGGAGGGCTTTTCATGGCTCGCCTATGGCAAAACCTTCGGCATTGAGACCATCACCCTGAATCTCAGTATTATCCAGCTTACCTTCGGATGTCAGATTTCCATTAATCTGGCGTCCATTATCGGCATTGTCATTGCCATTTTTATTCACAGAAAGATGTAATGGGATTTTTCCCATTTCATATATCAGCCCATGTCCTGACCGCCTTCTGAAATGATAATGAAGCCATCATTTATCTTTTAGGAGGTTAACCATGAACAAAGAGAAAAAGAAATTAACAACCAGAGAGCTTCCCGTCTCCGAAAGGCCCTACGAAATCATGGAGGAGAAGGGAGCGGGCGCTTTGACGGATGCCCAGCTGCTGGCGGTCATTATCCGCACTGGCACCACCAGGGAATCGTCGGTTACCCTGTGTACCCGGATGCTGGCTGAGCTGGATCATTTCGGGCAGGATCCGCTGATTGCCTTATCGCAGATGTCTCTGACGGCCATGAAAAGCATTGACGGCATCGGCCGGGTCAAAGCCCTGCAGATCAGCGCCGCCCTGGAGATTGCCAGACGAATCAGCAGCCGGTCCATTGCCAGGGGCAGAATCAAAGTATCTACACGGCAGCTGGCGGATCTGTTTATGGACCGCATGCGCTTTTCCGACCGTGAAAGCGCCTGGGTTGCCTATATCAATGCCAGAAATGAACTGCTGGATGAGCAGTTTCTCGGATACGGTACCGTGGCGAATGTGCTTGTGGATTTCCGTCAGATATTTAAAAAGGGGTTCGACTGCGGTGCTTCGCGTTTTGTGCTGCTGCATTCTCATCCCAGCGGAGATCCGACTCCCAGCATTCAGGACCAGTATCTGACGGAGGAGCTGATGAGGGCCGGGGAGCTGCTGCAGATGCCCATGGCCGATCATATCGTGATCGGAGACAGAACCTATTATTCTTTTAAAGAGCAAGGAGAATTTGATGAAACGGGGATTAGCCATTGACCTTGGAACGGCGAACACACTGGTATATTACAAAGGCACCGGTATTGTGATCGACGAGCCTTCCGTGGTCGCAGTAAATAAAGAGACACATAATGTGGTGGCCGTCGGTGAGGAAGCCAAGCAGATGATCGGAAGAACGCCTGATAACATCGAAGCTGTCCGGCCCCTGAAGGACGGAGTTATTTCCGATTATCACGCCACCCGGGCCATGCTGGAGTATTTTATCCATAAGGTAATCAAGCAGCCCTTTATCTTCAAACCGGACCTGGCGATCTGTGTCCCCTATGGCGTTACCGAGGTGGAGAAGCGGGCCCTTTGCGACATCGCGCTGAAAGCCGGAGCCAATGAGAAAGGCACCTACCTGATCGAAGAACCCATGGCGGCGGCCATCGGCGCCGGCCTTCCCGTGGAACAGCCTGTGGGCAGCATGATCGTGGATATCGGCGGCGGCACCACGGAGGTGGCTGTCATCTCCCTGGGAGGCATCGTCAAGAGCAGCTCCCTGAGAATTGCCGGAGATACCATTGATCAGGCCATTGAAAACTATATCCAGAAGGCCAGCAGTATGATCATCGGTGAAAGAACCGCGGAGCAGGTGAAGATTTCCATCGGTTCCGCCTATGTGGATGATCATACGGTGGAAGAGAAGATGACCATCAAGGGCAGAGATGCCCTGACCGGCATGCCCAAAACCATGGATGTGACCAATTTCCAGGTGGCGGAAGCCATCTACGGACCTGTCAGCGAAATGATCGAGGCCATCGTCCAGACGCTGGAGGAGACCCCTCCGGAGCTGGCTGCGGATATCTATCAGACCGGCATTGTGCTGACCGGCGGCGGAAGCATGCTGAAGGGCCTTCCTCTGCTCATAGAAAAAGCCACCGGACTGAAGGTGAGGATCGCCGAGGATCCGCTGGAATGCATTGTCACCGGTACCGGAATGGTTCTGGAGAATCCTTCCCAATACAAACATATTCTTATGCCCGCTGCCCGCAGACATATGGAGTAACATTCGATGAATTCTAGAAGCAAAAAGAAGTTATGGACGGGACTTGCCATCTGCGCGGCGCTGCTGATTCTGACCGCAGTGCTGGGGCGCCGTTTTAACTTTGTCCGTTCGCCTCTTTACCGGATCATTTCTCCGGTGACATCTGTCTTTGGCGATTTCGCTTCCTGGCTGGATGAAAGGGCTCACGGTCTGGATTCAAGAGAGGAGCTCCTTAACCGGATTAATTCGCTGGAAAGACAGGTGGAATCGCTGGAGCAGGAGAACCGCCTGCTTCAGTCCCAGAACCGCCGGGCCAGGGAGCTGGAGGAGCTGTATGATCTCAGCTACGATTTTCGCAGCTATCCCCAGACAGCGGCGGAAATTATCGGTCTTTCACCCAGCAACTGGTATGATTTTATTCTCATAGGAAAAGGCAGCGCCGACGGCATCGAGGAAATGATGCCTGTGATCGCCGGAGGCGGCCTGCTGGGCTATGTCAGTACGGTCTATGATACCTATTCCCAGGTCACCACGCTGGTGGATTCCGAGAGCCTTGTCTTCGGACAGGTGAACCGGCCGGAGGGCGCCCTGGTGAGGGTCCGGGGCGCTTTATCCGGATACCAGGCCTCCTCACGGATCAACAATGAGGAATATCTCATTGTGATCCTGGATGATGATTCCTCCAATATCTGTGTGGGAGATGAAATTGTTACCTCTTCCCTCAGCGATATCTATCCTGCCGGCCTTTCCATAGGAACGGTGATCGAGATTTCCCAGTCACCGTCCACCGGCGAATTTGTCGCTTATCTGGAACCTTCAGCCCATATTTCACAGCTGGATCTGGTTTCCATCCTGACCAGTCTGAAAACTCCATATGTCCCGCCTGCCGGAGAGGAGGAAACGCCATGATCCTTCTGTTTCATTCTCTGGTAGGTTTCTTTTTAATTGTTTCGGAAGCCACATGGCTTCATGAGCTGTCTCTGGGCGGTATTATCCCCAGCCTTATGATTCCCTATCTGGTGTGTGTGGGAACCTTTCAGGGGCGCGATAAGGGCCTCTGGTGCGGTCTGATTACGGGGCTGGTGCATGATCTTATTTTCTCGCGGACCCTGGGGCTTTTCGCCCTGATGTACATGCTTTGCGGCTATGCTTCCGGCGTTCTGACCACGAACCTTGACAGAACCCGCCTGATGATCCCCCTGGCTCTTTCCGGCCTGATGACGCTGGTGATGGGCCTGCTGCAGGCATTGCTGTTTCAGTGGATTCCGGGAACCATGGGCGTCGGAGAGAGCATTCTGCGCGTGCTGGTGCCCGAGCTTATTTATACGCTGCTGACTTCGGTCCTCGTTTATGTGCTTTATTATGCGGGATTCAGACTGTACCGCCGGCTGAAATACTGGATCCGCCAGAGGAGGATCGCCCAATGAAACAGCTGCTTTCCCGTATTCTTCAGATTTTTACTCACCGGATTATCTGGCTGAGCTTTATTCTCATCGGCGGCTTTCTGGTCATATTCACTGCCCTTTACCGGATCCAGATCAAGGATCAGAAACGGTATCAGGTTCTGGCGGAGCAGCAGAAGACCGCGGAACCCTCGGTCAGCATCAAGCCCCTGCAGGCCAGGGGATGTATCTACGACAGATGCGGCGTTCCTCTGGCAGTGAATGAGGAAAGCCTGGCCTTATATTATATTCCCTCCGCTGAAAATGAAAACCTGGGAGAATCCCTGTATCTGCTCAAGAAGATTCTTGATCAGCATCAGATCAGCTTTTCCTACGATCAGGCATTTCCCCTGACCTACAATCCCAGGGAGGGCTTCAAATTCAGCCCTGCCTTTGATGAAAGCGTCAATGAGATCAATCATCTGAACTTTCTCGCGGAGGTTTACGGTACCAGCCGCGACGAGCTGACAGAAGAGCAGCGCAGGACCAACGCCGAAACCGCTTTCACCCAGCTGTATCACACCTCCTTCGAGCTTCCCGAAGGACTGAGCCGTCAGGAAGAAGTGGTGCTGGCATCTGTCCGTTACGCCATCTTCTCCGGCCGTTTTTCTCCGGATGATCCTGTGCGGCTGGCCAGCGGAATTCCCGAGGAAATCATGGTCCATATTCTGGAAAAGCCTGACCTTTTCAAGGGCTTTGCTGTTCGGAAGGAATATGAGAGAATCTATCCTCAGAAGGACCTGTTTGCCCATGTGGTGGGCTATGTGGGCCGGATTTCAGCCGAAGAGCTGGAGGAGTGGACTTTGGACGGCGAACCCTATGCCTCCGACGCGGTGGTGGGAAAGAGCGGCATTGAGCTGGCCTACGAGCAGCAGCTGGCCAAGGGATATGATGTATATCTCACCATTGACCTCAGGTTCCAGCAGCAGTGCTTCCAGGCCCTGGAGAAGCAGATTACGTCGCTCCTGGTGGCCAAGATCACCGATGTGCCTTCGGAAAAGGGTGATACCTATACCACAGCGGATGTTTTCGCCTCCATGATTGAAAACCGGATTTTCAAGGAATCCATGCTTCAGTCGGGTCTTCCGGTGATGGAGCTCTTCCTGTCCACCGGGGAAAACGCGAAAGAATATTATCTGGAAACACTGGAGCAGCAGATACTGAACAATGCCCCCATCAAAGATTATCCGGAATCCATCAAGGCCTTCTACGATCTTCTGATTACCCTGATGAGGGATGAGGAACGGCTTTCCTATCAGTATCAGCGGGACGAGGACTTCTATGTTCCCTATGCCGCAGGCGAGAAGGGCGCCTATGATCTTTTCTCCCATGCCCTGGCCCATCAGTATATTCCGCTGGAGGAATACAAGCTGGAGGAGAGCATGCTTCCGGAGGATAAGATTCCTGTCATCGTGCGGGATGAGATCCGCCGCATGAGCCAGTCCTCCCAGTTTCAGACCATGGTGTACCAGCGGATGGTGAAGGATGCCTGGTTTTCGGCTTCAGATATGCTGCTGCTTCTGTACGAGCAGGGAATTCTGAGCACGGAAGACGGCTCCCGGGACAGACTGGTGAATGAAGAGGAGACACCGCTTCAGATTCTCCTCATGAAGATTCAGAATCTGGAGCTGACGCCTCAGCAAATCGCGCTGGATCCCTGCAGCGGCTCCGTGGTGGTGACGGATCCCTTCTCCGGGGAGGTGCTGGCCATGTCCAGCTATCCCAGCTTTGATCCCATGCGCTTTATGAACGACAACGCCTACTATGACGAAATTGTTCTTGATATCACGTCGCCCCTGTCCTTCCGGGCGGTCTACGAGGCCAGAGCCATCGGCTCCACCTATAAGATGTGCACCGCCATTACGGCCCTGGAGCTGGGCGTGATCGATGAGAAAACCAAGATTAAGGATGGTTACGAATTCCCTTATGTGAACTCGGTGGATCATCCTCACTGCTGGACCGAGGTCAGCCATGGCGAGATCAATGTGGCCGAGGCCCTGGATCATTCCTGCAACTACTTCTTTTATCAGCTGGGGTATCTGCTGTCCGAGCCGGACGCGAAGCATCAGTTTGATGATTCCGTGGGCCTGAAGAAGATGGCCAATTACGCGAAGAAACTGGGACTGGCCTCTGTCACGGGCATAGAAATCGGTGAAACCGTGCCCCGGACCTCGGAAATCGACGCGGTGCGTTCTTCCATCGGGCAGGGCACCAATGCCTTTACCACAGCCAATGTGAACCGCTACACCTGTACGCTGATCAACGGCGGAGATGTCTATTCTCTCTATATGGTGGATGAGGTCAAGGATCCGGGCGGCCGAACTCTGTATCTGTCCGACGCGAAGGCTGAGTACAATGCGGAGGTGAAGGAGGAAAACCTTCAGATTGTCAGGAAGGGCATGCGTATGGTGGTCACTGACGAGCATAAGGATGAATTTGCCCCGCTGGAGTCCATCGGCATTCACGCCGCCGGCAAGACGGGCACCGTTCAGGAGATCGAGGACCGGCCGGATCACTCTCTGTTTACGGGTTATACCACGGTGGAGAACCCTGAAATCACGGTCACCATCATGATTCCCTTCGGCGGAGGATCCCACAACGCCATTCCTGTTTTTATTGATGTTGTCACTGCATATTATGGAATTTTTTCTTGACCCCACGTCTTGACACCATGGTATGAATAATGTAAAATCAATATACTTATGAGTATTCGCGGAGGATATTTGTTGAAATCATACAAAACCAAAGCTTCGTTCCTTCTGATACCCATGCTGGTTCTGATTTTATTCGGAATCATCATGATTGGCAGTGCAGATGGATGGGTCTATGATCCCCGGAGTTTTGATATCGACCCGCTGATGATCAGACAGTTTGTCGGTCTTCTGATCGGCCTGGTTCTGATCTTCCTGATTCAGCACTGCAGCTATGATGTTCTGAAGCTCCTGGCTGTTCCGCTGTTTCTAGGCTCAGTGATTCTTCTGGTCGTGGTTCTGTTTTTCGGAACCGGAGCGGAGGAGGGAGACGGTGTCCGGCGTTGGCTGGGCGTTTCCACCGGTATTTCCGTGCAGCCCTCGGAAATCGCGAAGGTGGCCCAGATACTGCTTTTCGCAACGCTGTTTGACCGGCTTCAGGACAAAATGGACCGCTTCTGGCTGATTGCCCTTCTGGCATTTCTGGCCTTGATCTCGCTGTTCTTAATTTACCGCGAGCCGGATCTGTCCACAACCCTGGTTCTGTTTACCGTAACCCTTGCCTGTTTTTTTGCCGCAGGCGTTTCCGGCTGGTATATCCTGATTGTCGTCCTGCTGATACTCATAGGTGGCTTTATTATCTATCAGGATGCCTTAAGCAGTACTCCTCATCTGCTGAATCCCTATCAGGTGGAGCGTATTTTAGCCTGGCTCTCACCTGAGGATTATGCACTGACCACCGCTTATCAGACGGTTCAGTCCCGTATGGCCATCGGTTCCGGAGGCCTTTTCGGTAAGGGACTGTTTCAGAACAGCGGTCTGGTGCCCATCGCAGCGACGGACTTTATTTTCGGAATTATCGGTGAGGAATTGGGCCTGGCGGGCTGTCTGTCCATGATTCTTCTGTATCTCTGGATCTGCATCCGGATTCTGTGGATCGGCGCCCATTCGGAAGATCTGTTTGGGAAAATCATCTGCTCGGGTGTGGCTATCATGATAGGTTTTCAGGCTGTAGTCCATATGGGTGTTACCACCGCTCTGCTGCCTAATACAGGCCTGCCTCTGCCGTTCGTAAGTTACGGCTTAAGCTCTCTGATTGCCAACATGGTTGGAATTGGATTGGTACTCCGAATCAACACAGAGAATTATACACTTCGGAACAGGGGGTATTTTCTATGAACATCGGTCTTATAGCGCATGACAACAGAAAAACATTGATGCAGAATCTCTGTGTGGCCTATCATCATATTCTGTCAAAACACAAATTGCTGGCAACTGCAACTACCGGCAGACGAATTGAAGAAGTCACCAATTTACCTATTCAGAAAGTTCTCCCCGGATCCTTTGGAGAACAGCAGCTTTGTGCCCAGATCGATTCCAACACCATCGATATGGTCATCTTTCTGCGCGATCCGGACAACAAACAGGACAATGAGCCCAGTCTGTCCAACATCATCAAGCATTGCGATGCCAACAATATCCCCGCAGCCACCAACCTGGCCAGCGCGGAAATCATGATTCTTGCTCTGGACAGAGGGGATCTGGACTGGAGATTAATGTACAGGGAAAACCAATAATATGAGAGTAAATCTACCTGATCAGCTGCTTCTTTCTGTTCAAAAGCCTGCCCGCTATATCGGCGGGGAGGTTAACTCCATCGTGAAGGATATGAAAGATATCCACACGCATTTCTGCTTCTGCTTCCCGGATGTCTATGATGTAGGTATGTGCCATCTTGGTCTGCAGATTATTTATCATGATCTGAATTCTTATGAAGGAGTCTATTGCGAGCGCAGTTTCGCCCCGTGGCCCGATATGGAGCAGGCAATGCGTCAGCAGCAGATTCCTTTATATTCGTTAGAGACATTTACGCCGCTGAAGGAATTCGATTTCCTCGGATTCACCCTCCAGTATGAGATGTCCTATACCAATATCCTGAATATGCTGGATCTGGCCGGCGTACCCATGTACAGCCGCGACCGGAGCGACAGCGATCCGCTGATCATTGCCGGCGGCCCCAACGCCTACAATCCGGAACCTCTGGCTGATTTTATTGACATCTACTATCTGGGAGAGGGTGAAGTGGAGTATGAGCACCTCTTCCAGCTTTACAAGGAGCATATGGCTGCCGGCAGGGGACGCAGGGAGTTTCTGAAGGTGGCTGCCACCGTTCCCGGCATGTATATTCCTTCCTTCTATGACGTCGAATATGAGGATCATCCGGCGGAAGGGTGTGACCATACGCCGAGGCTCAAATCTGTCACTCCGAAGGATCCTTCCATTCCGGCCGTTGTCACCAAGGTGCTGGTGAAGGATATGGATTCGGTGGAGTATCCCACCCATCCCATTATTCCCTATCTGCAGATCGTCCATGACCGGGCTGTGATGGAGATTTTCCGCGGCTGTATCCGCGGCTGCCGTTTCTGCAACGCGGGAATGATCTACCGTCCCGTCCGGATGAGAAGCAAGGAAAACATCTTAAACTGGGTGGATAATGTATTAAAGGCCACCGGTTATGATGAGCTTTCCCTTACCTCTCTGGCTTCCAATGATTATCCGGGTCTGTATGACCTTTTAAAGGAAATACATACCCGCTATCCCCATGTGAATGTTTCCCTGCCTTCTCTGAGAGTCGACGCTTTTTCTCTCCAGCTCATGGAAGAGCTGGGCGAGGGCAAGAAGAGCGGCCTGACCTTCGCGGCGGAAGCAGGCACCCAGAGGCTCCGGGATGTCATTAATAAAGGCATCACCGAGGAAGAGATCCTGGGCGGCGTTAAACTGGCCTTCAAGGGCGGCTGGGACCGCGTGAAGCTGTATTTCATGCTGGGCCTTCCCACAGAGACGCAGGAGGATGTGTTCGGCATTTCCGACCTTGCTTCCAAAATTGTCCATGAGTGGATGCAGATTCCCAAAGAGGAGCGGTCCAGAGATCTGACGGTGACCGTCAGCACCTCCTTCTTTGTTCCCAAGCCCTTTACGCCGTTCCAGTGGTGCGCCCAGGCGGACTATGAAACCTACATGGAAAGGCAGAATTTCCTGAACAGCAAGATCCGCAACAAAAAGGTCCAATACCGCTGCCATGACGCCTTTTTAAGCACGCTGGAGGGTCTGCTGGCCCGGGGAGACAGGCGTACGGGCAATCTGATCTACGCTGCCTGGAAAAACGGCTGCCGGTTTGACAGCTGGTCCGATCTTTTCGATGAGAGCGCCTGGAAAAAATCCATTGAGGAAACCGGCACTGAACTGAGTTACTACAACTACAGAGAGAGACAGGAGGATGAAGTCCTGCCCTGGGATCATATCAGCGTCGGCGTATCGAAGAAATATCTGTACCGCGAATATGAGCGGGCCCAGGAAGGAATTGTCTCTCCCAACTGCAGGGAAAAATGCTCCGGCTGCGGCATCATGGGCATCAGCGAAACGGGCGTATGCTATGAAAAAAGAGCTGCGGCAGGAAACGGAGGCAATGAGGCATGAGAAAACAGATCATCTATCAGAAAACCGGCCGTCTTCGTTTTGTGGGACATCTGGATTTTATGAGGACCATGCACCGGGCCATGACCAGGGCCGGCATTCCTCTTGCTTATTCCCAGGGCTTCAATCCCCATCCCCATATGTCCTTTGCCGGACCTCTGACCCTTGGCTGGGATGGCCTGGGAGAAATCATGGAAATTAAAACCGAAAAAGACATCTCCGATACCGAACTGCTTCAGAGCCTTTCCCGGGAGCTTCCGGAGGGAATCAGGCTTCTGGGATGCCAGACTCTGGATGAAAAAGAGCCTCCCATCATGGCCAAGATTCAGGCCGCGGCCTACCGGATTGATCTTCCAGAAGAGCGGGACTGGACCGAGCCTGTGAATGAGTTCCTTTCTCAGGAATCCATCCGGCTGACTAAAATCGGTAAAATCAAGGGACGCAAGCAGGAAGTGGAGGTGGAGGTCAGACCATGGATCTATTCCTGGACACTGACGGATCCCCATACGCTGGAGCTTGTCTGTGCCTCCGGCAGCGAACAGAACCTGAAACCGGATCTGCTGATCTATGCTCTGTACCGGTTCATTGGAGCCGAGGATCTGAAATACAGGGAGCATATCACCCGGTGCAGTCTCTTTGGAAGAGATCCGCAGGGGAATCTGATCAATTATTCTGATCCGGGTGCCGCCTCCGGCCGGAAGGAGCTGGCGTGAAGAGGGTCCTCGTATACTCCCAGTCGGACAGAATCTGTCTGGCGCTGATGGAGGAGGACCGGCTGGTGGAATGGACCCGGGAGATGCAGCAGGGGAAGGATGACTGTCCCGTCCTGGGCAGCATCCTGATGGGACGGATTCAGCAGGTTCAGGTTTCCCTGAACGCCGCCTATGTGGATATCGGGCTGAAGGAGCCTGCCTTTCTGCCGCTGGACAGCCGGGATCTGCAGGCCTATCAGGCAGGCGCTGAGCTGCCGGTCCAGATCAAAAAATACGCGGAGGGCTATAAAAAGGCTGTTGTCACGGACAATTATTCCCTGCAGGGAAGATTTACGGTGCTGACAGCCCTGAAATCCAAAACGGGCGTCTCGGCTAAGATTACAGACCAGCAGGAACGGATCCGTCTGAAAGAGCTGGCCAGCCGTTTTCCGGGCAAAGGACAGGCGGGATATATTCTCAGAACGGAGAGTGCCGGAGCCCCGGAACAGGAAATACTGCAGGAAGCGAAGGCTCTATATGAGGCCTACCGGGATCTGGAAGACAGAAAAAAATACACCTCGGTGGGTGAAATCCTGTACCGGAATGATTCCTTCATTCTGAATTATCTGATGAGTGCAGGCATCGGCAGTCTGGAT
Organism: uncultured Eubacteriales bacterium; assembly: GCA_902783575.1. Lineage (GTDB taxonomy): Bacteria > Bacillota > Clostridia > Lachnospirales > Bianqueaceae > RUG760. The sequence continues at coordinate 76,263 of CACZRP010000047.1, forward strand.
GAGATCCTTTTTGACAGTGCTGAAATCTGCGGGGAACTTCGTGAAAAGCTGGTGCTGCAGCATCTTTCCTATCCTCAGGAAAGATTAAGGGTGGTTCAGGATTCCCGATTCACCCTGGCGGATCTGTATCGTGTTGACGCGCAGCTGACCGACGCGATGAAGGAAAGGCTGTTCCTGCAGGATCAAGGATATCTGGTGATTCAAAAGACGGAAGCCCTGACCAGCATCGATGTGAATTCCGGCAACTTTACGGGCTTCTCTGACAAGGAGAAAGCCGTGACGGATTTCAACCTCCGGGTGATTCCTGAAATCGTCCGCCAGATCAGACTTCGCAATCTTTCCGGCATTATCCTGATTGATTTTATCAATATGAATTCCGAAGACAACCGGCAGCAGGTGCTGGAGGCTGTCCGGAAGGAGTTTCAGAAGGACCGCAGAAAGGTTACCGTCTATGGCTTTACCAGCCTTCAGCTGTGCGAAATCAGCCGTGAAAAGGCAGGACTTCCCCTGGCGGAAATCATATAAAAAGGCAGTGGATACTTGAGTAAAGTTCCACTGCCTGTTAATTTGCAATTTTATCATTTAATTTGATTCTGAATTTTTTTGGTCCTTATTCGGCGAATCCGGTCCCGGTTCAGAAGCTGGATCTTCCTCCCGCAGACGGATAAAGGAGGCCGCTTTTCTCCGGCGGTCATCTTCCATCTGGGCGTAATGCCGTCTCGTGGTGTTGACGTCCTTATGTCCCAGGACATCCGCCACCAGATAGATATCTCCGGATTCCCGGTAGAGGGCCGTGCCATAGGAACTGCGAAGCTTGTGGGGTGAAATATGCTTCAGATTAATGACGGATTCGGAATACTTCTTGACCAGGTTCTCCACGGACCGTACCGTGAGACGCTTTTTCTGCATGGAGAGGAAGAGAGCGTCCTCGTGACCGGAAACGGGGATGATCTTTTCCCGGTCCTTTAAATAGTTGATCAGGGCCTGACGGACCTCATCACCGAAATAGACTACGGATTCGTTGCCGCCTTTGCGGACAATGCGGATGCCGTTATTGTTGAAATCCACATCCCGGATATCCAGACCGACACACTCGGAAACACGGATGCCTGTGCCTAAAAGAAGGGTCATCAGGGCCACATCCCGGGTCTTATTGGCTTTATGAAAGGCCTGCTGCTGTTTGGTCAGCTTATCACCGGATTCCACCTCATCCAGAAAACGGGCAATTTCATCCACATCCAATTTTACAATGGCTTTTTCATGGATTTTGGGGGTGGTGACCAGCTCAGCGGGGTTGGCGGGAATCATTTCCCGGCGGTACAGGTATTTATAGAGGCTGCGTACAGCGGCTATTTTTCTGGCTTTTCCTTTTTCGCCATTGGAAAGCTCTCCATGGGTCTGGGCACCCACATAGTAGGAAACATAATCGAGAAATTCTTCCAGATCCCGGGGTCCCATGGCGGAAAGATCCTGCAGGGATATGTCTTTCATTTGCTTTCCGTTAAGCTCCGGCCGGGTTTCCAGCATAAAATTGAAGAAAACCCGCAGATCTCTGGCATAGCCCAGCCTGGTTCTTTCAGCCGTGGTGGGTTCAATTCCGCGGAAATAGTCTCTGCAATAGGAAGGCATGTCCACCAAAAGTTCTCTTAAACGCAAGGTATTGCGTTTCTTTTCTTCCTCGTGATAACTCATGATTCCTTTTGATCCTTTGATTTGCTTTTCGGCTGTCTGTTGGGAACAAAATCCGTATGCCAGCCCGGCATCTCAGAATTCTGAATGGCGTTGAAAATGCGTTCCGGGATATGATGATCCTCGTGTCTCAGGGTTTTCAGGAGTTCTTCCATGTCGTGACGCTTGGTAATTCCGTCCACAGGACAGTTATTTTTCAATACCGGAAGCTGTTCCTTATTGGTATAATAGACAATTTCATTCTCCGGGACATAAATCAGGGGCCGGATCACGGTTAAGGAGCTTCTGGACAGCTCTGTGACCGGCTGGAAGGTGTTCAGACGGCCTTCATACAGCAGGCTCAGCAAAAAGGTATTGATGACATCCTCCTTGTGATGTCCCAGGGCCACCTTATTGAATCCGTCCAGGGCCAGCTGGTTGTGCAGAGCCCCTTTCCTAAGAGAGGCGCAGAGGGCACAGGGATGCTGTTCCTTCCGGATATCAAATACAATCTCCTTGATCTGGGTTTCAATGACGGTATATGGAATCTCGTGCTCCGCGAAAAAATCCTTCAGGGGCTGATAATCCATGCCGAAACCAACGGATACCGTATAAGCGGCCATGGTAAAACGTTCTTTATAAAAACGTTCCAGACATTTTAATGCAAGGGCCAGTACAAGAGAATCTTTGCCGCCGGAAACAGCCACGGCAACACGGTCGCCGGAACGGATCATGCTGTAATCATCAACAGCGCGCCGGACATAGCTTAGCAGTCTTTTCGTGTCCATATATGCATATCTTTTCGTTAAACTTGCGTTTTGCGAATAGTTTGATATCTCTCAGTGAAGTGCTCTGCCGATACCAAACCGCCGCATCAGTCGGACGATCCGCTCAGCTGAGCCGGACTGATCTGTATTCCGTCGGACCAGATTCTTTCCAGATTGTAGAAAACTCTGGCGTCCTTACTGAATACATGAACAATAATTCTTCCAAAATCAATCAGCACCCAGGAACCTTCCTGATATCCTTCCACATTGGATGAATCGCATCCCAGTGCGGCTAAACGGTCCTGTACCTCATCAATCAGCGCGTGAACATGATTGGGATTGTTTCCATGGGCAATCAGGAAATAATCGGCAAGGATGGAAATATTATGGATATCCAGTACTTTGATATCCTGACCCTGCTTGTCATCCAGCGCGTCATAGGCAGCCTTCGCCAGCTTGCGGGATAATTCCATATCCAGTTCCATATCAGTTTTGTTACTCATACAGGAGAATCCTTTCTTACAGACTTGCGCTGCTATTTCTTCTTAGTATTTGTTGATTCCTCAACAATTTTATAGTACTTCATCGCTTTCGCGGTCAAGGGATACAGCTTTTTCCCCTTACCGTTAATATAGGCTGTTGTATGTCTCAGTATATAACACAGTCCATCATCCAGATTGGAAAAAACCTGTTTTCTGGCCTCATCCAGCCCTTCAAAGGGCTCCCGGTTTGGCTCGATAAAATCGGCACAATAGATGATTTTCTCCAGATCGCTCATGCCCGGACGTCCCGTAGTATGGTACCGGATGGCCTCAAACACATCCAGGGGAAGGTCCGGATAGCGCTTTCTGGCCTCCTCTGCTCCGGCAAAGGCATGGAGAATACTGGCATAATCCATGGTCAGGCTGAATTTCTTCGGATAAGCCTTCTTGCAGATGGCAAACTGTTCATCCAGATCAAGATTCTTGGCGTTATCATGAAGCAAGGCAGCCAGCGACGCCAGATTGGGATCCTGACCGAATTTCCTGGCCAGAGTGACAGCTGTCTGTTCCACGCCCAGAGTATGGGTGTAGCGGCTATTTTTCAGCCGAAGACTGATCCAGTCGAGAATATCGCTGCGATACCGCAGATAATCCTGGTAATCCATAATGGCCGGTTATCTGGGAAGTTCGATGACAGGCTCTTCCGCGCGGCGGTACAGGACAAAACGCCGTCCGATGACCATGACAACTTCACTGTGAGTCCTGGAGCTGAGCTTCTCAGCGCAGTCTCCCAGCTCTTCCTCGCAGTTTTTCAGTACGTTGACCTTAATGAGCTCCCTGGCCTCCAGCGCGGCGGAAACCGCGTCCACCAGCTCCGGCGTTACGCCGGCTTTACCAATCTGGAAAATCGGATCCAGAGAGTTGGCCAGTTTTCTGAGAAAAGCTCTTTGCTTGGGTTTTAACATCTTATATTCCTCTGCAACTTATTCATAAAAATCAAACGCAATACCGCCTACCCAGATGGTATCGCCCTCTTCTACGCCTTTTTCCTCCAGGGCATCGATAATGCCGCGTTCTCTCAGGAATTTCTGGAAGAAATCAAAGCCTTTTTCGGATTCCAGATGGGTATAGCCCAGCATCTTGTCGATTACCGGTCCCACCAGCTCATATTCATGGGCATCGGTCTTGTGGATCTCGTATCCGGGACCATTGTTTTCGTCCATCTGATCGACGTAGAATTCTCTGTCAAAGACAACGGGAGCTGTATCTGCCTGGGAATCGCGGATTCTGACCACTTCATCCAGAAGCTCCTTGAGTCCTTTTCCCGTATAGGCGGATATGGGAAAGATTTTAACTCCGTGCTCTTTTCCGTATTCCTCCAGCTCTTCCATGAACAGCTCGCTGTCAGGAAGATCAATCTTGTTGGCTCCGATCACCTGAGGAAGCGCTGCCAGCTCGTCGCTGTACAGTGCCAGCTCCCTGTTGATATTTTCGATATCTTCCACGGGATCCCGTCCGTCAACGCCGGCCGCGTCCACCAGATGAATCAGCACTCTGGTTCTCTCGAGATGCCTCAGAAACTCGTGTCCCAGACCGACGCCATCCGCAGCGCCGTCGATGAGGCCGGGAATATCGGCAATGACCAGCGTTTTTCCGTAGTTCAGCTGGACAACACCCAGCTGAGGCGTCAGCGTGGTGAAGGGATAATCGGCAATCTTGGGCTTGGCATTGGAAACATGAGAAAGGAAGGTGGATTTTCCGGCGTTGGGATAGCCCAGCAGACCCACATCCGCCAGCACCTTCAGCTCAAGAATCAGCTCCAGGGTCTTCCCTTCCTGTCCCGGCTGCGCATATTGAGGGATCTGCATGGTGGGTGTGGCAAAATGCTGATTGCCCTTGCCGCCCTTGCCGCCCTTCAGCAGGACCTCCCGCTGTCCATCCTTAGCCATGTCCACAATCACAAGGCCGCTCTGGGCTTCCTTGATCACGGTGCCCACGGGAACGGGAATGATCAGATCCTCACCCTTCTTTCCAAAGCTGCGGTTGCCGCTGCCATCGCTGCCGTTCTCGGCCTTGAAAATACGGTGGAAGCGGAATTCCGCCAGGGTATTTGTATCGGAAACGGCTTCAAATATGATATCTCCGCCCTTACCGCCGTCACCGCCATCGGGCCCGCCGGCAGCGACAAATTTTTCTCTTCGGAAGGAGGCGCAGCCGTTGCCGCCCTTTCCGGAAGATACCGTGATTTTTGCTTCATCGATAAACATATATGATTCCTTCCGTCATGTGCGAAAATTTAGAAAAAAACAGGCTTCAAAACCTGGTTTGAAGCCTGTTCGATATCCATATCATACCGAAGAAGGAACCGATCAGGCCTCTTCTACGGGATAAACGGAAACCTGCTTTTTGTCGCGGCCTTTTCTTTCGAATTTAACGCGTCCGTTTACCAGAGCATACAGGGTATCATCTTTACCGATGCCAACGTTGGTACCGGGATGGATACGGGTTCCTCTCTGACGATACAGGATATTTCCAGCCTTCACGACCTGACCATCCGCACGCTTTGCGCCTAAGCGCTTTGCTTCGGAATCACGGCCGTTCTTGGTGGAACCAACACCCTTCTTATGAGCGAAGAGCTGCAGATTCATCATTAACATAGGTGCATCCTCCTTAATTCTGATTAATTGACAGTTGCAGATATTCAGATCCATAAGACTCAATGACAGACTCAAGTCCAAGCTTCAGAGACTGCAGGAAAAGCTCTGCCTTCTCACAGGACTGACCGTTCTGAAGGGAAAGGACCATCACCCGAAGGTGACCGTCGCTCGACTCAACCTCCATCGGTTCACCGGTCAGGGCTTCAATCGAATTGGCTGTATTGGTTGCAAGAGCCGAAACAGCCGAACAGATAATATCAAAACCATATTCATCGAAGCCGGCATGGCCGTCAATGGAAAACCCGCACAGCTCATGCCGGGAGTTTTCATAAAATCTGGCGCGGATCATATTACCGGCGATCAGGCCTTGATCGAATCGATCTTAAGCTTGGTAAAATACTGTCTGTGTCCGTTTTTCTTGTGATAGGTCTTTTTGGGTTTGTACTTGTAAACAACTACCTTGGGACCGCGGCCTTCTTCCAGTACGGTAGCCTCAACACAGGCACCATCAACTACGGGATTGCCAGCCTTGACACCAGCCTCACCAGACACCATCAGAACCTTGTCGAGGGTAACCTTTTCACCTTCGATGAGTCCTAATTTTTCTACGGAGATGATATCTCCTTCTTGTACCCGGTACTGTTTACCACCAGTTTCGATAACAGCGTACATCCGAGCACCTCCTTTTCTTAAAAACTCGCCAATTACGGTATCTTTGAAAACAAAGAATTTAAACCTCGTTGAGCGGCAACTGAGATATTATAACACATTAATATATAGCAGTCAAGAAGCAAAAAAAGAAGACTTCGGCTGAAAACGGGGATTCAATTGCCGAAGTCAAAAAGGTTATCGAACAAGCTTCACCCGAAGGTTAGACTTGGAAATGTGTTCGTTGTTTGGACATGTTCGTATTATAAACAAACGAACATAAAATGTCAAGAGAAATATCGAACGAAATCGAAAAGAATATTTTCGAACAGCCGTTTGACAATCGAAAAGACAGATGATATAATATCGTTCGAATCTTATTTATCAATTCCCAGAAGGAGGACGAACAGATATGAGCCTGACTGCGAAACAGCTTGAGATTCTTTCGTATTTATCGGCTTTCCAGGAGGATCATGGATATGCGCCTTCTGTTCGTGAGATTTGCGAGGGCGTTCACTTAAGCTCCACTTCTTCTGTTCACGGTCATCTTTCGAAGCTGGAGGAAAAGGGTTACATCAAACGGGACGCCTCGAAATCCCGTTCAATCGAAATTCTGATTCGTCCCGAACAAACCACTCCGGAATCAGCCCCTCTGTTCGCAAAAACCGAACGAACGAACATTATCCCCTCCTCCAGGCGAACACCGGAGCTGGCGGCAGTTCCCATTCTTTCCAAGGTCCGGGCCGGCGAACCGATTCTGGCGGCAGACAATATTGAAAGCTACTACCCTGTTCCCTCTGAATATACCCGCGGTGCTGACTGCTTTATGATCCGGGTCCAGGGAGAAAGCATGATTGAGGCAGGTATTTTTGAAAATGATCTGATCCTCGTTAAATCGCAGCGGACAGCAAACAACCGCGATATTGTTGTGGCCCTGCTGGGAGACAGTGTCACAGTCAAGACCTTTTACCGCGAGAAAAACTATATCCGACTTCAGCCTGAGAACCGCCGCATGGACCCGATTCTGATTAAAGACTGCCAGATCCTGGGCAAGGTCATCGGCCTGTTCCGTATTTTCCCCTGAGACTCTCCTCTGCTCCAACAAATAACATAAAAAAACAGCTTTGATTCTTTTCGGGATCAAAGCTGTTTTTCAATTGCTGATTATTTGCCGAACAGATCCATCTGCGCTGCCTGTCTGGCTCTGTGCTTGGCCAGCAGACTGTCGATCTTCTGATGGGGATCCAGCAGGTTGTTTACAGTCATATCGTGATTCAGAGAAGCGATGAAGTAAGCGATGTATTTGGAAACATCGACCTCATAGTACCAGTTGCTGGCCAACAGTTCGGGCTTGCGGTAGGTCAGGTTGGTGGTGAGAACGGCGTGAAGTACACCGTCATCCACAGCCTTCTGGAACTTTTCAATGCCTTCGGTAAACAGACCGTAAGTGCAGCCGGCAAAAACGCGTCCCGCTCCTCTTCTGCGAAGGTCATAAGCGATATCGAGCATGGAGTCGCCGGAAGCAATCATGTCATCATAGACAAGAATATCTTTACCGGAAAGGTCGCTTCCCAGGAACTCATGGGCGACAATCGGATTGCGGCCGTTGATGATCTGGGAATAATCTCTTCTCTTATAATACATTCCCATGTCTACGCCGATCACGGAAGCGTAATAGACATTTCTGGAGATGGCGCCTTCATCGGGGCTGACCACCATGAAGGATTCCTTATCCAGCTTGATGTCGGGAACATGCTTGAGAAGGGATTTGAGTACCTGATAGGTAGGCATGATGTTATCAAAGGGCATCAGAGGAACAGCGTTCTGTACTCGGGGATCATGGGCATCGAAGGTAACGATGGAATCCACTCCCATGGCCTGGAGCTCCTGGAGCGCCACGGCACAGTCCAGAGACTCGCGGTAGTTGCGTCTGTGCTGCCGTGCACCGTACATGTTTGGCATGACGACATTAATCCGATAGGCCTTGCCGCCGATTGCCTGGATAATGCGCTTCAGATCGGCATAATGATCGTCGGGGGACATGGGCACTTCCTGACCGTACATCTTGTATTTGCAATTGTAATTGCCTACGTCAGTGATCAGGTAAAGATCCATGCCGCGGACTGACTGATTGATTAAACCTTTGCCATCACCGGTCTGAAATCTGGGGCAGCTTATAGGAACAAGGAAGGATGTTGAGCCATCCTGACCGCCTGCTTCGAGATTGGCGTACAATCTGCGAAGGTGGGCATCGACTTTCTGGCCAAGTTCGGCAGCTGAATCAAAAGCCATAATGCCCAGGGGAGCTGTCTGAAGATGTTTGACATTATCTACGGTAGAAGAAAAAGGCATGTTATTCCTCGCTTTCAATACGTAAAAATCAATGTTGATTATAACATAATCATGCCGGAATTAAAAGGATAAAAAAATGTTCACCCGCACAAAAGTGTATAGATAAATACGGTAAAATCGGTTATAATCAATGAATATGATCAAATCATCCGGAGGTTATTCCATTGCTAACTCAGCTTTATATTCTGGCCGCACTGTATGTTCTGCTTCCTGTGGCCGCCCTCGTTCTGCTCCGCCTCAGGCATAAATTCAGACTTACTTCTGTCATTGGAGGCATTGCCGGTTTCTTTCTGGCCATGCGGATCCTGATGACGGTGCTCAATATGCTTCTGACAGCCCTGGGCGTTACCACCGAGTTCTGGGAAAGCCATGAAACACTGAACCGCATCCTGAATATTCTGGTGAACGCTCTGTTCCAGAATCTCTCCCTGTATCTGATTATGAAATATGTGCTGAAGAGCCGGATGTCTCTGTACGACGGTATGGCCATGGGCATTTCCTTCTGTCTGGGCAACTGCTTTATTCAGGGCTACTATTTCGTCTATGCCTCCCGGCTGTATCAGAGCTACCAGGCCGGCACTCTCGCAAATCTTGCCTCCGAAGCCCTGCCGCTGGAATCCCTTCAGGCCACCGTGGATGAGATCATAGGCGTGGGACTGTTTCACTACTATTTCCAGGTGCTGAACGCGGCTGTCATCATCTTCCTGTCCATGGTCCTGGGCATGCTGCTCTACCACGGACTGAAGAAGCCGGATCAGCGTTTCCTGCCCCTGGCCCTCGGCCTTCAGATTCTGGCTCTCGGACTGGTGGAGATCGGCGTATCCCTTCCCTGGATCGGCTTCTACCCTCTGGCGGATCTGCTGGTGGCCGGCATCACCTGCTTTATCTTCCTTAAGTACATGACCTGGTACAGACAGCAGCAGCGGGATCTGGCGGCAAAGAAGAAGGCCTATAGAGAATCACTGAAAACAACCTCATAAAGAAAACAAAAACCCGTCATGAATTGACGGGTTTCTTTTCGCGCCAGATATGGCTGCAGCTAAGGGTTTTTTCATCCACCGCTGTCTCCTGGATTTTGCCGGACACCTGGGCATCCGACAGAGAATAACGGTATTCCTCGGACAGATGGCTGGAGGGAAGCATCCCGGAAGGATCAGGAATGATAAAGCCTCCACGGCTTTTGCCACCCTTCTCCTTGTAGCTGATCATAGCGGACAGAAAAGCCAGATCCGTCAGCAGCAGGTCCTGTATCTGGAAATACATTGCCAGATCCTGTCTGGCGGAAGGAACGGCTATTTCCGGCAGTTTCTCGTACATATAGCGGACCACCTCGATCTGGGCCGTAATTTTTCCCGTATCCCGGATCACCAGGGCGGCCTGATCCATTCTCCTTCCCAGTTCCGAACGCATCACACGGATACCGATCTGGGAATCATCCACGGATTTTCCAAGGGAAGACAGAAACTGCTCCGACTGCTGCTGCAGACTGGTCAGAGGCTCCTTGACCAGGGAGGCGAAGGTCTCCATATCCAGGAGCTCATCTCCGCGGCGGTCGGATACGATAGCCAGAGCCGCAGCACTGGCTGAAGTCTGGGTAGCCGAGAGGGAAGCGCCGTCAGGCCCGTATACGCCAAGCCTGGAAGCAGTCTCTCCCACCGGGTACAGATGGGCTATATTGGATTCAAAGTGTTCGTCTGCCCACAATCCGCCATGATAGGACCGAATCTCCGGGGCCACCTCCACAGCGGTCCTGGAAAGGTCGATACCGGCCTTCAGAAGCATCTTCCAGACGGCTTCGGACAGTTTCCTCAGTCTTTGATATGGAAGATCCTGAGCCTCCAAGCCCCGGGAATTGACCCGGTAATCCATGAAGACATGCCGGCCCTTCCGGATTTCCTGATAAACCAGAAGATCGATCAGAGAGCTGCCATCGGAACGGGCTTTCTTTGCGTCAAAGCTCCACTCCGCCCCTTTCCGTTTCTGCAGCCGGTAAAGCTGATCCGGATTTTCGGAAAAGGCTTCATAAAGAAATTCCCGCGGGTTCTTGCCGTTGGTGTCCACGGATACATACCGCGGCACGGCTTCCTGCAGAGGGCCATTCATGCACAGACACTTTCTGACGGCGCAGATACCCAGATCCAGCTCCGTAAGGTTCATGGCCCTGGCACCGGCCCTGAGAGCCGCTCCATGGGCTCCTGAATGGGTGACAGGCGCAGCCTCCGAGTGGAAGACGCCTCCGGGTCCGCCGGTGGCCAGAACAATATTCCGGCAGTTGAACAGGGTAAAGCGCTGATGACGCTCATTCATTTTTTCCAGGTTCAGGGCAATCAGACCCACGGCGCGGCTGTCCTTGGGATCCGTCAGAAGCCGTACCATCTGCATGGAGGTATATACCCGGATATTTCTCTCTGCCACCGCGGCAGAGAGTTTTTTGTAGATTTCTCCCGCGGTATCGGGTCCGGCCGAGATCTGACGGCGGCTCTTTTTATTTCCCCCTTCGGGAGAAACATATTCACCACGGGAATTGACGGGAAATGAAACCCCGAGGGATGCCAGCCGGTAGAAAGCCCGGAGAGAATGGACTGCCTGAGTATAGGCCAGATCGCCATCCATGATGGAATCAGAGGATAAATCCCGGGCCATACGGCTGGGGGAATCCCCTTCTCCCTGATAATCAGCCAGACGGTAGTAGTTCTGAAGACCGGAGGAAGCATATCTTGAAACGCTGCCCCGGGGGCTGTCGATGAGCAATGCAATATCCCTGACTCCCAGATCAAACAGACTGACTGCGGCAGCCATGGCTGCCGCTCCGCCGCCAACGATAATGGTATCCAGGGAAGTAACTCTGGTCATGGCACCGCCGGCAAAAATGGAATCTGTATTCATGATGAATTCTTTCCAATGGTCTTTGATTTAAGAAGAATAAGAGGGCTTTATACAGGATAAAGCCCTCTTTCTGTGAGTTTTTCAATCTCAGGCGTTTACGATATCGGAGAAATCAGCCTTCAGGCTGGCTCCGCCCACCAGACCGCCGTCGATGTTGGGCATGGCAAAGAGTTCTTTGGCATTGCCGGCATTGACAGAGCCGCCGTACTGGATGCGGATTTCTTCAGCTGTCTCGGCACCGTAGATCTCGCAGAGAACTTTACGGATAGCGCAGCAGACTTCCTCAGCCTGCTCGTTGGTAGCGGTTTTGCCGGTACCAATGGCCCAGATGGGCTCATAGGCGATGACAGTCTTGACAGCATCTTCAGCAGAAACGCCCTTCAGGGCAATCTTGGTCTGAAGACGAACCAGATCCTCAGTAATTCCCTGCTCTCTCTGCTCCAGGGTTTCACCGACGCAGATGATGGGCTTCAGGCCGTGCTCGAGAGCTTTAAGGACCTTTTTGTTGACGATCTCGTTGGTCTCGCCAAAGTATCCGCGTCTCTCGGAGTGGCCGAGAATGACATATTCGCAGCCGGCACCCACCAGCATATCGGGAGCAACCTCGCCGGTATAGGCACCCTTCTCTTCATAGTACATATTCTGGGCGCCAATTTTGATGTTGGTTCCCTTAACGGCTTCTACGGCAACGGCAATATCCAGGAACGGAGGGCAGAAAACAACTTCAGTCTCTTCGCTCTGGCCCACCAGGGGCTTCAGGATCTCAATGAGTTCCTTGGCCTCCTGAGGAGTCTTGTTCATTTTCCAGTTGCCTGCAACAATTCTTTTACGCATGGGAAAGCTCCTTTACAAGGTAAGGTTTATTTGTCGTTGGCAGCAACAACGCCGGGAAGCTCTTTGCCCTCAAGGAATTCAAGGGAAGCTCCGCCGCCGGTGGAGATATGGGACATCTTGTCACCAAAGCCAAGGTTGTTGACAGCAGAAGCGGAATCGCCGCCGCCGATCACGGTGATGGCATCGGGAAGCTCAGCCAGAACCTTGGCTACAGCGATGGTACCATTAGCAAACTTGGGCATCTCGAAAGCGCCCATGGGTCCGTTCCAGACCACAGTCTTAACATCCTTCAGAGCGTCAGCAAACAGCTTCTGGGTCTCGGGTCCGATATCCAGTCCCTGCCATCCGTCCGGAATCTCACCGGTCTTGACAATCTGGGTGTTGGCGTCGTTGGAGAAATCATCAGCAATCACGTTGTCGATGGGAAGAAGCAGCTTAACGCCTTTCTCCTCGGCCTTCTTCAGCATGTCAAGGGCATACTGCAGGTAATCATCCTCGCACAGAGAGGTACCGATCTTGCCGCCCTGAGCCTTGGCAAAGGTGTAAGCCATGCCGCCGCCGATAATCAGAACGTCAACCTTGTCCAGAAGGTTGTTGATAACGGAGATCTTGCTGGAAACCTTGGCGCCGCCGAGAATGGCTGCGAAAGGACGCTTCGGATTGTTGACAGCGTTGCCGAGGAAATCAATTTCCTTCTGCATCAGGTAGCCGACAACAGAGGTCTTGATATATTTGGTGACACCGACGTTGGAGCAATGAGCACGGTGTGCGGTACCAAAAGCGTCGTCAACGAATACATCAGCCAGAGAAGCAAGCTCTTTGCTGAAGTTGTCTTCGTTCTTGGTTTCTTCTTTACGATAACGGGTATTTTCAAGCAGAATAACATCGCCGTCCTTCATGGCAGCAACAGCAGCCTTGGCGTTGGGGCCAACAACCTCGGGATCGGCAGCAAATTTAACTTCCTGGCCAAGCAGCTCGGAAAGGCGGACAGCGACGGGAGCCAGAGAAAGCTCGGGCTTGGGCTCTCCTTTCGGTTTTCCAAGATGAGAGCAAAGGATCAGACGTCCTCCGTCGGCAATGAGCTTTTTAAGGGTGGGAAGCGCAGCAACAAGACGATTCTCATCGGTGATTTTACCATCTACCAGCGGAACATTGAAGTCGCAGCGTACAAGGACGCGAAGACCTTTGACATTGATGTCATCAACAGATTTTTTGTTGAGCATTGAAAAGTTACCCCTTTCTTCAACAGGTTTTAAATGAATTGAACTGAAGTATTTTATAACAGTCCCTCTGCTCATTCTATATCATATTTATGCAAATTTCAAGTGCATATCTGCAGGTAATGAAGGATAAACTCAGAAAACAGAGAATTGGACCATGCGAACCACGGCCGGGTAAAACGGGCGGGATCATCCTTGTGCACGCCCTCATGCATAAAGCCGGTATCCGCATCCGATGCCATCAGCATTGCAAAGACCCTCTCCACTTCTTCAGGATCGTCACTGGTGAGTCCCTGCATGGAAAGGGCGATGGGCCAGATATACTCCGGCGGTGTATGGGGGCTTCCGATACCGGCCAGCACCCTGCCCTGATAGTAATAGGGATTCTCACCGGAAAGGATCAGCCGGCGGGTATTCTGATAGACGGGATCGGAAGAGGCACAGTATCCGAGATAGGGAGCTGAAAGCAGACTCGGGACATTGGCGTCATCCATCAGGTTGACGCCGCCCAGACCATCGGTTTCGTAGGCATAGACCTTTCCGAAAACGGGATGGCTGATAATTCCGTAGGTCTCAATTCCCTGTCGGATTTCCTTCTCCAGCCTCGAGGCCCTCTGCTGAAGCTCCTCATCATGATATACGGAAGACGCCAGCTCCTGCATATAGGAAAGCACTACAGCGGCAAACATGTTGGAGGGAATCAGATAGCCATAGCGGCAGGCATCATCGCTGGGACGGAAGCCGGAGAAGGTCATACCCGTATAGGCCACCGGATTTCCCTTCCCGTGATTCGGAAGGGTATCCGAAGGCGGACACTGGGTTCTTTCGAAATGATACAGGGATTCGCTCATGTGATGCTGCTCCCTCTCCCAGACCTCCAGGATACGGCCCATGGCCTTTCTGAAATTATCGTCCAGATGATCCATACAGCCGGTTTCCCTGTAGAGAAGCCAGGCCAGCTGAACAGGATAGCACAGAGAATCCGTCTCATACTTCCGCTCATATACCAGGCCGTTTCTCGTGGTTTCATCGGCCCGGTAGCAGTTCCAGTCCGGCGTTTCGTTAAAGGCATTGGCATAGGGATCCGTCAGAATGCATCGTACCTGGCGCCGGGACAGCCCGGCAATCAGTTCTCTGATCTTTGGGGATTCCTTGGCCAGAGGGAAATAATGCCTTACCTGAGCGCTGGAATCCCTCAGCCACATGGCCGGGATATCTCCGGTAAAAACAAAGGTATCTCCCTGATCGGTGATTCGGGTGGTGGTGGATAAGGTGTTGGGATAACAATTGACAAAAAGCCGGGCCGCTTTGGAATCACGGCCCAGCTTGTCAAGTATCGGATCCATCCAACATGTCAGTTCTTTTTCAAACATACTGCGGTGTCTCCTGCGTTTGATTTATGCATGCTGGGAAAGCATGTCAAAGGAAACCGTCGTGTTGAACAGCTTCCTGATCTCGGCGGGATCCTTGGTCTGCCCCAGAATCCACATGAGCTTTGTCACAGTGGATTCCAGCGTCATATCAAAGGATTCCATCACGCCGAATTCCTTCTTGGCGACATGTCCGGAGTGATAAACGGAAATATCGCTGCCCTCATAGATGGCCTGGGTTGTGAGAACAATGGTTTTTCCATGACTGATCAGATATTCAATCACATCGTGGAAATCATACTGTTCCCCTTCCGGAATCCCGCCGACACCATAGCTTTCGAGCACAAAGGCGTCATAGGATTCGGAAGCCATCCGCAGGATTTCTGCACTGACACCGGGAATCAGCTTGAGAACAAAAATATGAGGATCCATCCGGTGATAGAAAACGGGCTTTGCGTCCGCGGCGGTGGGACGGATATACTGAACGATGCCCCGGTCGTAAATCACACCGATTTCCGGATAATTGATGCTGCTGAAGGCATCATAGCTTTTGGTATTCATTTTCCGGGCGCGGGTGCCGATCAGTATCTTGCCTCCGAACACCACCACTACCCCACCGGCGTCGGGATAACAGGCGTAGCGAAGAGAATCCAGCAGATTCATCTTGGCGTCAGTCATCTCTGTCTGGATGGGTTTCTGGGAGCCGGTAATGACAATGGGCTTGGGACTGTTCTGGATCAGATAGGAAAGGGCTGAGGCCGTGTAAGCCATGGTATCAGTGCCATGGGCAATCACAAAGCCGTCATACTGATCGTAGAGCCGTTCAATCTCTGCCGCAATTACCAGCCAGCAGTCGGGATGCATATTCGTGCTGTCGATATTCATCAGCTGGACAGAATCAACGCTGCAGAACTGCAGAGCCTCAGGCACATAGCTCATCAGCTCTTCGGAAGACATAAGCGGAGACAGGCCGTTCTCAGTCGATTTGCACGCGATGGTTCCGCCGGTAGCTAAAAGCAGGATCTTTTTCAAAATGAATTATTTACCTTCCGCCTTCAGAGCATCGCGAATTTCGGTAAGCAGTTTAACCTCGTCAGAGGGTTCGGGATCGGGCTTGGGCTCTTCCTCTTTTTTCTTCTTGAACTTGTTGAGCGCTCTCACCAGGAAGAATACGCAAAGAGCGATGCAAAGGAAATTAAAGATGTTCTGAATAAACATTCCGTAGCCGATGGTAGCTTCGCCCACCTGTACGCTCAGAGTGGTGAAATCAAGGCCGCCGATAATCACACCGATCAGAGGCATGATAATATCGTTCACCAGAGAACCCACAATAGCGGTAAAGGCGCCGCCGATGATCATACCTACGGCCAGGTCCATGACGTTGCCGCGGGAGATGAACTCTTTGAACTCTTTAAACATTTTTTTCATTTTGATACCCCTTCTTTTTCAAATAGGATTGTTCCTCCCACCATGGTGAGAGAAACGGATATATGATCATCGAAAAGAATCAGATCCGCTCTTCGTCCTGTCTCCAATACGCCGAGCTCGTCCTCTCTTCCGATAATACGCGCAGCAATGCGGGTCTGCATATCACAAGCCTCCGCCAGGGAAGCCCCCGCCATGTGAATCATATTACGCACCAGCCGGTCGGTGGTGGCCACAGAACCGGCAAAGGCCTTCCGGTCCGGCATCTTGCAGACGCCATCCTCAATAATGACATGCTGGCCGTTCTGCAGACTGCCGAGAATACTGTCGCCCTCGGGCATACCGGCACCCCGCAGGGAATCCGTTACGGCCGTGGTCCGGTCCGGACCGATAAACCGGTATACCATCTGCAGCAGCGGCGCGGGAAGATGATGTCCGTCCGCAATGACCTCCACCGTCAGCTCATCCAGCAGATAGGCGCTTTCGATAATACCCGGATAACGGTATCCTCCGCGGCGGGTAATGGTGGAACAGGCCGAATACAGATGAGTAATATGGTTAAAGCCATGTCTGACCGCTTCCCGGACTTCGTCATAGGTCGCGTCCGAATGGCCGATGGAGGGTGTAATATCATTAAGACGAAGATATTCCGCCATCTCCAGAGCGCAATCAAGCTCCGGGGCGATGGTCCAGCGTCTGATGTGGGGACAGCTCTCCACCAAAAAGCGCACCTCCTCCATTCGGGGAGGACGGATATAGGTCAGATCCTGGGCACCGCACTGGGCCAGAGAAAGATAGGGCCCTTCCAGATGAAGGCCCAGGAACCGGGCTCCCTCTTTCTGGTCTTTGACCTTCTCATAGACCTCGAAGGTTCGGATCAGCTCCTCCCGGGAGGCTGCCAGTGTGGTGGGCAGCAGGCCGGTGGTACCATAGGAGGCGTGCATTCTGGCTGCCGTGATATAGGCCTCCGGCGTGCCATCCATGTAGTCCGCTCCGCCGCCGCCATGGGTATGGATATCAATGAACCCGTGGCAGACATAGCGGTTCTTTCCATCGATCACCCGGATACCGGGGCAGCGCTGTTCATTATAGGCATCCAGCCCGCCGGGCGCGGCCACAAACCTGACAAATCCATCCTCGATCAGGATCTCTGCGGGCCGAATTGCACGGTACTGAACCAGCCTTACATTGATAATTTTTATCAGCATAGGATTTGAATTCATTGTAATTCCCACCCGGGGAAAAGTCAATCAAGCAAAGCGTTTTCCTTCGATAAATACTGAAAGAACATTCATTTCGCCATCCACCAGAACAAGATTGGCTCTCTTGCCCGGAAGGATGGAACCATACATTCCGTCGATGCCAAGATCCCTGGCAGGATTCAGGGAAGCCATTTTCACGGCCTCCTCCATGGAAAATCCCAGAGACATGACATTTTTAACACAGCGGCGAACCGTGCAGGTGCTGCCGCATAAAGTTCCATTGGAAAGATAGGCAGCGTCCCGGATGACATAGGGCAGTCCCTTCGGGATCATGTCATTGGTGAGACCGGCCAGCTCGCAGGAATCGCTGATCAGGGTCACTCTGTCAGCTCCCTTCAGCCGGATCAGCATCAGGCATACTTCCGGCTTCACATGAACAAAATCGCCGATGAGCTCACACTGGATTCTGTCATTGGTCAGCGCCTCTCCCAGGATGCCGCTCTCACGGTGATCCAGGGGCCGCATGGCATTGAAGGTATGGGTGACTCTGGTAATACCCGCCCTCAGCCCCTCCAGGACCTCCTGACGGGTGGCGTTGGTGTGTCCCATGGACATCCGGATCCCGTTTTCCGAGCCCTGCTGAATCACAGAAGCAGCGCCCATAAGTTCCGGGGCGATGGTCATGATCCGGACCATTCCCTCCCCCAGGTCTGTATACTGCTGCAGCAGCTCAGCGGAAGGCATCCGCAGTTTGTTTTCATCCATGGCCCCCTTCTTCACAGGATTCAGGAAGGGTCCTTCCATATGAATGGCGTGAATGGAGGCTCCGTTTTCCGGTTTGTGACTGCGGGCATCTCTTACGATGGCAGGAATGGCGGCAAAGGCCTTCTCATCGCTCATGGAGGCCAGCGTCGCCGCATAACCTGTGACTGCCTCCCTGGCCAGCATCTTTCCCATATGATAACGTTCCACGGAAGAGGTGGTGGCGCAGGAAATGCCGCTGTATCCATGCATATGGACATCAATCAGTCCAGGGATCAGAAACAGTCCTTCGGCATCGATGCATTCTTCTCCCGGAGCCGGCGTGAGATCTCCCGTTTCGGCAATCAGACTGTTTTCGATACGGAGAGACTCAGAGACAAAACGGAATTGATCATTCAGAACCTTCGCGCCTCGGATCAGCATAGTTTATTCTCCTCAGTAGTCGTAGTTCTCGTACCAGAGAGCCAGATAGGGATCCATTTCCAGCAGCTCCTTCATGGCATCCGGCGCCAGAATATAATCCAGCAGCAGATTCGTCATATAAGGGCCATCCACGGAATGAAGAATCGCGCAGTAATAGGTGTTGCCGTTCCCGGTAAACACGGAGCCGTAGCTGCTTAAGGATTCATCAATATATCCGGTTTTTCCGCCCTCGAATTTCAGTCCGGGCACCGCGTAATCCCCGTTGAGGAAGAAGGAAGAGTTGTCAATGGTCAGCTCCATGGGCTCGCCCCAGCGGTAGATCGTAATGGTGCGGGAGTAAGTCTGCTCCAGTTCCCGGAATACATCCAGCGTATAAACCTTGCGCACAAGACGGTTCAGATCATAGGCGCTGGTATAATGATCCGGATCGTAAAGGCCGTGGGGATTCATATAATGGGTGTCATTCATCCCCAGCTCCGCGGCCCGCTGATTCATGAGATCGGCAAAGGCTTCGATGGAGCCAGCAACCTCCATGGCAATGGCGCAGGCACAGTCATTGTAGGATTCGGTCAGCAAAGCATACAGAAGATCCCGCATGGAGATCTGATCCCCCTCCTCCAGGTAAAGGAGCATGCTCTCCGGGTCATCGTAGCAGCCGTATAGCTCTTTCACGGTGATAAGGGCATCCAGATCGGAGGTACGCTCCAGCGCCAGAACGGTGGTCATGAGCTTGGTGGTGGACGCAGGATAAATCCTGGCATGGGCGTCCTTTTCGTAGAGGACATTGTCATTCTGATCGGTCAGATAGGCGCCGCCCACCTTGAAGCGGCTGTAAAACTGACGGTCATAGTAGCCCTGAATGGCCGCCCCCACCTCATCTTTGGATACCTCTCTGGCATCAATCAGAGAATAATAAACCGGAATCTCTGCCAGATACTGGCTTTCTTCCCGGGCGAATACTTTCTTTTTTCTGAGCACCAGAAGAAGGATAAGAATCAGCACCAGCAGCAGGACGATACTGATCATGATGATCAGCTGCCGCTGCTGTCTTTTCCGCCGTCTAAGGGCGCGTTCTTTTTTCTTCTGGTATCTTTCCCGTTCGTATTTATCCATGGATCGCTGTTACCATCCATCCCTTTCTGGCATAAGCAAAGGCGACATCCGCAATGGAACGCTTAGCCTGCTGATAATATTCTTTCTGTTTCTTTTCCAGCTCCACATGATGCAGGGACCAGAGATACAGGCCTCTCATATTTCCTGCTCTTCCGGAGTTTTCCAGCCGGATTCTCAGACTGTCTGTTACCATCAGATCCGTCACATCCAGCGCTTCCTGCTGGCCCAGAAGGCTCAGACAGGAAATCACCTCGCTGCTGATCAGGTCCGTCCAGTCGTCGGGAAGGTCCCTTCTCGCGAGATAAACAGCCTTCAGAAACTCGCTGGCCTCATCATAGCGGCCCTGCCACATCTTTGCCTCATAGCCCCGAAGAAGCCAGCAGGCCTGAAACAGACCGATCTGTCCATCGGAATCTGCCGGGATCTCCGCGGAAAAGTCATCCTCTGCTTCCTTTTCCTCCGACATATCAAGCAGACGACGGAATACGAGATCATAGTAACTCCGCTCCGTTTGGTTGGAAAGCAGGATGAGAAGCTTCAGACAGTCATTGGGCATGGCCATCCGGTAAATGGGAATCATACTGTCCGCCAGGGACCAGAGCCCGGTAATAAACAGCGCGAACATCATGCTGCCCATCAGAGAATGACAGGGAACCATCCCGGTCCGCAGCAGGATATATGCGATCACGGTCAATAGAAAATTGGCCATGGCTCCGCCAAGCCAGTACAGACAGAGAAAGCCTCCCGATGCATGATCCCTGGGACAGACAATCACCGGAATCATATCCTGCTCGGCCAGCTTCTCCCTGCGGAGGAATTTTCCCTTTTCCAGTACGTAATTTCCCCGGAAGAACTGAAAAGCAATCAGCTTGCCGCCGCCCATGAGGCCTCCCAGGATGTGTCCCAGGTTATGCACAGGCACCTGGAAGAACAGTCCGAACCCCACACAGATCAGCAGTGACAGGGAATGAAAGGAGGTTTCATAGATTCGGGCCACTCCATCCAAAAGGCGCCAGCCCCAGAAGGTAAACAGCAGGATAGCGATGATCTCAATCAATATGGAACAGGAACGATAGAGTCGTTTCAAAACAATATCCTCTCGAAACTATTTGTAATACATATAAAGCTGGCATTTGAGCATGCCGTTGTAGAGCTTTCTTTTGCGGTCGGCCTTTCTGCCGAAATATTCCTCAAAGGACTCATCGGGACTGATGAAGCTGTAGCAATGGTCCTTCATGGGACGGCAGACGATGCCCAGGGTCTTGTAGAGTTCCCTGGCCTGCTGTACATCCAGCAGACGCTCTCCATAGGGCGGGTTGGTGATCACCATGGTCTTCTTGTGGTCCGTCATGTCAAACTGGTCGACACGGAGCTTCTTGACATCCTGTTCCTTAAAACGAATCAGATGTCCCACACCGGCCCTGTCCGCGTTGTGTTTGGCCAGGGCGATGGCTTCAGGATCGATATCAGCACCGACGCCTTCAAAGGAAATATCCTTCTTGACAGCGTTTTTCGCCTCTTCTCTCAGTTCTTCGGTCATTTTAGGCGAAACCGTCCCCCAGGCTTCAAAGGAAAACTTCCTTTTCAGACCCGGAGCCATATTCATGGCCTTCATGGCTGCTTCAATCAGCAGAGTGCCGGAACCGCACATGGGATCATAGACAAAGGTATCTGTGTGGACCCGGGAAAGATTGACAATGCCGGCCGCCAGGGTTTCACGAATGGGTGCCTGCATGGCCTGGGGACGGTATCCCCGTTTGTACAGGCCCGCGCCCGTGGTATCCAGCATCAGGGTCACCTGGTTTTTCATAATGGAAAACTGTATCTGCACCAGGGGTCCTGTTTCTTCAAACCAGGGATTTCCATAGCATTCCTTCAGCCGCTCCACCACTGCCTTTTTGATGATTTTCTGACAGTCGGGCACAGAATGAAGGGTTGAGTTCAGACTCCATCCCTTCACAGGGAAACGGTCCATGGAGCCGATGAAATTCTCCCAGGGCGTATCCTTGGTTCCTTCGAAAAGATCATCAAAGCTTTCGGCGGGAAACTGAGCCATGACGATCAGCACCCGCTCTCCGGAGCGAAGTTTAAGATTGGCTCTCGCCATATCCCGAAGATCGCCGGTAAAGGTGACGGAGCCGTTTCCGGCCTGCACATCCTGAAAGCCGGCATACTTCAGCTCATCCGCCGCTACCCCCTCCAGTCCGAACAGGGTCGGAACCTGCATCAGCAATTCCTGTTTTTTCATAGCTTCTCCGGTTCCTGTGAACATTCACCGGGCCTGCGGATATAATCCACATAGCGGAATGACCAGCCTGTCTCCGGATCGGTCAGGGGATCTCCCTCCTTCACAGCCTGCCAGTCTTCCTCGGAAACTTCAGGGAAGAAGGTATCGGCATCCGGAATCACCGTATCGATTCTGGTCAGATAAAGCTTATCCGCATAGGGCATGGCCTGACGGTAGATGCTGCCGCCGCCGATGATGAAGATTTCCTCCTGGGCCGCTTTGGCTTCCAGCAGGGCGGGAATAAGTTCATGCTTAACGATCACGTCCGGATGATCAAAGCAATAGGAAGGGTCATCCGCGATGACAATATGCTTTCTTCCGGGAAGGACCTTGGGCAGTGAGATAAAGGTATTCAGGCCCATCAGCATGGTGTGCCCCTTGGTGAGGCGGCGGAAATGCTTCAGATCCTCAGGAAGATGCCAGGGAAGCGTTCCTGCTCTTCCAATGGCTCCGTCAGAAGCGACGGCTACAATCACAGACAGCATCAGACAGCCACCTCCATGGAAATTTTCTCGTGATACTGATAATCCACCAGCTTAATGTGTTTGGGCTCAAAGCTGTAGAAATCAGTGATGGAAGGATCGATCCACAGCTTGGGCGCGGGATAAGCCTGATCCTTCCGGCTCAGCTGAAGCTTCAGAGGCTCCACCTGGTTTTCATAGACATGGGCGTTGCTGATCACATGGGTCAGCAGGCCCGGACGGTAGCCCACGGACTGGGCGATGAGATGAGTCAGCACCGCATACTGGGTGGTGTTAAAGGGCACGCCGAGCCCCATATCTCCGCTTCTCTGCACCAGCATGCAGTTCAGGCGGCCGTCGGTGACATCCCACATGGAAAGGAAGCAGCAGGGAGCCAGCGCTCCGGTGGGGAGCTCGGGAATCTGCCACAGATTCACCATCATCCGGCGGCTCTGGGGATCCGTTTTCAGATCCTTCAGCAGCTGATCCATCTGATGATATTTGCGGATCACATAGCCATAGGCCGTGCCGATGGTGCCGTCCTCCTGCATCCACTCATCCCAGATATGAACGTTCTGCTTGTGAAGCTCGTTCACGTCGTTGGACTGCTTCTGATAGATCCACAGGATCTCCTTGACGGCGGTTTTGAAGGCTACTTTCTTGGTGGTAAGAATGGGAAACTCCTTTTCCAGATCAAACTGCATGATCTGGTGAGGAAGCTTATAGGTGGGGATTCCGGTACGGTTCTGATCATAGTAACCATGGTCCAATATATTCTCAACGATATTCAGATACTGACGGTCATAATCACTCATAAATAACAGGCCATCCTTTCCGAAAATGAATTTCTGCTTATCCATACTAGTATACAACGGAAGACTTGAAAAATCAATGAACCGAACCTATAATAAAAGTAAATCTCACACAAATAATAAGGAGTAAAACCCATGAAATTAGGCGGACAATTATATACGGTAAGACAGTACACCCAGGACCTGGCCGGCATAGAAAAAACCTTTCAGTTCTGCCGGGATGAAGGCTTTGAAACCATTCAGATCTCCGGCTTCGGTCCCGTGGATCCGCTGGAGCTGGAAAAGCTGGTAAAGAAATATGAAATGGATGTCTGCTGTACCCACTCTCCCTGGGACCGCATGCTGAATGACCTTCCGGCCCTCATCGAGGAACACAAACGGATGAACTGCCCCGTCATCGGCCTGGGCGCCATGCCTCAGGAGGCCCGTTCCGATATCCATCAGCTCTTCCTTTTTGTTAAGAAATCCAGGGAAATCGCAGAGCAGATCAAAAAGGCCGGTCTGCAGTTTGCCTACCATAATCACAACTTTGAATTCCAGCTGCTGGAAGGCAGACTGGTGATGGACTACCTGCTTCAGAATACAGATCCGGAGACCTATCATTTCATTCCGGATACCTACTGGCTGCAGATGGGCGGCCTGAATCCCGCGGATTTCATCCGGTATCATCTGAACGGCCGCGTGGATGTCTGTCATTTCAAGGACTTTGCTGTACAAGGCTTTACCCCTGTCTTTGCCGAGGTGGGAGAAGGCAATCTGAACCTCTTTGACTGCTTTAAGGCCTGCCAGGAAATCGGCGTATCCTCCATTGTCATTGAGCAGGATGTATGTCCCAGAGATCCCTTTGACTGCCTGCACTACAGCTTCCGGAATCTGGTCCGTCTGGCCATGGCCTGCGGAGACAGATAAACAAAATCGTCGGCCCGCGCCGTAAAAAAGAAGACCCTGGTTTTAGCCAGGGCCTTCTTCTTTTTATGAATTTGAGTCTTCCGATAAGCCGAGTTCTGTCATTGGAGAATCATCTATCTTGGACTGATGTTGCCACCAGCCTCCAGCGACCTACCCGAAGGCACGACGGGCAGCCGTATGGCCTTCTGTTTGGTCTTGCTCCGGATGGGGTTTACATTGACCCTTTCTGTCACCAGAAAGGCGGTGAGCTCTTACCTCGCCGTTTCACCCTTACCATAGGAAATATGGCGGTTTATTTTCTGCTGCACTTTCCTGAGAGTCACCTCTACTGGACGTTATCCAGCATCCTGCCCTGTGGAGCTCGGACTTTCCTCACTTCTTTCGAAGCGCGATCCTCTGGAAAACTCAAAATAATAACGATAATTAAACTTACAAATCAGACATAGGCGGCGCCGATGATACCGGCATCGTTGCCTAAGGTTGCGCAGACCACCTCGGGAAGAGGCACTGCTTTGCAGAACACATCCTGGGCCAGTCTGCGTCTCACCGGTTCCAGAATCAGCTCACCCTGGGCGGAAATTCCGCCGCCGATGACAATCTTTTCCGGATCAAAAATGTTTACCAGGTTTACCAGACCCTCGGAAACATAAAAGAGGTATTCGTCCAGCACCTTGCGGGCTGTCTCATCCCCCTGATGAACCGCGTTAAAAATCAGCATGCCGTTAAGCCTGCCATTTTCCTTCAGGGAAGAGGCCAGCTGACTCTCCGGGTGCATCCGGGCGCTCTTCTCTGCCATGCGGATGAGGGCTGTGGTGGAAGCGTAGGCTTCGTAGCAGCCTTTTCTGCCGCAGGTGCAGGGTTCGCCGCCGCTGACAATCACATGATGGCCTGCCTCGGCGCCGGTATGATGGCTGCCGGCAAAAATCTTGCCGTCAATAATAATACCGCCTCCGACCCCGGTGCCCAGGGTGATCATAACGACGCAGCTGCTGCCCTTGGCGGAACCGGCCAGGGTTTCACCCAGCGCCGCGGCATTGGCATCGTTATCGATGGATACGGGAATGCCGAGAAGCTTTCGGAGCTCTCCGGCCAGGGGCACATTGTACCAGCCCAGATTGTTGGAATACAGGATGGTTCCGTTTTTGCGGTCAGGGGCGCCGGCGCAGCCGATGCCGATGCCGGCAATCTCGCTGCTGTCTATGCCCGCTTCGCTGATCAGCTCCCGGACCATCTGCGCCATATCCTCAATGATTTCCATGTAAGGACGTTCGCTGAGGGTGGGAATGGTCTTTTTCAGGAGGATCCTGTAATTCTCATCCACCAGACCGGAAGCAATCTTGGTGCCTCCAATGTCGATACCGATACGATAAGCCATGAGTATACCCGCCTTTCGGTGAAAATTTCCGGTGAAAATCAGAGGATCTGAAGATAAATGGCTCTTCCCTCAAGGCCGATGGTTTCGCCGGCTGCCGGCAGAACAATGGCATCGCCCTTCTTGAAGGGTTTTCCATCAATCTTGCCGCTGCCTTCCAGAATCAGAATAATCTGGAAATGATCCAGAGAAACAGCGATTTCCTGAATTCCTCTCAGGTTTCTGCGGTATACCTGGAAGAAGGGACATACAATGCCTTCCTCCATGTTGGAATACTCGGAACCGACGCTGGACTCGAGACTGGTCACCTGCAGGGCCTTATCCACATGCAGCGGTCTCGGATTCCCATCCAGACCCAGACGGCCGTAATCATAGACACGGTAAGTGGTATCGGAGCTCTGCTGAATTTCAGCCAGAACAATGCCTCTTCCGATGGCGTGAAGGGTTCCTGCGGGAATAAAGAAAGCGTCTCCTCTCTTTACAGGAACATAATTCACATAGTCCTCAAGGGTGCCCGCACTGATGGCTTCGGCAAAAGCTTCCGGAGTCATGTTTTTCTTCAGGCCGTAAATCAGCTTGGCGTCCGGTTCCGCATCGAGGATATACCACATTTCGGTTTTTCCGCGGCCGGAGGGACCTTCAATTCTCTGGGCCTGTTCATCATTGGGATGCACCTGGATCGAGAGGTCATCACTGGCATCAATCAGCTTCACCAGCAGAGGAAAAGCTCCATGGGTTTCCCTGGCTACCTGATAGCCAAGAATTTCTGAAGGATACATGGATACCGCTTCTCTCAGCGTTTTTCCCTGCAAAAAACCGTTGCGGATCCTGCTCTGGCCGTTTTCGTGGGCGGATACTTCCCAGGACTCGCCTGTATGGGCAGAAGGAATCTTCTTGCCGAACAGACTCATAATCTGAGTGCCGCCCCAGACGGTTTCCTTGAACTCAGGATCCATGAACATGGGTTCCCATTGTTTCATCAGAAATACCTCTCCTTAATAAGCGATAATAGACTTGACGTTGTAATCCTTCAGAAGATCGCGGCCTTTCAGATCTTTCAGCTCAATAAGGAAGCTCATGCAGACAACCTCGGCACCCATCTCTTCCACCAGTTCGCAGATGGCTTTGGAGGTACCGCCGGTGGCGATCAGATCATCCACTACCACAACTTTGTCGCCGGGCTTCAGGGCGTCCGCGTGGATTTCGAGGACGTTGGAGCCATATTCAAGATCATAGCTCTTGGCAACTACCTTGCAGGGCAGCTTTCCGGGCTTTCTGACCGGAATGAAGCCCTTGTTCATGGCGTAAGCCACAGGAACGCCGAAAATAAAACCACGGGATTCCGGGCCGAGAATATAATCAAACTCAAGATCCTTCAGCTGGTCGCAGATCTGATCCACAGCATCGTGCAGGGCTGCGGAATCCTTCAGTAATGTGGTGATGTCGCGGAATAAAACTCCCTTCTGGGGAAAATCGGGAATGTCTCTGATAACTTTAGAAAGATCCATTTGAAAAGCCTCCTGAAAAGATAGATAACGAACATAGTTATTATAGCAGATTTTACTGCTTTTGAGAATACCTAATATGCTTAAGCTGTATCTTGATTCTCGGACTGCCGTTATAATAATCCGCCTTGGGCTCGTAGATAATATCCACCTGAAGGGGATTGGAAAAGTAAATGCCTCTCTTCATCTCCTCCAGGGCAATATCCGCAGCCGGGGCGTCCATCAGCAGATCCTCAATGAGACCGCGGTCAAAGCATACCGCCTCCATGGCTCCGCCCTCATCCTGCAGCAGAAGTCTGACCACATTGCCTTTCGCACCCAGCAGCTGACACTTCAGCAGGGTGATATCCTTCTCCGCCAGCTGGGGCGAAGGATTCTTGACCCCGAAGGGAGCCAGAATCTCCAGCCGGTCCAGCCACGGAATCGTAATATCCGTGATCTTCATCTGGGCATCGATATACACCGTGGGAACAAGATCATCGCCGGACAGCGTGCATTTGGCATTGAGCTCTTCCCTCAGCTGCTCCACTGTCTGCTCTTCCTTTCCCGGCTCGCAGTCCAGCGAGAAGCCAGCCGCCATGGCGTGGCCGCCCATCTTGGAAAACAGATGACGGACCTTGCTGAGCTCCTCCACCATCATGTAGGACTCGATGGAACGGGCGGAGCCCTTGAGCCCCTTCTCTGCCCTGGTTAAAGTAAGCACAGGACGGTACAGGCGCTCTTTCACCTTGCCCGCCACCAGGCCGGCGATACTTTCATGGAGCTCCGGCAGGTAAATAACCTTTACCAGATCATCGGGATGAAGACTTTCCACCTGCGCCAGACCTTCCTTGAATCCCCGGTCCGTCATCTCCTGACGAAGCTGATTTGTCTGATTCAGCTCCCGGGCGATCTCCTGACATTCTTTGGAGGAATCGGAAAGGAGAATATGAACATACCGGTTCTGGGAACCCAGCCGGCCGCCCGCGTTCAGCATGGGGCCGATGCGGAATCCCACACTCACGGGGTCCAGATGGGAAACCTGAGCCTCATCCATCAGAGCCTTGATGCCCAGCGGCGGATGATCATTCAGATACCGGAGTCCCTGATAAACCAGACGGCGGTTTTCCATGGTCAGCGGCATCACGTCACAGACAGTGCCCAGCGCCGCATAGCCATACAGCGTACGGAACAGTTCCGGGAAAACATCGGATTCCTGCTCCGAAGAGGATGATAAACGATATAAAAGACGGATCATCTGCAGTGCCACAAAGGCGCCGCAAATCTCCTTCTGAGGAGAAGGATCGCCCTCCAGATGAGGATTGATTACGAAGTCTGCCTCAGGCACCACTTGATGACCTTCCGAATCCCTGGGCACTTCATGATGATCCGTAACAATCACACGGATGCCCTTTTCCTTCAGAAAACGGATCGGCTCTGTGGCTGCGATGCCGTTGTCACAGGTCAGCACGTGGGTAACGCCTTCTTCATAGAGCTCCTGGGCGATGGACATGCTGATGCCGTAGCCCTCCGTCATCCGTTCCGGAATCCGGAAAGAAATCCGGGTTTCCGGGAAAACATGCTTCAGGCCCAGATACAGGATGGCTGTGGAGGTAACCCCGTCCACATCGTAATCGCCTACAATGCAGAGAGACTGATTCTGGTCGATTTCCTGCAGCAGAAGGCGGCAGGCGCTTTCCGCGTTTTTCAGCAGCAGAGGATCAAAGAGCTGACCGCTTCTGTCCAGAAAAGCTCCCGGATCCTGCCCTTCCAGGCGGCCGGCAATAATTCTGGCCAGAACGGGATGGAGGCCGTATTTTTCAACAATGGGTTTCGCGCGGCCTCCCCGCACCATCCATTTTTCCTGCCGCATATCAGGCTTTATGGATCTTCTGCTCCAGCAGATACCATACGGGGCTGGCAATAAAGAGCGAGGAATAGGTACCCGCAATCATACCCACCAGCAGCGGCAGCGCAAACCAGCGCAGAGACTGAACGCCCAAAATGAACAGCAGCAGGATCATTACCACGGTGGTAAAGGAGGTTCCCAGAGAACGTCCCAGGGTCTGCATGATGCTGTCATCGCAGAGCCGGTCCAGCTCGTGGGCGCGGTATACCGGACGGTTCTCCCGGATTCGGTCAAATACAACAATGGTGTTGTTGATGGAGTAACCCACGATGGTCAGCAGCGCAACGATAAAGGTATTATTCACAGGAATCTGCAGAATGGTATACATGCTGATGACCACCAGACAGTCATGAATCAGAGGAATCAGCGCGCCAAGACCAAAGCAGATATCCCGGAAACGAACGGTGATATAGATCAGCATCAGCACGCCGGCGATGGCTGTGGAGATGATCGCGGCCCGCTTCATTTCGGAACTGATGATGGGGCTGATGGAAGACTGCTCCAGAAGATCGGTTTTGCCCGCAGTGTCCAGACCGTACTTTTCGGCAATGGCCTGATACAGCGCGGTGATGGTATCCGGAGTGATCTCCTTGACCTTAATCTGGATATGGTTCTCACCCAGATTGCCGGAAACCTCCTGGATCTGAGGGTTGGAATCTCCGGTGATATCCTTAACCAGCTGAGTCAGGTCATCATGACTCTCCAGCTCCTGGTGCATATCGATCTGAATAATTGTTCCGCCGGCAAATTCGATATCATAGTTCAGTCCACGGAAGATCAGGGAAACGAAGCCTGCCACGATGATGACAAGGGATATGATGAACCAGATATTTCTGTTCTCAATGACTTTCATTTTGCCACCTCCTTCACAGCGGTCTGCGTTTTCCAGGGCAGCCGGATCATGGCGTAAAGGCCTTTTTTAGGCGGGAACAGATCCTGCATCTGAACCAGAAGCACTCTGGTGACCAGCAGCGCGGAAATCATGGAAAGCACAATACCAAGGCCCAGAGTCTGAGCAAAGCCGCGGATGGTGCCGCTGCCGAAAATATAAAGGACAATGGCCGCGATCAGGGTGGTGATATTACCGTCCAGAATGGCGGAAAGGGCCTTGCTGAAGCCGTTTTTGATGGACAGACGGATGGTATGTCCCTGTAGAATCTCTTCACGGATTCTCGCGAAAATAATAACATTGGCATCCACGGCCATACCGATGGACAGGATAAAGCCGGCAATGCCCGGCAGGGTCAGAGTCCATCCCAGCAGATTAAAAATCAGCAGCTCCAGTCCTACATACAGCAGCAGGGACAGGGAGGCTGCCAGTCCGGGAATACGGTAAGCCAGCAGCATAAATACCACGATGACGCCGAATCCGATCACACCGGCCAGCAGACTGGTATCCAAAGCGTTGCGGCCCAGGGTAGCGCCGACGCTGGAATGCTCGATATCCTCCAGGGGCACCTGCAGGGCGCCGCCAACAATATCAGAAGCCAGTTCCTTGGCTTCTTCATCAGAATCCATACCGGTAATGATGGCTGTGCCATCGGTAATGGCTGCCTGAACTACAGGAGCGCTGACCACGGTATCATCCAGCATAATGGCGATCTGTTTACCGATATACTTAGCGGTGGCATCAGCGAACATCTTGGCGCCTTCAGCGTCAAATTCCAGTTTGACATAGGGCTCGATGCCGCTGGAAGCATTAATCCGACCCTTCTGGAAGGTGGCGTTGGCCACGTTGACACCGGTCAGTACGATTTCAGCTTCCCCATTTTCCACAGCCGCCAGAATGTCGGCTCCGGACTGATAGGTACCCATGCCGGGAAGTCCGACAAACTGAAGCATGGCGGTACGGCCAATTTCCTCTACCGCTTTGGAGGCATCCTCCACGCCGGGGATCTCCACACGGATCCGGTTGGTGCCGGCAAGAAAGGCATTGGCTTCCGTATAGCCCTTGGAGTCCAGACGCCGCTGAATAACGGACAGGGCGCCCTGCATCTCTTCTTCCGCGGGGACAATACCGTCCTTGGCCTGATAGGTGATGCTGACACCGCCGGCCAGATCCAGTCCAAGGTGAATATTCTGAGCGCTCCTGTTTTCCAGTCCCGGGAAAGAACCGAAACTGATCCATGAAACAAGACCGATCAGCACAAGGCATAATAAAAGTATGCCTGCAGGTTTAAATTTTTTCATGCTGCAAAATCCTTTCTAAGAGTAACACAACTAATCAATTCTACTCCCCCGGCTCCTATCTGTCAATGACAAATTCCGCTGAAACAAAGATCTTTGTGAATTCTTCTTTCCTTTTGAGCGGTTTTTTGATATGATAGGAATACTATGATGTGACAGGAGTAAGGTAATGATATTATCCGTTTCCGGTATATCCAAGAGCTTTGACGGAAAAGAAGTTCTCCGGGATGTATCGTTTCATATTGAGGCCAGAGAAAAGGCCGCGCTGATCGGAATCAACGGTGCCGGAAAAACCACCCTCTTTCATATCCTGCTGGGAGAAAGCCAGCCGGATCAGGGAGAAACCTATATTGCCAAAAATATCCGCATAGGCTATCTTCCCCAGATCGCGGAATATGAAAGTGAAAACCGGATTGAGGATGAGCTGCTGACGGTGTTCAGGCATCTGGAAGAGATGGAACTGAAAATGAGGGATATGGAGTCCCGCATGGGCGAGGATCAGTCCGAATCCCTGATGAATCAATACGCTGAGCTGCAGCGGCAGTATGAAGCCCAGGACGGCTACCAGTTCCGCAGCCGCGTCAGAGGCGTGCTGGCAGGTCTGGGCTTTGAGGAAGAGGAATACTCTCTTCCCATCAGGCATCTTTCCGGAGGCCAGAAGACCCGGGTCATGCTGGGCAAGCTGCTGCTGCAGGCTCCCGATCTTCTGCTGCTGGATGAGCCCACCAACCATCTGGATATTGAGTCCCTGACCTGGCTGGAAGGTTACCTCTCCTCCTATCAGGGAGCCGCGCTGATTATTTCCCACGACCGTTATTTCCTCGACAGACTCTGCACCAAAACCATCGAAATTGAACTGGGCAAGGCCCGGGTCTATAATGGCAACTATACTTATTACATTCAGGAAAAGGAATTCCGTCAGAAGATCGCCGTCCGCAGCTACGAGGCCCAGCAGAAGGAGATTGCAAGGCAGGAAGGCATTATCCGGGAGCTAAGGGGCCGGGGCCAGGAAAAGTTCATCAAACGGGCCCAGAGCCGCGAAAAGGTTCTGGAGAAAATGGAGCTGGTGGAACGTCCCCAGTCCCTGAATGCTTCCATGAAGCTTCATCTGGAGCCCAATGTGGAAAGCGCCCAGGTGGTGCTCTCCGCCCAGGAGGTATGCAAGCGCTTCGACGGAAGAAGCCTCTTTGAGGGTATCAATTTTGAGATCAGAAAAGGCGAACGGGTGGCGCTGATCGGCGCCAACGGCATCGGAAAAACCACCCTTTTCAAAATGATCATGAAGGAAGAAAGGGCCAGCTACGGCGATCTTCATCTGGGAGTCAATGTATTTCCCGGATACTATGATCAGACCCAGGAAAACCTTTCTCCTGAAAAGACGATACTGGACGAGATATACGACGCCTATCCCAACCTTACGGTGCCGGAAATCCGAAATATTCTCGGCTGCTTCCTGTTCCGTGGCGATGATGTTTTCAAGCTGATCGGCACCCTTTCCGGCGGCGAAAAGGCCCGGGTATCCCTCTGCAAGATCATGCTCACGGGCTGCAATTTTCTGCTGCTGGACGAGCCCACCAACCATCTGGATATTGCCTCCCGGGAGGTGCTGGAGGAAAATCTGAAGGCCTACAGGGGCACCCTTCTCTTTATCTCTCACGACAGATACTTTATCAATCAGATCGCCACCCGCACCCTGGAGCTGACCCCGGATCAGATGATTCCCTACTTAGGCGGCTACGACTTCTACCTGGAGCACAAACGGGCGGAAGAAATCCAGAAAGCCCAGAGTATGATTACGGATTCCAAACAGGATTTTGTCACCCGGAAGGCTGGCCAGAGCGAGCTGAGAAAAATCCGCAGCCGGGCCGACCGTCTGGAAAAGGAAATCGAGCAGATGGAAGAGGAAATCGAGCAGATCAAAAAAGATATGCTGCTGCCTCAGAACTACTCCTCCGCTTCCAAATATCAGAAGCTCGAAGACCGGATGAATGAGCTTTCAGAAAAAATCGAACAGAACATGATGGAATGGGATGATCTCCAGAAACAATTAGAAGAGATGGCGTAACGCCATCTCTTCTGTGTTTATGGATTCAATTGGTTTTAAGCCATTTCATTGCTCCAGGGATTCCAGCCAGGCCTTCACTTTCAGCAGATCCTTTTCAATCCGGAAGCTCAGCTGACGAAGTTCCTCGGTGGGTGCCACCAGATCGGGCACCATGATGGGAATCAGCCCGGCCCGGGAAGCAGCCCGGATACCGTTGGGGGAATCCTCTATGGCAAGGCATTCCTCCGGATTCTGCCCCAGAACCTCACAAGCCTTCAGATAGATATCCGGCTGGGGTTTGGAGTGTTTGACCATATTGCCTCCCACAATCTGATCAAAGTATTCAGCCAGTCCCGTGACCTTCAGATGATCCAGAATCACAGGTACGGAAGTGGAACTGCAGATGGCCACGGGATAATGATTGGTCTTCAGATAGGAAAGAAGCTCCCGGACCCCTGCTTTCACAGGAATCCCGTCTTTCTCCAGCATCTCTTCCATTTTCAGATGGCAGTCCTCCATAAAGCGCTCGCAGTCGAAATCCGCACCATAGGCGTCGTGAAGGATGTCCACGCCGTCATGATGATTGACACCGATCACCCGTACATACACCTCTTCGATACCCTGGATGCCCCACCGTTCGGCGGTGAAAATCCAGCTGTCTCTGGAGATCCG
The DNA here is from genome assembly GCA_902783575.1 of uncultured Eubacteriales bacterium. Classification (GTDB taxonomy): domain Bacteria; phylum Bacillota; class Clostridia; order Lachnospirales; family Bianqueaceae; genus RUG760. Next base: position 110,209 of record CACZRP010000047.1, read on the forward strand.
TTCCGTATCAAAAAGAACACCATCCATGTCAAAAACCACACCCCGGATCATAACCGCCTCCTTAAGCAATATGGGATTTCTGACTAATTATATTAAGAACCTCTGACAATGTCAATTCTTTACATATTTAAGTAAAAATGATAAACTAACATAAAACATGGACAGAAAGGAAATATTCATGCAAACCAATGATAAAGGCATCATCGAGCTGAAGCACCTTGTTCTCAGAAAAGTATGCAAGCTGGCCTGGGATGATGCATTAACGCCTGATAATATAGAGAAGATCGTTTACCAGATCAGCCCGGGGCCCAAGCCTCAGTACCGCTGCTGCGTCTACAAAGAAAGAGAAATCGTCCGGGGCCGTGTCCGCCTGGCCATCGGTCTGAGTCCCGACGTGAACAGGCCCACCAAAAACGTGGTGGCCGTCATTCCGGCTGCCTGCGACGACTGCCCCATTCAGGAATACATGGTGACAGACAGCTGCCGTTTCTGCCTGGGAAAGGCCTGCCTCAACGCCTGCCGTTTCGGCGCCATCAACCCCGGCGATTCCAAGATGAAAATTGATTATCAGAAATGCAAATCCTGCGGCGCCTGCGCCAAGGCCTGTCCCTTTGAGGCCATCATCCATACGGAGCGTCCATGCAAGAAGGCCTGCCCGGTGGGAGCCATCACCTACGATCAGTACGGATTCTGCGTCATTGACGAAGAGAAATGCGTTCACTGCGGACACTGCGTCCATAACTGCCCCTTCGGAGCCATTGGATCCAAGACCTATTCCGTGGAGGTGATCAAGGCCATCCGCGAAGGCAAACGGGTCATCGCCATGTGCGCGCCGGCCACGGAAGGACAGTTCGGTCCGAATATCGGTATGGGCGCCATCCGCGCTGCTCTGAAAAAGGCCGGCTTCGCGGATATGGTGGAAGTGGGCCTCGGCGGCGATATGACAGCAGCCTATGAAGCCAGAGAATGGATCGAGGCAAAAAAAGAAGGCCGTCAGATGACGACCTCCTGCTGCCCTGCTTTTATTTCTCTGCTTCACCATCATTTCCCCGAGCAGTATGAAAAGAATAAATCCACCACTGTTTCTCCCATGATTGCCGTCTCCCGTTATCTGAAATCTCAGGATCCCGACTGCGTTACGGTATTTATCGGTCCCTGTATCGCGAAAAAGGGCGAAACCCTGAACGAAAACATCGCGGACAGGGCTGATTACGCCCTGACCTACGGCGAGATCGTCGCCCTGCTGGATTCCAAAAATATTGAAATCGTACCGGTGGAAGAAGACTATCAGGAAGCCTCCATCTTCGGTAAGAAGTTCGCCGGCACCGGCGGCGTAGCGGGCGCTGTCATTGAAGTGATGAAGGAAATGGGTGAAGATGTTTCGGATATCTCCCTTCTCACCTGCGCCGGCGGCGAGGAGTGCCGGAAGGCGCTGCTCATGCTGAAGGCCGGAAGGCTGAAGGAAGACTTTATCGAAGGCATGATGTGTCCGGGCGGATGTGTAGGCGGTCCCTCCAAGCACGAGGCGGAGCCCCTGGTGACTAAAGCCAGAACCTCTCTGCTGGCAAAGGCAGACGGCCGTAAGATCCTGGAAAACCTGAAAAAGTATCCCATGGATCAGTTCTCCATGTACCGCGACGGCCATATGGACTAGCCATATGGGCTAAGCCATCAGCGTTTTCCCATCACAGCTTCGATATCCTCTACCGTTCGGGGAATGGCGCGGGAAAGATTCTCGCATCCGGTTTCCGTCACCAGGCAGTTGTCCTCCAGGCGGAAACCGATTCCCCACTCCTCATGGTAGATACCCACATCAATACAGAAGATCATCCCCGGGGCGATTCGTTCCGGGGTTTCTATTACGTCATGGACATCGTATCCGATATGATGGGCTCCGCCGTGCCACATATAGGTGCCCACCTCATCCACGGATTTCATGACACCGGCTTCCACCAGTCTCTCTGCGTTGAAGCGGCGGATGGTGGCATCCACATCGGCCATGGGCATTCCGGGACGGACAATTTCAAACATATGATTGGAGGTGGCCAGGGCGCAGTTAAACAGCAGCTTCTGCTTTTCAGTAAACCTTCCGTTGCAGGGCCATCCCCGGGAAACGTCGGTGGTATGTTTGTCCCACTGAGCTCCCACATCGTTCAGCACCATATCGCCATCCTGGGTCTGGCCCGTATAAGCATAGTAATGAATACAGAAATTGTTGGCGCCGGCGGAAATAATGGAAGGAAATCCAGGGCCGTCGGGACTGTACTGCCCCAGCACCCGGTCAAATTCAGCCTTATACTGATACTCATACATACCGGGACGGGAAATCTTCATCATGGCCTCAATGGCCTCTTTGGTGATCTCCTCCGCCCGGCGCACGGCCTCAATCTCACAGGGCGCTTTAATCAGGCGCAGCTTCCGAAGCAGCGCGTTGGCATTCTTAATCTGCATATAGGGATAGTCCGAACGGATCAGAGGCAGCAGGTCATGAGCCGGCCGGTTTCTGTCCAGGGGATCAGCCCTGTAAAGATCCAGATACAGACCTTCATATCCTCCCGCTCTGGTGGAATAATGACCGCCGGCCAGGATGGTATGGAGGTCTGTTTTCCATGCGGAAATCAGACGGATATCCCGGACGCCGGAAAGATCCGAAGCCTCAGCGGGTTTCAGTCTCCGTCCGGTCCAGCGCTCGGCCATGGGATCCGACGGAAGAATATAAAGCCTCTCCTCTACGGTTTCCGCGTCTTTTTTCAGGGCCATCAGCACACACTGCTTCTGTTCGATACCCGTCAGATAGACGAAATTCCGGTCCGCATAGAAGGGATAATACTCATCATTGGTTTTTCTGACTTCTTCTCCGGAAAAAATCAGCAGGACAGAGCCCGGGTCCATGAGCTGGTAGAGATTCTGTCGGTTTTGAATATGGAATTCAGCTTTCATTTTGTTTGCCTCTTTATATTGCGATTCATAAGATTCGTTTGCTTTCCCTTAGTCCATCCTCTGAAGGGCCGCGATGGTCTCCACATGGCCGGAAGCCGGGAACATGTCCACGGGCTGAACCAGCGAAATCTGATAGGTTCCGGGAATTAGCAGATATTCCAGGTCCCTTGCCAGGGTGGACGGATTGCAGGATACATAGACGATCCTTTCCGGCTTCATCTGCAGCAGCGCATCCAGCAAGGCCTTTTCGCAGCCGCTGCGGGGCGGATCCACCACCACTTTGCCAGCGCGAAGGCCCTGGCTGATTTTTTCAGGCATGATCTCCTCCGCCTTCCCCACAAAGAATTCCGCGTTGCCGATGTGGTTCAGCCTGGCATTCTCCCTGGCGTTTTCCACAGCTTCAGGAACGATCTCCACGCCATAAACCTTTCGAACATCCCTGGCCATATACAGGCCAATGGTTCCGGCGCCGCAGTAGGCGTCCCAGAGAATATCCTCATTCTCAAGCTCCAGCAGCTCTCTGACCTGATCATAAAGGACTTTGACCTGAAGGGAATTCACCTGAAAGAAAGATACGGGTGAAACATGATACTGAAGATCTCCGATCTTCGCAGTCATATAGGGCTGACCATACACAATCTTCGTGGCCGGACCCAGGATCACGTTGGACCGGGTCCGGTTGATATTGACAGAAAAGGATTGAATTCCCAGCTTGTCTATTTCGCGGATCCACTCGTCTTTTCGGGAAAGATGCCCGGCGTTGATTACCAGACAGAGAGAAACCTCTCCGGTCTCTTCGTCATCCCGGATCAGAATGTGCCTGAGCTCTCCTTTGCCGCTGATTTCATCATAAGCGGTCATTTGCAGTTTTTCCGCAATCTCCAGCACCTGAGGCATCAGCCGGACGGCCTTTTCACTTTGAATCAGACAGGTATCGCTGGGCACCAGCCGATGGGAATGAGGGGCGTAAAAACCGCTCCGCAGCTTGCCATCGATGCTCTGCACGGGATACTGAGCCTTATTGCGGTAATGATGCCATTCCTCCATGCCCAGAACGGGAAGTATCTTCTCATCCGGAAGAACATCTTCACTGATATGCCCAATCCTGCGCAGGCAGGAAACCACCTGGTCTCTTTTACAGGTCAGCTGATGGGGATAAGCCATATGCATCCATTGGCATCCGCCGCACTTGCCGTATACAGGACATTCAGGCTCCACCCTTTCAGGTGAGGCCTGAAGAATTTCTGTCAGTTTTGCAATGGCATAGCTTTTCTGTATCTTAATCACATGGGCTCTGATTCTTTCACCGGGCAGCGCTCCCGGCACCATCAGGGTGAATCCCTGATAACGGCCGACGCCGGATCCATCGTCGGTGAGGGAGGATATTTCCAGCTCCAGATCCATGTTTTTCTCTACCGGAATCCGGTACTTATCTGTTCTCATTTTTTCCGTCCGGTTTATAGAAATATCTCTCCAGAGGCCGGTTGTAGGACGTCCATTCGCCATCCGTCAGATCGGATTCGATGGCCTCCTCGACCTGTTTCATTTTGGAATCGCTGTAGTCTGCCAGATGCAGGGCCATGGCTTCCTTCGTAATGGGAACCACGGGAGAGCCGTACTCTCTTTCTCCATGATGAGAAAGGATCATATGCTCCAGCTGCATCAGCTTCGCAGGATCCAGCTCCGGAATCTTCTGCCCGGCCTCATGAACCATCTGAAAACCGATGGAAATATGGCCCAGGAATCGGCCAGGATTGCTGTAGTCGCCCATGGGAAGAGGTTCCAGCTCCACCAGTTTGCCGATATCGTGCAGCAGGCCGCCCGCTACCAGTAAATCCCGGTCCAGGTCGATATACTGCTGTTTTAGCGCCAGGGCCAGACCCGTAACGGAAACCATATGTTCCAGAAGGCCTCCCATATAACCATGATGGATGTTCTTGGCTGCGGGATGCTGCTTCAGGCGTTCCACCATTTTTTCGTTATCCACGCAGAAGAAACGGACAAGCTTTTTCAGGCCCGGATCGCTGATGGAATCCACCAGCATCAGCAGGCGCTGATATATGCTTTCGCTGTCCTCCCTGCTGGTACGGAAAAAATCAGATATCTGATATTCCCCCGGCTGAGATCTTCTGAGCCTGGAGACGGTCAGCTGCAGCGCGTCATTATAAACAGAGGCCTTGGCATCGATCTTGATGATATCTCCCTTCTCGAAGCTTCCGATTTGGGGCCCGATATCCCAGACCATGGCATTGATGACACCGGTTTTATCCTCCAGCGTCAGCTTCAGATAATCCTTACCGTTCTTGGTCATCAGCTGCTGTTTGTCTTTACAGAAGTAATGGCTGACTATATGGGAGCCATCCTGCAGATCCTTGATAAATGTCATTTCTGTCTCCTGTTTATCTGGTTGTAGAATCTTTTTCGCCGATGATTAACTCAAAGGAAAGGCTTTCGGCCTGGCCTTCCCTGTATCCCCGGAGCACGGTAATCTCAATGGTATCGCCGATCAGGTGAGAACTGATGATCTCAGTAAGGTCATCAAAGCCCAGGATTTCTTCACCGTCTACAGCGGTAATCACATCATAGGGCAAAAGACCTGCCTGCATGGACGGCCCGTTCTGGACCACCGTCAGCACCAGAACACCCGAAGGAATGCTGTATTCCACGGCATAGTTATTATAATTGATGATATCGATTCCGGTTACGCCTATGTAGGGACGGCTGACTCTGCCATAATTGATCAGATCCTCGAGTACGGGCCTGGCCACATTGGAGGGGGTGGCAAAGCCCATGCCCTCCACCTCGGTATCTTCAATTTTGTAATTATTGATACCGATGACTTCTCCCCGTCCGTTGACCAGCGCGCCGCCGGAGTTGCCGGGGTTGATGGCTGCATCCGTCTGCAGGAAAATCATGGTCTGACCCACGTTGGTGACGGGATCCACAAAGGTAACGCTGCGCTCCAGACCGCTGATGGTCCCGGCTGTTACCGAATTGCCGAAGCGGATATCATAGGCGCTTCCTATGGCAATGGCAAGATCTCCCAGCCGGCACTGATCACTGTCACCGAATACAGCTATTTTCAGGCTCTGGCGGAAGCGTTCCTCCACATCCTCCTTCAGGATACTGAGAACAGAAAGATCCGTGTCGGTATCCGAGCCTCTGACCGTCGCCTTGAGGGGCTTCGTCAGATCATCCAGGTAAACACCGATGTAGGAAGCGTTTTCTATGACATGAAAATTCGTGGCGATAAAAATCGATTCTTCGTTTTCTCCGATAATAATTCCCGAACCGAGGGTATCCTCCTCGGAAGTGACCAAAAAGCTGGATTGCCCTTTCCTGATGGTGATGGAAACAACGCAGTGCCCCACATCCTCAGCCAGATCAGCGATGGATCCGTATTCGGAGTTCTGAAGGGACTGAATGTATTCATGGCTGTTTCCACCGGCCGTCATCAGTGTGACGGGATCAGTATGGGCCATGGTATCCTTCGCCAGAGACTGACCCAGCAAAGCGCCGGTGACTGTGGCCGCGATCAGCGCCAGGGCGCAGAAGGCGGCAATCCAGATTTTCCATCCATTAGGATTGCGTCTCTTCACCGGTGCCGGCGGCATATAGCCCGGCTGGGGACTGAATGCGCCGGTTCCGTAAACACGGGGATCATATCCCGAGGGGGCATTTCCCCGTGCATCATGTCCACTGGAAATCGATCCTTGAGGATGATAGCCCAGAGGATTATAGCCCTGAGGCGTTTGATTGTTTTCGCTCATTGAGATTTTCCTTTCCCGAGCGTGGTGTCTGGCCGATGGGCAGAGTGAAGGAAAACTTGGTTCCCTCGCCGAGATGAGATGAAACAGATATGTCTTCGCCGTGATTGACTATGATCTGTTTGGCTATCGCAAGCCCCAGTCCGGTACCCATCTTGTTTTTGCCCCGGGATTTGTCACCCTTGTTGAAGCGGTCAAACACATGGGGCAGCGAAGCTTCATCGATACCGCATCCCGTATCGGAAACACTGATATGGGCCTTGCGTCCCACAATACTGGTTTCCACGGTGATGCAGTCCCCGGTTTCCGTGAATTTCAGCGCATTATCCAGCAAATTGTAAACCACGCGCTGAATCAGATCCAGATCGGCGTTAACAAAAAGCTTCTCCTGGAGGAACTGGAAACGGATGTCAATCTTCTTCTCCTCGACTCTCTGTTCGAAGGAAAGCGCCAGTCCGACAATCATTTCGTTGATATCGAAAACCTGCCGGTTCAGAGTGATCTGTCCGTTTTCCATCTTGGTAAGATCCAGCACATTGTTGGTCATCTTCGTCAGGCGGTTGGCCTCATCCAGAACAATCTGCAGATACTTGCCGTAGGAATCCTCCGGGATTGTACCGTCCAGCATGGCCTCCACATAGCCCTTGATGGAGGTCAGCGGCGACCGGAAATCATGGGAAATATTGGCAATAAAGTCTTTCTGCAGGGTTTCCACCTGGGACAGATCCCGGACCATCTGGTTAAATGTCTGGGCCAGCTGGCCCACCTCGTCATTGGAAGTGACCTGAATCTCCCGGGAGTAATCCCCTTTGGAAATGGCAGCCGCAGAGGCGGTCATCTGCTGGACGGGCACCAGAATATTGCTGCCCATCAGAGAGGTCATCAGGGTAGACGTCAGCATGATGAGAAACATGATAATCAGAACGATCTGAAGGAGCTTCCGGCTGGCAAATACAATGCCGTCCATGGAAACATGGAGAAAGACGGCACCGTTCTTCTGAATGGACATGGATTCAGAGCTGGAACCGATCCGCACAGTGGCCGATTCCGTATAGACCTGAGGATATCCGATGGAAATGGTATTCCCCTGAAAAGCTGAAGGAAAGGCGCCGACGACATTTTTCAGGGAATCGCCCTGCAGGACACTCTTGACCAGCAGCTTCTCGGAGTCGGTGAAGCTGTTAAAGTCGATGGTTTCATCCTTGGAAACGGGATTCGATCCAAAGACGGAAATATAGGTCAGCGTCTCATCTACAGGAGTGCACACCCAAATACAGATGTGTGAAGCCTCCGCCGCGGTCTGAAGAACCCGATAGGCTTCCTTGGAATTGACAAAGTCCTCATTTTCCAGCACCGAGGCGATAATCTGATGGGTATTCTCCAGATCCGAGCTCTTTTCAGCGACAAAATACTGGGTAAAAATCTTTGGAAGCACGCTGGAAATCAATACCAGAATGATCAGAAGAAGCCCAATATAGATACCGAGAAATTTAGCCCGGATGGATAAAAATCTTTTTTGGGGAGCAGCAGAATCTTGAATGCTCATTTTATTTTGCTTCCAGCTTATAACCTACACCCCAGACAGTTTTGATGCTCCAGGAGGGGTGCTCATCATCAGTGCCCAGCTTTTCTCTGATCCGTTTGATATGGACATCCACGGTTCTGGTATCACCGTAGTATTCATAGCCCCAGATCTGATTCAGCAGCTGTTCTCTGGTAAACACCTGATTGGGATGGGAGGCCAGATAATACAGAAGTTCCAGCTCTTTCGGGGGCATTTCAATGCTCTCATTCTTGTAAGTGACGCTGTAATTGGCCATATTGATGGAAAGCTGATCGAAGGTAATCTTTTTTGAATTGTTTTCCTTCGTATCCAGCCGGCGAAGCACGGCCTTGACTCTGGCCACCAGTTCCTTGGTATCAAAAGGCTTGACCATATAGTCGTCCGCGCCCAGCTCCAGTCCCAGCACCTTGTCAAAGGTTTCACCCTTGGCTGTCAGCATAATGATGGGTGTCTGACTGGTCTTGCGCACCTCCCGGCATACCTCATATCCATCCATTTCCGGCATCATAATGTCGAGAATAATCAGATCCGGATTAAAGGAATGGAACAGGGACAGAGCCTCTCTTCCATCCCGGGCTTTCTGAGTCTCATAGCCCTCCTTGGTCAGATACAGGGATACAAGCTCCGCGATATTCGCGTCATCATCGGCAATTAAAATTCTTTGTTTACTGGTCATGGTAAGCCTTCCTTTATGAATTCGATCTGTCTTTCAGCTGGGCCACGGTGACACCGCTGTCGCCCTCTCCCATATTTCCCAGACGGTAGGAACGCACATAACGGCTGTGCTTCAGGTACTGATGAACTGCCTTGCGCATGGCTCCTGTACCCTTTCCGTGGATAATCCGGACTTCGGGAAGTCCGGCCAGCGTAGCATCGTCCAGATATTTATCGAGGACTGCCACACCTTCGTCGGTCATCATGCCACGAAGATCACATTCCACGTGAACGGAAGAGGCTTTCAGGTTTGTTTCGGCGGAAACGGAACGCTTCATGCTTCTGCGGCCGGCCGGATTTGGATTGTCCTTAACAATTCCTACCACATCGTCCAGCTTGATCTGCATTTTCAGAATTCCCGCCTGGGCTTTGATGTTGCCCCGGGCGTCCGGAGCGGACAGCAGTGAAAACTCCTGGTCAAATCCCTGCACCTTCACCTTGGTGCCGGGAATCAGATCCTTGACATTGAAACTGGTTTTCTCCTGAATGGCGGAAAAGATTTCAGGGGTAAGCTCATTGGATTTCTCCCGGAGCTTGGTTCTTTCCTTCTCCAGGGCCTTCATATCCACATGGGCGCCCTCTCGGATCAGCTTGTTCACCTGACTGATGGCGTGATCCGCTTCCGCCTTGGCCCTGTCAATAATCTCCTTGGCCTGGGCCTTGGATTTCTCAATGATCTCCTGTTTTCTCCGTTCCAGCTCCGCCTGCTGGGCCGAAGTCTGTTTCTCCAGATTCTGGATTTCCAGATGCAGCCGGTCGATTTCCATCTTTTCGGTTTCAATCTGATGGCGCTTCAGCTCCAGATCACTGAGCATGTCTTCAAATTTGATGTCATTGGATTCAAGCAGATCTCCCGCCGAGGCAATGATCTCCTCGGAGAGGCCCAGACGCCGGGATATGGCAAAGGCGTTGCTCTTGCCGGGAATGCCGATCAGCAGCCGATAGGTGGGCATCAGGGTTTCTACATTGAATTCACAGCACGCGTTTTCCACCAGAGGCGTCGACAGGGCGTAAACCTTCAGTTCGCTGTAATGGGTGGTGGCGGCGGTCAGGATTCCCCTCTGCCGCAGATAATCAAGAATCGACTGAGCCAGCGCGGCGCCCTCGGTGGGATCGGTGCCGGCTCCCAGCTCATCGAAAAGAACCAGCGAATTGTAGGTTACCTTTTTCAGAATCTCAACGATATTCACCATATGAGAAGAGAAGGTGGAAAGACTCTGCTCGATACTCTGCTCATCTCCGATATCCGCGAACACCTGATCCAGCACTGTCAGCTTGGGGGTGACTGAAGCGGGGACATGGAGTCCGCTCTGCCCCATAATCTGCAGAAGTCCCAGAGTTTTCAGAGTGACGGTTTTACCGCCAGTATTCGGTCCGGTAATCACCAGGGTTTTAAAGTCTTCGCCCAGGCGGATATCAATGGGAACCACCTGTTTTCGGGGTATCAAGGGATGTCTCGCCCCCGGGAGCTCGATAATGCCCTCTTCGTTGAATTCGGGCATCAGGGCATTCTGATCTTTTGCCAGCCTGCCCTTCGCAAATATGAAATCCAGGTCTGTCAGCAGATTAAAATCAATAATCAGCGTCTGTTCATTTTCATGAACCAGGCCGGACAGCTCCTGCAGAATACGAAGAATCTCTTCTTTTTCCTCCAGCATCAGCTCGGCGATCCGGTTGTTCATCTGAACTACGGCCATGGGCTCAATAAACAGCGTGGAACCGCTGGATGACTGATCATGGACCATACCTGTCACGGAAGCCTTAAATTCCGCCTTCACCGGCAGGCAGTACCGGCCGCCCCGCATGGTCACTATCTGATCCTGAAGATAGCCTTTATAGGCTTCGGAATGGACCATATTCTGGAGCTGGGACTGGATCCGGTTCTCCTGAATAGTGATTTCTTTACGGATCTTATGAAGCTTCGGGCTGGCGGTATCATAAAGGTCTTCCTCGGAAAGGATGCACCGGCGAATCTCTTCTTCCAGATTTCTGCAGTGAATCAGTCCCTCAAACATGGGATCCAGCTCAGGAAAGCTTCCCTGCACGCTGTTTTCCCGGTGTCCGTAGCCTTTGATTCTCAGTACCGCCGACTGACATTCCGCGATATCCAGTAGCTCTCCCATGGTCAGGCAGGCGCCGACAGCGGTCCGGCCGACGCTTCCCCGGATATCCTTAACGCCGTTAAAGGATGGAATGCCCTTCGCGTAAATATAGCGCAGCGCTTCATCGGTCTGCGCCTGATTTCTTCGAATTTCAAAAATATTGACAGAAGGCATCAGTTTCCGACACACGTCTTTAGCATGTTCGGAAAAGGCGCGCTCTGCCAACATGGTTCTGATTTTATGAAATTCAAGTTTCTGAAGTGATTTCTCCTCCAAAGGGGTTGTCCTTTCTATATGTGAAGGACTGATGTTCTCGGACAGAGTCTTCGGACAAAGTCTTCGGACAGAGTCCGATCCTCAGTTCTCCACATATGTTTCATAATGAAGTTCTCCTTCTGTTTCAAGGCCCGGGAAGCCCTGCTGCCGCAGCGCTTCATATAGGATAATGGCAGCGGAATTGGAAAGATTCAATGATCTTAAGGACATTCCCATGGGAATCCGGATGCATTCTTTTTTATGCACCTTCAGAATTTCCTCCGGAATGCCCGCGGATTCCTTGCCGAACATAATATAATCATCGGGCCTGTAGGCAACATCGGCATAGGTCTGCTTGCCCTTGGTGGTGGCATACCATATGCGTTCCGGATGAGCTCTTGTAATAAAATCATTCAGATCGTCATAGACTGTCACATCCAGCAGATGCCAGTAATCCATGCCGGCCCTCAGCAGCTGCTTTTCCGAAAGAGAAAAGCCCAGGGGCCGGATCAGATGCAGGCGGCTGTTAGTACATACGCAGGTACGGGCAATATTCCCTGTGTTGGATGGAATTTCCGGTTCCAGAAGAACAATATTCATCACAGCCCCTGCACAAATTTTTCAATACGATCCAGTGCCGTTTTCAGCTCTTCCATGCTGTAGGCGTAGGAGATACGCACAAAGCCCTCTCCATGCTCGCCAAAGGCATCGCCGGGAACCACTGCCACCTTCTGATCATACAGCAGGCTGGAACAGAATTCCTCGGATGTCATATGCAGCGACTGAATGGAAGGAAAGACATAGAAAGCGCCCTCCGGCTCAAAGCAGGTAAGGCCCATGGCCTGAAGCCTGGACAGCACATACCGGCGGCGCCGGTTGTATTCACGGCGCATGGCGTCCACCTTGGCGTCGCAGTTGCGAAGGGCTTCCACGGCCGCGTACTGGCTGGTGGTGGGCGCGCACATAATGGCGAACTGGTGAATCTTGATCATCTGACGGACCAGTTCCTCCGGACCCATGGCATATCCCAGTCTCCATCCTGTCATCGAAAAGGCTTTGGAAAAGCCGTTAATCACAAGGGTCCGCTCCGCCATATCCGGCAGAGAGGCAATGGATACATGGGGCTTGTCGCCATAGCTCAGTTCCGCGTAGATTTCATCGGAAATAACAAAAAGATCATGCTTCCTGATGACCTCCGCCACAGGCTGAAGATCCTCCAGTGTCATAATGGATCCCGTGGGGTTGTTGGGGAACGGAAAAACGATGGCCTTGGTCTTGTCGGTAATATGCTTTTCAATATCCTCGGCCATCAGCTTAAAGGAGTTCTCGCTGGTCAGAGGGATATTCACCGGAACGCCTCCGGCCATAATCACGCAGGGAATATAGGAAACATAAGAAGGTTCCGGGATAAGCACCTCATCCCCCGGAACGATCATGGCTCTGAGGGCCAGATCAATGGCTTCGCTTCCGCCTACGGTAACCAGGATCTGATGAATGGGATCGTAGGTCAGATGATATTTGCGGTACACATATTTGGAGATTTCCTGACGGAGCTCCTTCAGACCCGCGTTGGCGGTGTAAACTGTTTTACCCTGTTCCAGCGTGTAGATAGCCGTTTCACGGATGGACCAGGGAGTGTCGAAATCAGGCTCGCCCACACCAAGGGAAATGACATCATCCATTTCCGCGGCAATATCAAAAAAACGGCGGATGCCTGATGGCTTAATATCACAAATGACTGGGTTCAAATAGTTCTTCACAGGGAAACGATCATCCTTTCATCTTTCTTTCTGGATTCCATAAAGATACCGTTATCCTTGTATTTTTTCAGAACAAAGCAGGTGGCCGTACCATTGACATTTTCCAGAACAGCCAGTCTTTCGCGCACAAAAAGAGCCACTTCCTTCATGGTATGGCCTTCCACAATGACCATCAGATCAAAGGGTCCGGACATCAGAAAAACGCTGGAAACCTCTTCGAATTCATAAATACGGCGGGCGATTTTATCAAATCCTTCATCCCGCTGGGGAACAACCTTAACCTCGATCAGGGCTGTGACTCTTTCCTGATTGGTTTTATCCCAGTTGATCATGGTATGATAGCCGCAGATGACCTTTTCCTGTTCCATGGCTTTCATCTCATTTTCAATATCAGCTGCCGGTTTGCCCAGCATGATGGCCATTTCCTGAACCGGGATACGGCTGTCCTTCTCAAGAATTTCCAGAAGTTCTTCTCTTAACATTTTCGATCTCCTATCCTTTATTCCTCTGCGCCTTCTTCGACGCTTTCTTCCGTCAGACCTTCGTCCTCCGTCATATCTTCTCCGCTGTTTTCTTCTTCTCCGGTGTTTTCAGTATTTTCTTCAGTGACATCACCTTCAGAAGCTTCGCCTTCTCCGCCCTGTTCAGTATCCGTGTTCTGAGTCTCTTCATCATTAATGACAGAGCTCTCGCCCTCGGAAGACTCTCCGGATTCCGTGTTTTCGCCGGATTCACCTTCAGGGGTCGAAGACTCGCCTTCCGCGGGAGGTGTAGATGATTCTCCATCCACAGGCTTCGTTCCTACTCTGATTTTATCGGGCGAATTGTCGTACTGGCTTTCAGAGAACCATTCCGTGACGGAATTGCCGTTTTCAGTGACAGTCTTATAGGTCTCCACCACATAGCCAATGTGACCGTATTCCTCCAGTTCCTCTTCGCCCACGGGAAGCTCAGGATCTTCGATCTTTTTCGGTTCAGGCTTGTCGATGGTGTCTACGATTTCATAATAGAAGGATACTTCTCTGGAAGGATCATGAATTTCCTTGCCATAGAGAATGACGCTGCATTCCCCGTCTTCACACCAGGCCTGAATATAGACAGGCGAGTCGGTATCGTTGGTAAAGCAGAAATCAAGATGTCCTTCATAGGTTGTGGCATCCAGACCCATGGGCGCATAACTGGCGGGAAACGCGTGACACCAGCGTTCATTGACCTCCAGCTCAGCCAGAATGACAGCCACATAAAGGGTCGTAGAAACCTGGCAGGTGCCGCCTCCGATGCCGAGCACATACTCGCCGCCGGAAATGATATTGGCGTAGGTATAGCCTTCTTCCTCTGTGATGGGCTCCGTCGCTTCGTTAAAGGAGAACATCTCTCCGGGCATGACGACACTGCCGTTGATTTTTTCAGCGGCAATCTGCAGATTTTTGGAACGGCCTTCCTCATAAACGTTGTATTCGGTGGTGTACTCACCGATAACCTGGGTACCCTCCTTCAGAGAGGCAAGGGTTACCTTGGCCTCTGTCTTCTCCACGGGAAGCTGCAGCTTAATGCTCGTGCTTCCGATGAATTCAGCTTCCTCCAGAGACTCTTTGATCGTTGTCTCCAGAGCGGCGGAATCCAGCTTTAAACCGGGTTTATCTTCGGTAAAGGTAAACTCTCCGTCCTTGAATACAGCGGTAGCGTCCACAGGCTCCTGGGTAATTTCCTTCGCGATCTGATCTACCACATTCTGCAGGACTTTCTGATCCACAGATACTGCCTTCAGATCTTCATCGCTGCCGCTTAAAAAGCTTTCGGCAACGCGCTCATAGTCGATGGAAGCTCCCAGCTCCGCCGCAGAGTATTTCCATTCCTTCTTGCCGTCAGTCAGCACATAAACGGCGGAAGAAAGGGTATCCTCGACAGAATCTTTAAGATAAGAAGCCGCCTGCTGTTTTGTTTTGTGGGACAGATTAATATCCTTCCAGACAGAACCGTCCGGAAGCTGTTCCTCAGCAAAAGACTCTTCTTCAATTACGATGATAATTTCAGATTCAGAATTCTCGGCTTCACTGGAACTGCAGCCGGCCAGAAGCATAGCAAGAATAAGAAGAATACTCATTCCCCATAAATATCTGTATTTCATTTAGCTCCTCCTCGGGTATCTCTATACATATCAAAACGAAAGCCAAAATACGGGATTATTTGACTATTATACCACTTCTGTGCAGAAATAACAATACTCTATCCGCTCTGTCCATGGAGCCGGGGCTGATCCCTGTACCCCATTTCCTTCAGAAATCTGGATATTTCTCGCTCATCGTTAAAGGACATGAAAAGATATTTTCTGGCTCTGGTCATGGCCACGTACAACAGCCTTCTCTCTTCTTCAATCTCGGAGGCGCTCACAGCCTCATACCTGGGCATACTGTTCTCATTCAGGCCAGGGATCCAGACAGCCTCAAATTCCAGTCCCTTGGCTCCATGCATGGTGGTGATTCGCACGCCCTTTCCCTCCTTTCTTGACAGGAATATCAGCTGCAGCAGGATATACCACCCGGGAATCCCGTTTTTTTCACATTTATTCTTCAGATAATCTCCGTAGGTGCTGTTCCAAAGAAGATCCATAGCTACTAAAAACAGGGGCAGTTTTTTAAATCTTTCGATCACTCTGATGCCGCTTTCGATTTCGATCCTTTCCTCCGCGGACAGGTCTTTTCTGTCCCTGTCTTTCAAAAGGGGAAAACAGATGGACAGGGTCCGAATGCTGTCAGGCAGATCCGGTGCCGCTGCCGCTGTCATGAATCTTTCCAGATCTCGCCGTACCAGGACGAAATCCTTGTGCTGAAACTCCGAATCTCTCAGAATTCTGTTATCCGCCGGAATCGCCGCTTCCTTCAGAGCACTGATCATCATATCTCCCTCGACTCTGGTCCGCAGAAGCACTGCCATCTGATGGTAGGGAATTCGCTTTGCCAGATGAAGCGAGCGAATCTGCTCCGCCGTTTTTCTCAGTTCTTCCATGGTATCCCTATAATGGTTGATTTTCACGGGCGAAGGGGACGGCACATGAGAAATCATGTCCTTGTCAAACCTGTCTCTATTCTGTCTGATGAGACACTGACTCAGGCTGCTGATGGCCTGGGAACATCGAAAATTCTCCGAGAGATATAAGTGAGTGACATCGGGAAAATCTCTGATAAAATCCATCATGACCGAGGGTTTGGTTCCCCGGAAGCCATAAATGGACTGATCCTCATCACCCACGGCAAACAGATTGTTTTCGGGAAACACCAGCGCTTTAACAATGTCATACTGCACAGAATCAATATCCTGAAACTCATCAATCAGAAAAAACCGGTAGCTCATGCGAAATCCCCGCAGAAGAACCGCTTCTCTTGTGCGTTCGATGATTTCGTCAAAGCCTATGACATTCATGGAATCTCTGTCCCTTTGTCCCATAGAAAAAGCCGGGATCTCAGAATCCCGGCTGTCATCCGACTCAGCGTCGACAATTGTATTTTTACTGATAACTCCCCAGCGCCGCAGCCATCGAAAAAAGATAGAATGAAAGGTTCCAAAGGCAATCTGTGCGGCCTTCTCATTCCCGCCCTCAGCTTCAAAACGCTGCTTCATCTCCCTGGCTGCCGCCTGGGTAAAGGTGAAAACGCAGATATCAGCTGCCGGAACCTCCATGCAGAGCCGCGCAATTCTTTCGGTCAGCACCCGCGTCTTTCCTGAGCCGGGGCCTGCACTGACCAGGGCCGGGCCATACAGATGGGCGGCCGCTTTCTCCTGCTCTGATGTCAGCATTGAATCTCTTTCTGTCTCCTTACATCATATAGGACTTTTTCTTTCACTTTTCTCCCGGTGGAGTTCTCAATGGCTCTTTGGTACAGCTCCAGCTGCATGCGATATCCCGAGAGCTTTGCCTCATCCAGAACCAGATCCGTCTTGTAATCCACCAGAACCCATTCCTCCCCTTCCAGGAAAAACAGATCAATGATACCCTGAATCATCACGCCTTCAGGCACCCGGCTAATATCAAGGGACTCCGTCAGTCTGGAGACCGCGCTCAGCTCCTCCAGAGACATCAGCATGATGAAGGGCTCCTCCCTGTACACTTCCGGGGACTGACTCATACGATAAAATATATTGCTGTTGGACCAGCCGAGAATCCAGGATGCCGGAACCTGCTCCGATGCGTTTTTCGGAATCAGATCCTCCTTGACCAGCTGGTCAAGGATATCCTGTACCCGATGCTCCTTTAACAGCTGAATATTAGCGGAAGCCAGTATATTGTGAAACAGCGTACCCCTCTCAGCGCCGGAAAGATTCACCGAACCCTGTCTGTTGTCGGCGGCCGACAGCTTTTCATCGGAAATATCCAGGCTTTCCGCAGTGGATTCGGATTGGAGTTCCTCTTCGATCTGCCCCATTTTTTCTTTTTTGATGGCAGAAACCGATAACAGCTGCGGGATTCGGCTGAGATCCGTATAGGGATAGGCGTAAGAAAGCTGAGCTTTTTCTCCCTCTGAAAGATCGCCGGGAACCACCTGAAGCTGCGGCTCCTCGGAAGGCATTTTTTCACTTTCCTCCGGCTGCACAGTCCTTACATCATAATCAAAGGGATGGTTTCCCTTATGGAGAATCACGGCTTCCAGAAGATCAAGACTGTTCTTACAGGAAAGCAGCTCTGATTCCTCGATTTTCCAGCCGGGATTACTGATGCTCTGTCCCTGAATATCGGAAGATTTTTTACGGGTTCCGGACATATAGAGACGGTCCCTGGCTCTTGTCAGAGCAACATACAGGAGACGGATCTCTTCCGCCAGCATCTCCCTTTTCTTCTTTTGCTGTACAATTATCTTCGGCAGGGAACTCATCATGGTATTCTGATCAGGATCAATCTGGTCAACCCCAATCAGACCATCCTTATGCATCAGCATTCTCTCGGAAAGATCACGGAAATTCCAGGCATGCTCCAGAGAAGCGGCAAAGACCACAGGAAATTCGAGGCCTTTGCTCTTATGGACTGTCATAATCCGGACAACCTGTCCGTCCTGGACCCCCACCTTGGCCTCGGCCTCCTCCTGGCGGTTTTTATTGAGCTGCTCAATATATCTCAGAAAGGCATAAAGGCCATGATAAGTACCGTTTTCAAATACAACGGCTTTAGATATCAGAAGATCCAGATTTGCCGCCCGGTTCATTCCCATGGGCATGGAAGCGAAAAACAGATACAGGTTGGTATCCACATATAAGTGCCAGAGAAGGTCATAAACACTGTGCAGAGACGCATAGATCCGCCATTCATCCAGCTGCTTCAGAAAAGCGCTGACCTTCAGCTTCAGATCTTCATCGCTTCCCTTCTCAGGATACAGAGACAGAGCGTCAAAGAGGCAGCCCTCCTGGTCAGTCATGCGGATCACGCCCAGCTGATCTTCGCTGAAGCCGATCATCTCAGAGGAAAGGACACCAAAGAGCGGGATATCCTGCTTCGGATTATTGATGGTCTGAAGCAGGTTCACCACAAATCGGATTTCAGGGGTATCATAAAAGTTCTCCGAAGAATCGCTGACAGCGGGAATCCCATATTCCCGTAAGGTATCCACGTAAATCTGACTGCTGGTGGTGGCCCTTAACAGAATCACCATATCGGATAAGGAAGTTCCCAGATTAAGCTCTTCCAGAATCTGTCCTGCAATCAGGCGCGCCTCCTGACGGGTCAGTTCATCCTGAGACAATTGCTCATCGGCCGTCAGAACCGTGAGCCTCGCGAAGGCACGGTCAGGCCTCTCCTCGAGACCGGGATAAAGGGATTCATCCGGTCCGTAATCCAGTCCGCCCACCGCCTGTATCATCAGAGAGCTGAACAGATAGTTGACCGTATCCAGGATCTCCGGCTGGCTGCGGAAGTTTTTACTGAGCAGCAGAAGATTCGTATCCGTCAGTGTTCCATAGGTTTTGTATTTCGAGAGAAACAGACCAGGATCCGCCTGACGGAAGCCGTAGATGCTCTGCTTGATGTCTCCCACCATAAACAGATTGGTGCTCTGGCCGGAATTATTTTTTCGGGCTATTTTCTGCAGAATGGTTTCCTGGATTTTGTTGCAGTCCTGATATTCATCCACATAGATATAATCAAACTGCTGTCTCAGGTCTCTGCAGACAGCTTCATTTTCCAGAAGCTCCAGGGTATAATGTTCAAAATCCCCGATTTCAAGGATGTTCCTTCTGTTTTTTTCAGCGCGGTAGGCATCAAGAAAACGGAAAATCAGATGCTTTAACCCTCGCAGCGCCGGCAGCGTGAAACGGGTCATGATGTCGCCGGCATAGGAACTGAAGCAGAGATCATGAAGCTTCACAATCCCGGAAACCTCGGCCTTCAACGCGTCGTACAGATCCTTTCTCTCCGTCTCGCCCTCGTCCCAGGAAAGCTTATACACTCCCTGGGGCCATTCGATGGTACCGGCGAACCGGCAGTAGTCCCGGATCTCAGAAATCTTTGAGAGACTGCTCCGGATCTCTGAAATTCTGGACATAAATCCTGCAAGTTTTTTTGACTGAGCAGGCTTGGAGCCGGGGTCACAGGCAGCTGCATCCTCAAGAGCCGCCTCCAGCTTTCTCATGCATCTTTCGATATCCTGCCGTTTTTCCTTCAGAAGTTCATCAGCATAGTCGTAGATATAGGGCTGTCCCGAGGCAGGAGAAATCTCATACCAGTGCACAGCCTCCTCCAGCCATCCCCGGGGATCCGGTTCGCTGTCCATAAATTTCAATACATCCAGCACAATCTTTTCCAGAGAAAGATCCTGCCGGGCTCCGGAATAGCAGTTAACAAGACACATAAAATCAGAAGCTTCCAAAGACGGATTTTCTTTTAAAGCTTCCGAATAGAAATATTCAAGTGTATCCCGCAGAATATCCAGGCGGATCAGCTGGGCTTCCGTTTCGTCTGCCACACGGAAGCCGGGATCCAGACCCGGAAGCTGGGTAATATAGTTCTGTAATACGTACAGACTGAAAGAATGATTGGTCTGAATATGGGCAGACTGAACCAGACGGTACTGCTCTTCCAGGAAACGGTTTTCCGGATTCTCTTCAATGGCCCGGGCCAGCTGTTCCTCAATCTTTTCCTTCATCTGTGCAGCGGCTGCCGTAGTAAATGTGACAATAAGAAGACGGTCAAGGGAAACCGGGTCATGAGGATCCGTCAGCATTCTCATGACCCGGGCAACCAAAACAGCGGTCTTTCCGGATCCGGCAGCGGCCGAAACCAGCAGATCGCCATCTGTATGATTGATGACTTTCCTTTGTTCATCAGTAAAATGAATACTCAAAGGCAATTCCTCACGGTAAATTATTCGCGTCCCTGCTGATGCAGATCCGTAAGCGCTTTCATAAAGGTGTCCAGGCTGTCGAAATCCCTGTAAATGGAAGCAAAACGGACATAAGCCACCTGATCGATATCCCAGAGGCCGCGCAGCACCCTGTCACCGATTTCCTCTGTGGGAATCTCCCGATGATAAGCGTTGATGGCGGCATTCTCAATGGAATCCGCCAGCTGCTCGATGGATTCCAGCGAAACCTTCCGTTTGTGACAGGACCGCATGATTCTTTCAATCAGCTTCTGGCGGTCAAACTCCTGCCTGGTGCCATCTCTCTTTACCACCATTACAGGCATAGACTCCACCTTTTCATAGGTGGTAAAACGCTTTCCGCAGTTCTCACAGAGCCTGCGGCGTCTGATGCTGATACCATCCTCCGAGGGTCTGGAGTCGATCACTCTGGTATCTTCAAAAGAACAGAACGGACACTTCATTGCTCAGCCTCCCGCTATATTTAATCAGATAGTTTCTCTGACTATCTCATCCCTGATCGAAGACATCTCCTGATCCATCTCAAAGGCTGCCTCCGACGCCCGCTGCAAACGCTTCAGAACATCCTCCGGCAGTTTGCCTTTATATTTATATGAAAGAGAATGTTCGATGGTTGACCAGAAATTCATTCCCAGGGTACGGATCTGAATTTCCGCTTTAATATGCTTATCACCCCAGACGGTATATACCGGATAGCTGACGATCATATGGTAGCTGCGGTAACCGCTGGCTTTTTTATGAGCAATATAATTGGTCTCTTCAATGACCTCCATGTCTTTCCGTTTCCGGATCATTTCGACGACCGTATCGATATCCTCGACAAACCGGCAGATAATACGGATACCTGCGATGTCTGTCATACGGTCTTCCAGATCCTCCATGGAAATGTCCTGACGGCGCATTTTATCCAAGATGCTTTCAACGCTTTTCACCCGGCCAGAAACCTGTTCCACCGGTGAATAACGGTCCAGACTGCGGTATTCGGAAATGATGTTTTCAAATTTAACGATCAGCTCCTGCACCGCCTGTGAATAGGGAATTAAAAAATTACTCCACTCCCGATACTCCATTATCTTCCTTCCAGTCTTCTCTGTCAAGCGCGGCGCGTACGGCCAGCTCATCACAGCGATTGTTGAATTCGTTTTCCGCATGCCCTTTGACCCAGTGATAGGTCACCTGATGAGGTTCCATAGCCTTAAGAAGTCTCTGCCAGAGCTCCGCGTTTTTCACAGGCTCTTTCCGTCTGGCATCCTTATGCCACTGGAAGCTGATCCATTTCTTCAGCCAGCCCTGTTTAAATGCATTGACAACGTAAGAAGAATCCGTATATAAATCAACCTCACAAGGCCTTTTGAGCGCCTCCAAAGCTGTAATGACGCCCATCAGCTCCATACGGTTGTTGGTCGTATTTCTGTAGCCTCCGGAAAGCTCTCTGGTATGAAGTGAGCCCTGAGAATCCACAAAGCGAAGTACCACTCCATAGCCGCCCGGTCCAGGATTTCCCCTGCAGGCTCCATCGGTATAGATTATGATTTTATCCATCAATGAACGTTCCTGTATCTGCATAGTTAATAACATTATAAATGGCTATTGAAAATTATTCAAGAAAAAATATTCAAGAAAAACTGAATCATCGGGTAACAAAAAAACCAGTGTCAAACACTGGTTTTTGAGAGCGCGAAACGAGATTCGAACTCGCGACCCTCGCCTTGGCAAGGCGATGCTCTACCACTGAGCCATTCGCGCATAGTAGCGGAGA